>NZ_JACHGY010000001.1:1200000-1539405 GCF_014207595.1 Algisphaera agarilytica
GGTCGCCGAGGACCACACCAAGGAAATCAAGGATCTGCGCCTCCGCGTCGAGCGGGCCGAGAAGCGGGCCTACAACGGCGTCAATCAGTACCGGGGCGCGTTCCCCAGTGAGGACGCCGCCCGCACCTTCGGCCTCACCATGATCGGCCGGTTCGCCACCAACAGCGAAACCCGCGACTGGGCCCAGGACGTCCTGAAGACCGACCACAAGACCCTCCACGACGGCCTGGCCAAGAACCGGGTCTTCACGACCACCACCGCCGACGCCGTCATCCCCGAGATCTGGCTGACCACGATGGAAGACCTGCTGGACACCCACGGCGTCTTCGAGCGTGACGCGCTGTCGGTGCCCATGACCTCGGACCTGGTCCACTGGTCGAAGAAGACCGGCCGGGTCTCCGCGGTTCCCATGGCCGAGGGCGGTTCCCTGGCCAGCAGCCAGCCGACGATCGACGGGCGTGAACTCACCGCCCGCAAGTGGGGTGCCTACACCGAAGTCAACAACGAAGCCGCCGAAGACGCGATCATCGCGATCGCCGAGTTCATCGCTGCGGACATGGCCGAGGCCCACGCCTTGGCCGTGGACGAGGCGGGCTTCCTCGGCGATGGCAGCGGGACCTACAACCAGATCACCGGCGTGCTCAACGCACTGGGGGCCGGTGCCATCGTGAACGCCGGGGACAACGCCTGGGGCGGCTACACCTACGAAGCCCTCACCGCCGGGATCGGCAAGTGCACGGTGAAGACCTTCTCGGGCATCGGCCAGCCCAAGTGGTACTGCTCGCACACGTTCTACTGGACGGTGCTGGCTCCGCTCCAGCTGGCGGCCGGTGGCAACACCATCGCCGATATCGGTCGGGGTCCGGTTCCGATGTTCGCGGGCTTCCCGGTGCAGTACACCCAAGTGCTGCCGCAGACCGCCGCGGGCACTCAGATCCCGCTGATCTTCGGCAATCTGCGCCGTGGTGCCGCGTTCGGGGATCGCCGCCGCCTGACCTTCAAGGCCAGTGATCACTTCAAGTTCGCCAACGACCAGACCGCGATGCTCAGCACGCGCCGCTACGACATCGACGTGCACGGCGGTGGTGACGGCAGCAACGCCGAGACCCTCGTCGGCTTCCGTACCGCCGCGTAAGCCTCGGCGTCGCTCGACGACCCTTCACATCCCCGCCGAAGACCGATTCGGCGGGGTTTGAAAGACCCTCGAAACCCTCACCCTCCAACCAAGGAACCCAACATGGCAAAGAAGAAAAGCGAACTCATCGAAGAAGCAAAGAAGCTCGGTATCGAAGGTGCCGACGACATGACCGTGGCCCAGCTTGAAGTCGCGATCGAAGAGGCAAGCGAGACCAAGATCAAGATCTTCGTGAAGGACCGTGTGATCACGGCCAACGCGATCGAGGTCCCCGCGGGCGAGCACGAGCTTTCCGCCCACGAGCTGGCCGCCAGCGGCCTGCGCGAAGACCAGTACACCGTCGTCGAGTAATTCCGCCACGGTGAGCTGTTCGAGCCGAGGGAAGTCCGTCCCTGCTGGCAAGCGCAAACGGCGCGTCATTGAAAAGGGCGTCACGTACTGCCGGTCCACCTCCAGCCGGTGCCCCATCGACAGCGGAGGCATTTTGCATCAACCACGGAGCAACCTATGCGAATCCAAATGACAAAAACAGTCCGACACAAACGCGGCGGGATCTGGAACCAGCACGCCGTCATCGACACCACCGAAGAAGACATCGCCGATCGCGGGGTGCCCGAAGAAGCTTACCGCGTCCTCGGCGAGCAGACCCGCACCTCCGACCTTAAGCCTGGTCGCACCACGACCAAAAAGACCACCAAGAAGAAGGCCAGCAAAAAGAAACCCAACCGCTAAGCCATGCCCAACGCCCTCGCCAAACTCGACGACCTCAAGGCTGCTCTCGGATTCTCCGGGGACAGCGAGGACGCCACATTGACCTCGATGCTCGAAGCCGCCACGGCCTCGGCGGCGCGGCTGGTTGGCGTGGCCACGCTCATGCGGCAGGTTGACATCGTGGAGTACCCGCGGCCCCGTGGATCGACGGGTAGCCCGCTGGCCTACCTGTCTCACTACCCCGTCGAGTCGATCAACCAGATCAAGCTCGCGGGCTACACGTCAGACAGCGACGGCTTCGCCGAGATCGATCCGCTTGAGGCCAACCAATTCGCTCTCCTGCAATCCTTGGGTGAGATCGAGCTGTTCTTCGGCGAACGGTTTGCGCCGTATCCCTACGCCAACCTCGTCGTCTACACGGCCGGGTACATCGACCCGTCCGAGGCGTCGCCCCCGGCCACCGCGTTGCAGGCCCCGGCCGATCTCCAGCGTGCGATTGTGGTCGAGGCTACGCGTCTATGGAACACCCGGCGCGACGCAGGGATCGACGAGGTCGATGCGGGCCAGGGCGACACGCATCGACCGGGAGAGGAATCGGCTCACCCCCAATTGGTAGCGGCGTGCGAAGCGCTGGGGAGGATCAAAGCTTGAAGCCCTCTCGCCTACTGATCGGAGTCCTGCTCATGGCCACCGCCGCCATCTCAATCGCTTTCACCGATGAGTCCACCCGCCTGATGGACGAGTGGCGCAAGTTCCCGCAGCTGGTTGGTCCGGCGCTGGAACGTGGCGTGATCCAGGTGCTTCAGGAAGCCGAGTCCGAGGTCAAGAACACCCAGTTCGGCCCGGACGGCGTGATCAACAACCGCAGCGGCAACCTCCGCCAGGACATCACCCACAAGCGCACCGACCGCATGGAGGGGGTGGTCGGTACGACATCGAGGACCGCGCCGTATGCCCGGACCATCCTCGGGCCGGGCTCGACCACGATCACGCCGAAGAGCGCAGGCAAGCGCCTGTGGATTCCCGTCGCGGACAACCTCAACCCCAGCGGGGTAGCTCGTTTCAGCCCGCGGGCGTTCTTCGACACCTTCGACCGAAAACGCATCAAGATCTTCACCAGCAAGAACGGCAATAAAGTCGTTTTCCTGGAAGACCGCGACGCCGAGGGCAGGCGTGTTATCCGCAAGCGTGACGGCCGTGGCCGCGCCGAGGGTCGTAAGGCCGGTGAGGTACGCGGCAAGCTGATGTTTGTGCTCAAGGACCGCGTGGTCATCCAGGGCACCGACGCGCTGGCGTCGGCGGTGCGTGAGTACATGCCCCGCGCCCAGGAAGTCATCACCGAAAAACTCCGGGAGGTGCTGACATGAGCCGCGTGACCCGCAACGACGTCCTTAAGGCGTTCGTCGCCGTCGTGGAGTCCACCGGTGTCACCACCGAGGCGGACGCCAAGAAGAAGGGCAAAGACGACAAGACGCGTGCGATGGTGTTCTTTCATCGGCACGTCCAGACCCAAGCCGACGGCATGGAACGCCACAACATGATCGTGGTGGTGACGCTCCGCCACCTAGACGACCCCACGCTTGACGGTGCCGAGCAGACCGAACTGCTCCGATTGTCCGACGCCTTCCAGGCCATCGAAGACGCGATCGATGCGGCAAACGAAGATCCCGCTGGGACGCCCTTTGAAAGTGTGAAGATCGCCGTCTCCAACAACCCCAACAAACCCGGCACCGAAGCCGACGGCTACGACGACGACGATCGGCGTGCTCGAATCGGCCAACAGTACGACGTGACCTGGAAAACCACCTCCGAGTAACCCACCCGCACCCCAATCCGCAAGGAGAACCCATGCCCGATATCGAAGAGAAGCAGATCATGAAGCCCCGCAACCTGACGATGGGTGGCGACGTTCACAAGGGCGTCACCAACATCAGCTTCAGGCTGAACAAGAAGAACCTCTACCCGGTCTTCAAGGAAGACGACCTCACCCCCTCGGCCTACGAGCAGGTCCGCTCCAACCAGCCCGCTGTCACCGTTCGCATCACCACCATGAGTCGCGAGGCTTTGGAAGGACTGGTTGACCTGGTCGGCGACATGACTGTCGAGGGCAAAGAGCCCGGCACCAGCAACAAAACCGTCTTCACCTTCACCAGCGCCCAGTTCCTCGGCGGCGAGGGAAGCATCCAGAACGAACGCGCTGGCGAGTTCACGCTCGAAGCCCAGGCGATCGGCTACAGCACCGCGCCCAAAGCCTGATCCGTCCGCTGATTCGACTTACCCGCCTCGCCTGATTCGTCATGACCACCAACCCCCAGCCCATCGAGCAGCAGATCAAGGTCACCGCCGACACCGGCGGTGTGGCCGAGACGTCGCAGGCGCTGGAGCAGTTGACGGCACAGAACGAGCAGGCCAGTCAGGAAGACCAGCTCCGCGAGCAGCAGATTCTTTCGATGCGTATCGAGCTGAAGAATCTGATCCGCGAGCAGCGTGAAGCGGAGCGGGCGGTCGAGGCGGGCGAGCAGGCCACCGAGGAAACGAGACGGGCTGAAGAGCAGCGCCGTCAGAAGATCCGCGTGCTCAGCCAGGAGATCGCACGGGCCGAAGACGAGCAGGAACAGCTCAACCGTCGTCTTGACCAGGGCGTGGCTGCGCATCGACGACTGGGCCAAGCAAACGACGGCACCACTCAAGGCGTTAGCAGGCTCGATGATGTGGTCAACGCGGCAACAGGTCGACTTGCCGGAATGGTCGGGGGCATCCTCGGAGCTGGTGGGCTAGTCCGAGCGTTGCAGGTCCTGGGGGAGGAACTAGATCGCCGCATCGAGCAGACTCGGGAGTTCGCCGAGGCCCAGCTCAACCTGCAGTTCTTGGACACGTCGTTCAATGAACAGGAGCGTGAGTTCCTCGGTCAGGCGGCCCAACTGGGTGGCCGTAGTCCCGCCGAGATCGCACGTGCATACACGTCGCTCCGTAGCCGTTTCCCGGATCGATCCAACACTGAGTTGCAGGGGTTGTTCCTTGAGATCGTTGAAACAGGCGTTACCACCGACGCCGACCTCGGCACGCTGACCGATGCCTTTGCGGGTTTGTTTGCGGAGAACGGCGATTCTCAACGCTCCCAGAACATCCTCCGTGAAACCATCACGCAAGCGGGCGTGGGCGACCCGGGTGTGATCTCTCGGCTCCTGGGCAAGTTCCTCGGCCCCGGTCAGCAGATCGGTAATGTCAGCGAAGCCGAAGCGGCGGGCCTTGTCGCGGGCGCTACGGGCCTGGATACCCGACAGCCCGAGGAGCAAATCACCGGGCTGCGTAGTGTGCTCCTCTCGCTCCTGGGCAGCCTCAGCGACGAGCAGTTGGAGATTGCCCAGGGCGCGGGTATAGATCGGAGTTCGATCAACACTGCGCTGCTCACACTGGGGCAGGCAATCGAGGCAGGCCGCATCGACGCGGCGGGTCTTGAGCAGCTTGTTGGTGCCGAGGGCGTGACTACTGCGACTGCCTTGGGTGATCCGGCCAAGCGCGGCGCCTTCTTCGAGAAACAAGCCGCCGTCGTCAGAGCGGCAGATTCCGAGGAAGACCTGACGGGGTTGGCGATCGATAACATCTTCGCGCAAGACGAGGTACAAGCCCTCAACTTTGCCATCAAGCAAGTCGATGCCCGCACGGCAGTCGCCGAGAGTCAGGACGTCGATGCGCTGCGTGGTGAGCTGGCGATCAAACTTCAACAGGCCGAACAGCGCGATGCCGGTGTGGGGGCCATCGGCCGCTCGATCTCCGGTCTGACGAACCGAATAGCACGGCTTCTAGGCGCGGATGCAGACACATCCATCACCGCGGGCGAGGTGGCTCTGGATTACACCGACGCCTTCGGCCCCGCGTTGCTTGGGCTTTCGGCTGATCAGTCTGATCGCTATGCCGGTGAGCAACGAGCCCGCGAACAGCTGCAGCGTGTGAGAGAGACCGGCCGTATCGATGAACCGGAGATTGCATCGCCCGCCCAACTCAACGCTGATGCGGTGGAAGTCCTGGGCGAGATCCGTGATGAACTCAAGAATGGCTCACGCGGTGACATCACGATTCACGGCGATGTATATGGCGACCAGGACCCCGCGCTTAAGGGGCTAGGGGGGGCGTACGGCAATGCCCGATAGCGTCTACCTCATAGACAACGATCCCGTTAACGACCGGCAGGATTGGACGAATCGGCCCGCGGTGTCGGCGACTGGGCCGGTGCGTCAGGAGGCTTTCCCTGGTTCAGGGATCACCTACACCATGACCGGGCCGAAGCGTGGGGCTCGCGTAATTGTCGAGGGCTGGCTAGAAGCAGAAACCAGCGCCGCCTTGCGTGCTCTCGTAGAAGAGCAAGACGATCTGCGATTCGATGCGGCCACCCATGCGGTGGAGATCCTTGGCACGACCTACAACGACTGCCAGCTCGCCGAACCCCTTCGTGTGGTTGGTGACCCTGTTCCCTTCGTAGCCGTGGGCAACTCCAACAGGATGCGGCAAAAGGTCCGCTACGTCTGGCAGCAGCTGAGCGCCGAGGGAGGGACCACGTCATGAGTGGAAACATCGGCCCCCTCACCCACAGCGTCTACGTAAAGAAGGTCCGCACCCCCGGTAGTTCGTTCGATGGTTCGCCGGTGGGCGCACCGACCGACGGCGGCTTCACGATCGACTACAGCATCCGCTGCCTCATGTTCTCGTGCATCCTGGGCGCATCGGTCGGCCGGGCCGACTTCGACTTCATCTCACAGGACGGCGGCCTGCCTGAGTTTGAGCATGTGCTCAATACCTACACCACCGACGACCAGATCCGTGTCACGGTCTCGCCGATGGATCACGAGGTCCTGGGCGTCGAGCTGCCCGACGGCGTGAGTGAGTTGACCGTCTTCGAGGGCGTGATCGAACGCATGCCCTTCTCGGTTGGCCTGCCTGGTGCACGCGATGACGAGCGGGTGGACTTCATCGCCATGCCGCTGCCCGCTTTGGACAACGTCGCGCCCGAGCACTTGATCACCGGCCGATGGGTCGCCGTCGATCCCACCGCCCAAACCATCGAGCCCGCGGTCATCGAGTCGCTGGACCTGCCCGCGGCGTTCAACCTGGGCGGCAAACCCAACCGCAGCGACCAGACCGTCAACGCCACCCTCAGCGGCCTGGCCGGCCACGTCTTCACTCATGATCGCGACCCCAACGGTTCCTACTGGACCGTGGCCGAGGCGATCCGATCGATCCTGGTGATGTGGGGCTTTGGCCCCGACTCCGCGACGGCACTGCCCCGCGGCTTCGACCTGGATAAGGAAACGCTCGCCGCGATCATGGCCGACACCGCCCCCGAGGGCCGCCGCTGGGAAGGGCTCGACGCGATGCTGCCCGAGATCAACGTCCACGGCATGGGCGTCCTGGAGGCCATCGACGCCGTCTGTGACGCGGCCGGGTTCGAGCTGGCGGTTATGCCACACTACGGCCTCAAGACCGAGTACGACCGGCTCTACGTCCTCGGCATCAACCGCATCGGCGGAGGCACCGAGGCGTTCTTCAAGCTCGAACCGCGCGGGGCGTTTGCCAGCGACGACCACAACGAAGTACTGCGCAACAACTCGGTGTCTACCTTCCGGGGTACGCGTGACGCGGCGCGGATTCGCAACCAGATTATGAGCGTGGGCCACGCCTACGTCGAGGCGGCGCTGCAGCTCAAGCCGTTGTGGCTCCCGTCCCAGGTCACCCAGGACACGACCGACACCAACTACACCGCCCGTCACGTCCGCGGTGGTGCCGAGTTCGCAGCCTATCGGCGTGTGGGCCGCGCCTGGGGCATCGACTGCCTGGGCACCTGGGCGGCAACCGCGGGCGGCTACAGCAACGCGATCTACCAGCACCCCAGCGGCGGCTTTGACTGGGTGAGCGAGCTGGGCCTGACGGGCGGCGGCTCGGAACTGGTCGCCGATCGCCTGGCCAACGGCAACGCGACGCCGATCGTGTGGACCCGCAAGATGCGCAACCTGCTCCCGCTCAAACGGGCGGAGGCCCAGGCCAACGGCCAGCAGTACATCGTGGAGGTCACCGAAGACGGCGGCTCGACGTGGACGGAGGTGGACATCCAGATCACCACACTCCAGGAAGAGTGCGGGCTGCAGTTGGGTATCCAGGACCTGTCGAAGATCAACCTGGCCAGCCTCGAAAACCCGAGCCTAATCCCCGCGCCCGAAGACAGCTGGTGGGGCCTGATGTTCCCAACTTCCGGGGGCGGTCAGCCGCAGTTTGCGGTTCGCGTGACCTGCTGCGTTGCGGCCGACCACGGCGCGACCGCGTTGGCCCCGCGGCGATCGTCGGCCGGTTCGGTCTACCCACGCCAACGCCTGGTCCGCTCGGCCACCGAAGAAGTCTGGTCGGTCCCCGGAAGCATCCTCAACACCTCGGGCGAACTGCAGCGGATCGAGGGATGGGGCACCACCGCGTACACCGATCGGCTGCCTCCCTTGGACCTGGCCGAGCGCGAACGCGACGCCCACGAGACCCTCCGCGTCTCGGCCGCCGCGACGACCTGGGCGATGGACTTCTGGCTGTGGTTCTTGGGCGACCGTGTGAGCCAGCTGCAGGGGCGCAACTACCGCTTCGACATCTCGGCCGACGGCGACCGCAGCCCGTCGATCGCGGGCATCTACGTCACGCTGTCGGGCAAGGGCGAAGAGCCCGAGAAGGACCAGAACATCCGCCTGGCGTTGAGTGACACCAGCTACATCGGGGGGCGGCGCTGATGGCACAGATTTCCTGCAACGTCCAGCTCAACCTGAGCCACGAGCCCACCGACAAGCTCCTGCTGTTCATCGGCACCGGCCACGGTCTGACCCTCGCCGAGTCCGGCGGCGGCAAGCTCCTGGCCGACCAGGTCATCGGAGCGCAGGCCGACGCGAGCCCCGCCGCTGTGATCGTGCTTAGCGGTTCGCACCGGCCGCCCAACGGCTGCGCCGTGCTCGCCCTGGGCGTGTCGGTCCAGGACGAGGTGGGCAACGTCTCGGAGCTCTTCGAGACGTTCGTCGAGGTCGTCGATCACCCGCGTGGTGTGGACACCAACCCCGTCGAAGCCACCGCCAACACCAACGAAGCGATTTTTAACTGGACCGAATCCCCCGACCTTGAAGGAGTTTCATGATGCGATTGAAGACGTTTCAAATGCTGTTCGTGAGTGCTGTGATGCTGGCCACCTTCCCCGCGTTGGGCCAGGCCACCGAGGGCACGATCACGATCGAAGAGCCCGACTTCGTCCAGCCGATGAACGACAAGCTCGACGCGATTCAAGAACAGAACAAGTTGATCATCGATCTACTGCGTAGTCTCGGGCAGATCGAGGATGAGCCCGGCGTGGTAACGCCTCCCGTGGTTGAGCCTGGCCCCGCCGTCGAGCTTGAGCCGTCCGGCCCGATTCGCATCATCGCCGCACCGGGTGAAGACGTTGTGATTCGAGGCAAGCGAATCCAAAACGACGGCCGCCCCGGAATTGATGGGCCGCAGCACGGCATCTATGTGGGCGGTCAACCCAACTCGGTGCTGGTGGAGGACGTCGAGGTTTCGGGGTTCCCGTATGGGATTGCAGTGGAGTCGCGTCGGCAGTCTGCGGACGAGCCGTTCCCCGATCCGGTCCCCGTGGTCACGACGCGTAGGGTCTATGCCCACGATAACTACAACGCGGGGGAAGGCGACGCTCACGACCGGCGTGGCAGCGGCATGTTCGGCTTCAATATCGAACACTGGATCATCGAAGACAGCTTCTTTGAGAACAACGGCTTCAAGCCCGGAGTTCACCCCGCCAACACGTTCAGCCACAACCTCTACATCGTGAACCGTGTCGGCCTGCTGACCCTCAACCGCGTCTTGCTGAAGGACGGGTCGAGCCATGGCATCAACGGCGGCGCGGTGAGATTCGACGGTGTGATCGCCTCGGGCAATGCGGTGAACTTCGGCGTCAAGGAGAACGTCGAACCCCAGCGTGATGGTTGGTCGCTTGCGGTGTCCGACCGAGAGCTGCGTGGTTACGGCAACCAGGTCGTTGCACCGGCGTGGCATTGGTACAACTCGAATCCGCTTGACGGAAAGGTGCAGACCCGCGAGCAAGACCCGATCGAATGGGATCTGATCCGCCGCCTTCCGCCTGCCGATCGCTGGCCCGCAGCAAGGGGGATGTTGGATTGATCGCCCCTACCCAAGCCTATCTCCTTCAGTGTGCCAGCCACGGCAGCGGCCCCGAAACGCTGTTCGCCTCGTGGAGCATCCACCATGGATGGCAGCGTCAGATCGATCGGATGCAAGCGATCGTCGATCAATACGGCCCGCGTGTGATCGATTGGCATCTCCCCTTCGGCCACACGGGCGACTGGCCCTATCTATTCTCGCAGGCTCGCTCTAACCGCTACACCAAGACTGCGCCCGAATCGATGAAACCCAAGGCCGTCGAGGCGGTCTTATCCTCGTGGCACAAACGCAACCCCGACTCGCCGATCCGCGTCTACATCGGCGATATGGAACACGACCCTGCCTTGCGCGACGCGAATAACCCCGACCAACGCAACACGGTGATCACCGACTCCCTCAAGCCGCTGTATGACAGCGGCGTGCGGATGATTGGTCTGGACCGATCAGCGACTTACGCGGCTGGCACATGGATGGCTGAGACGATCCAGGCCCAGGCTGCCAACGGGGCAAACATCTACCTTGAGGCCTGGCCCGAGCACGAGTGGCAGTCCGGTTACAACGTCATCGGTGCGGCCTCCACGCTGGCGCGGATGGACCCCTCTGTACATGCCGACTCAGCGGCATTGGGCCGATTGCAACCCGACAAACTGGGGGAGGTGGTCGCCTACTGTTTTGATACGAGGCACGTTGAGGCTGCGGTTACACGGGGCTGGATTCCATCGGCAAACATTTATGTTTGGCAGGGGGGTGCGTGATGTTGCTTGTTGCGACGAAGGGCAAGCAAACTGCAGCTGCCAAGGATAATTGCCGCCGAGGTGGGCTCTGGAACACCGTGCCTCGCCATATCGGCGTACAGGGTATCGAGCACAATTTCGTTGACTATCGCGGAGGTCGAGGCCCCGAGGGCTTCGGAGTAGACCCCGTCGAGGTCGTCACCGTACAGCGTGGCGAACGTCGTGACCGAAGCAGCGTATCGGCCGAGACCATAGCTGGCGTGGATGTGGTCGCGGAAAAGATCGGTGTGGGAGGTGTAGCCGGGAAGGTCACCGGCAGTGATCGCCAGCGCCAGCTCATACATGACCTCGCCGACGGGAATCACGAAGACCTCGGCGTCGGTGGAGGCTGCAACACGCTCGTAAACCAGTTGGGAGTGCCCGAGCCCGTAGCCAAACGCCGTGTCGTCATCGTCGACCACCGGGCTGTTCCAGTGGCTGAACACTTGGTACCGCAGACCCCATGCGGAGTAGATGTAGAACCGCGTGTCTGCGTTCGCGGAGTTCGACCTGGCGTCAGCGATCAGGCCCAAGGCGGCGTCGGCCTCACTGCCGAGCGTAGCGCCACCGGCCGCAAAGGGTTGGAGCGTAACCGCGTCCCATTCATGCCCGGACAAAGCGGAATCGTACTTGCCAAAGCTCGTCGGGCCGACGCAGGTTGTGATCGGGTCGGCCACGATCTGGCCCAGCGAAGAGTTGCATCGGATGTGATGGCCAAAATTGTGGTCGTAGCCCTGGCTGGTGGCGAGCGAATCGATGGATTCAGGCTGCGAGTCCCACGTCAGGCTGTTGCCGACATGGTAGACCGAGATGGCATGCGCGCTGGTCGCGCACAAGCACAACCCCAATATTCCGCCGAAGCGGGTGGAACGGTTCATGGTTTTTCTTCCCAGAAGGCCCGGAATTGGGGTACTTCTGAGATGAACCTACCTCACAAATTCACGGAAGGCAAGTAAATGGCAGCTCCACGCACCTACAAACTTGGGGACGCGGCCCGGCATATTGCCAGTGGCGAGCGATGTGATCTTCTGTGGTTGGGAGACAGCCAAAGCGCTCCGTCTAACTCGCCCCGCTGGGCGCAGGGGATCATGAAGCAGTGGGATGTGGACTGGCGTGAGCGCGTACTCGCCAGTGCTGCCCCCATCAGCGCTGGTGTAGAAGGCTGGCAGAGTTTTAAAACGCCGGGTATCGCTACATCTTCAGGGGACTTGTTGCCCGATGGCGTAACGGTATGCCCCCCTGGATTTAACGCAAACACGAGATGGGACACAGGAAGTCCTAGTGCCTTCACGCAGGTTGCTAGGTACGCGTCGTCATTCCTTGGCACTTACCTCAACGGAGACTGGACGGTCAACAACGCCATCAACTGGCGTTTTGCAATGACCAAGCTTTCGGGCAATAGCCCGTGTCGCTTTTTACGTCGCCGTGCGAACGGGAACTTGGCAACGACAGCGGTCGATTTTGAAACCACCCTCGTCCCGTCAAGCGATTGGCAGGCGGTGGATTTCTCTGGCGCTGCGAGCGGCGTAGTCGCATCGGGCGTTAACGGTGAGGAGTGGTTCCTCGATCTTAACTTCGGCGACAAGACCAACAAAGGTGTCTGCCTGGGCGGTTACGCAATATCGATTGACGGAAAGGCCGATGGCTTTGGCCTTCGCTTCAGTGCGGCGGGTGGCTGGACGGCTCTCGACCACCTTCCCGTATCCTTGGGTGGAACGAATACTCTCGTCGATCTAGATGATTTGCAAGCGAGAAACGGGGTCTTTGGCTGGCCAACCGCCATCTTCATCCAGCTTGGTCAGAACGATGCCGGACTCACCGATGGGACCACGCCGACAGGTATAGCAAACTACAAATCGCGCTTGCTGCAGCTCATCGATCACTACAACATCGCTTACGCCGCGTCGGCGCAGCCCACGCCGATGTTCGTCCTGGTGTGCAACTGGGAGACCTCGGGGCTCGGCGCTTACTGGCCCAGCATTGCGACTTCCCTTCAGGAGATTTGCGACGAGCGATCGAACTGCGGCCTTCTCAATCTGTATCAGATCGTCAATGAAGAGCACGGAAGCTTCGCATCTTGGCAAGGCACTTACCTTGCCGACGGAGTGCATCAGAATACGGCTGGGGCTAGCGAGTTTGCTCGTCTGGCGTGGAATGAATTACAAGTCGCAGCCGTTACGGGGATTGTGGTGTTGACTAATGGAATCGGATCATTTGGATACACCAAGAGCTGGGGATATTGATGATGTTGCAATTTCAACAGAACGACACCACGCAGCCGCACCGCTTCCGGCTTCTGGATACCAGCGGCGATGTGGTCACCGGCGCGACTCCAGCCGTGGAGATCATGAAACCCGGGCAAAGTGCCTACTCGGCTGCGTCTGGGGCGGTGACCGAGTTGAGCGAGGGCAACTACAGCTTTGCGGGTCACGCGGGCGACCGTGACACTCTGGGTGTGATGCTCGTTCGAATCACGGCCGCCGGTGCCGAAACGCTGGAGGGGCCGGTCACCATAGTTGGGCATGACCCACAGCAGGCTCTCGCTTTAGTGGCCGCGGTACTCACGGGCGTTCGCACCGTTACGGACAACGGAGATGCCACCAAGACTGTGCGATGTATGGCCTCGGATGGCGTCACACCCAAGGTAGACCTTACCCACAACGCCAATGGAGAGCTGACCGCCGTCGTGATTGACCCCACGTGATCATGCTGTTCTTTCCTCACCAGTTCTGGCCTGCTGGGTTGATGCCCCGCGGATTCTTCCCCGACGATGCGAGCCGGTACGAGGTCATGCGCCGGGTGTCCGGCGGCGACGATGTCGTTTCGGCGGTCTTGGAGCCCGGCACCATCCAGGCCAGTTTGACCGGCGTGGATAATTCGGACGAGGACTACTACGTCCGCGTCTACAACCGCTGCAACCTGCCAGACCAGGACCCGATCGAACTGGATCTCAAGCGAGTGGCGTTCGACAACGACGGGGATCTGATCCTGCCCGTTCCCCCGGCACCTACGGGCCTCAGCCTGGTCGCGGGTCCCGGCGGCCTGGTCACGGCCAAGTGGGTCAAGCTCAACCGCCGCGGGCGAACCAACGCCCAGAGCTTCAACGTCTACTTCGCAACAGGAGCGACCCCGATCGACTTCACCACCGTCTCGGCCACTTCTTCCGGGGGCGGCCGTCCGGTCAGCCAGGCCCTGGGCACGTTCGCCCACGGCACCACGGTCCGGGTGGTGGTCCGCGCCGTGTCGGCCGACGGGACCGAGGAAACCAACACGATCGAGGCCAGCGTAGTCGCCGATGCTCAGGCCCCTGATGCCGTCGCGTCGCTTAGCGTAGAGGTGACCGCGCAATGAACCGCCGCCCCGATCCATTTGGTGACTCGTTGATGCGTGAGGTCGAGAACCGCCGCCTGGTGGATAGCCAGGCACGCCACGAAGGCAGCGACCCACCCCCTCCGCCCGGCGTGGCCGTCGAGCTGTTCGAGGTCGTGAGCCAAACCGCGGGCGACAAGGTCGTGGGCAAGCAGATCATCGACGGCGAGGTGCCCGAGGGTGCGGCCGAGGTGGATCTGCTCGCTCCGTTCACGGCCTGGAAAGTCAACCAGGGCGACACGGTGGCGGCGTACTCGTTGGCGGACGGGACCTGGCGTTTGCTGAGCGAACCGCCCACCGGTGCCGCTGAGTACCAGGTGCCGATGGCGGATGCGGACGGGCTTTTGATCTTCAGCTACCCGAGGGCCCACTAATGCCGTGGAGCGGTTTCCCATTACAGGTCAATGATGAGTGGGCCTCGCTGGTCTACCTCGATCAGATCTCGGCCGCGTTCGCGGAGCGGGTCACCGCGATGGACCCGCCCGGTTTCACCGTGAGCCCGCTCGTCGCGTTTGCTGCCGGGGATGTACTGGCAGATCGACTGGCCGACTACCAGACCGGAGTCGAGGGGCTGGTCTTCTTCTACGGCCGATGGCTGGACCACATTGCTCACAGCGTCCAGGATGTCACCACCTACGTGGAAGCCATGACAGACCTGCCCGGCACGTTCCGGCGGTTCATGCCTCGGACCATCTCCGACGTGGGAGATTCGGGCACGTCGGGCGAGCGAGCCTACCTGGGCGTCTACAACTCGGAAGACAACGGGCGGGCGGATTCCGCATCGAGCGACATCTATGAACACGACGGCGTGAGCTGGACACTGTCGGCCGACCAGGTGTCGCCGGTCTCACAAACCGAGGCGGCGGGCAAGATCCAGGCGGGTGACCGCCTCGGCTATTGGCTGGTTAACGACCTCTACACGATGCTCAACCTGGTGCACACCTGCCGGATTCAGCTACGCCTGGCCACCGTCGAGCGGTACACCGGCCAGGCCAACGGCGAGGCGAGCGAAGCGGCGGCGATCGCAGCGGCCGAGGAGGATTACGCCCAGGTGATCGCCCCAACCTACGTCGGGACCGGTGGTGTGGACGCGCTCGCATTCGCCAGCCTCACCCGCTCGGGCTCGTCCTACGACGCTTTGATCTCCAGGGTCACGCGACTGGTTCGTGAGACTTTCGGCCCGAGCGTGATGCTCAACAGCTCGCTGAGCCACATCGTCGAGTTCTTTGGGGTCGCCGACGAAGCCAACAACGACCGCCAGGGGAGCACCGCGGGCCAGGTCCGGCTCGACGGTGAGGACATCTACACACCGCGCTGGCGGCCGAGCCTGCCCCTGGACATGACCAACGGCGAACCGGTGGGCGGCATCGCGGATACATCGAGCACGCCCCCCAACTGGCCGACCCTGCCCGCCAGTGGCAACGCCAGTGATATCCTGCAATGGACCGGAGGTGATGAGCTTGATGGGCTGATCACCTTTTCGTTTGAGTACAACGACGGCCTGCCGGGAGGCGGCCTGACATGACAGATTCATCCTGTGGAGATTGCCCGCCGTTAATGGAACGCGGCGGGTCTTCGAAGCAGGATGACCGGCCGTTCGACGGCTGTGTAAACGATCTTTGAAAACCAAATAAACCCACCTCAAACCTACGGCCAGGCCCCGAGTCTGGACCCTGCCAATCCCCGTCGGTAGTCCCCTCGATCCGAGGGGCGGGTGAGACGCTCCCCCTGGAGTCCTTACAAGCGTGGTGGCGGCCACGCTTATCTAGTGCGCATGGCGGCGTTGCCATTTAGTGTTGCAAATTGCCATTTCGATTGACCCTCTACAAGGGTGCCGAAAAATCTCCTCTCCATACAGGTGCGACAAGTCACCAGCGCGCGCACATACGCGACCCCGGAATCCCAAAACCCATGTAGGTGCAATGGATAGATCGCAAAAATTTTTTTGATCGGCGATGTTCGGGCGTGATCAGTCGTGCGCACCGAAGTGTCGTCGATGCCGGGTGGCGGGGAAGAGCAAAGTGATGCCCCGGCCAGCCATCGGAATTTATGCTCCACCTTTTCTGCCGCCGGTGAGCAATGTCGTGACAAAAGTTTGCCAAGCCACAACATCACCCGTTCAATATTTAGTCACTAATTGACTTCATCGTGATGCTTTTGAATTACGTCTTTGCGTGAAGCAATGCAATAAAAACCCGCGGAAGGCTTTGCCATCCGCGGGCTTTAGTTTGTAGTTCGATTTATTCCTACTCCCGACTCCCTGCCTCATACATCCCGCATGCGCTTGCGATACCCCGCGGGGGTTTCGTCGAGCATCTTGCGGAAGACCTGGCTGAGGTAGGCGTAGGAGTTGAGGCCCGACGCTTTGGCCACGTCTTCGAGGTCCATGTTGGTCTCGGCGAGCAGCTTCCGGGCCTGGTGCACACGGCGCCAACGGATTTCCTCGGCAGGGGTCTTGCCGAACGCGTCTTTGAAGTGACGCTCGAGCGTACGGCGAGACATCGGGACCTGTTCGAGCACATCTTCCATCTGGATCGGCTCGAAGGCGTTGCGCTCGATGAACTGCATCGCGGTGATCAGGTTCTTGTCCTTCACCGCGTAGGTGTTGGTCGACGGATTGCTGTGGATGTTCACGGGGGCCAAGACGGTTTTGCGCGCCTCGACTTCTTCGCCTTGCATCATCCGGCTCAGTACTTCGGCCGCCTCGTACCCGATGCGTTGGCTGGCGGTCACCACCGCAGACATCGGCGGGTCGCAGGCCTCGCAGAGCACGTCGTCGTAATCACCGCCGAGCACCGCGACCTCGTGGGGCACCACCACATCGGCCATCCGGCAGGCCTCGAGCAGATCGACGCCGCGCTGCGTACCAAACGAGAACACCGCGCAGGGCTTGGGCAGAGCCTTGACCCATTCGACCAGGTGCTGCATCAGCTCGGCGTAGTTGGCTGCGGGGTCGTGAGAGACGGGATCGGGATCGGTGATCACCTCGAAGCCGTGCTTGCGGACCTCGGCCTCGAAGTCTTCACGCTGGGCTTTGACGTAAGGAAGGTCGTCTTCGCCGGAGTAGGCGAAGTGGCTGAAGCCGCGCTCGAGGAAGTGCTGGGTAGCGATCTCGGCGATGGCTCGTTTGTCCGAGGTGATCATGGGGGCGCGTTTGTCGGACGCGATGCTGGAGACGTTGACGTAGGGGACGCCGAAGGACTTGACGTGCTCGACGATTTCCGGGGTCGCCAGCCGGGCGATGATGCCGTCGCCGGTCCAGCCCTCGGGGATGCGGACCTCGCCCTGAGGGTAGCGGGCCCGGACGTCGAGGTGCCAGCGGCCGTGGCGGTGGCCGTATTGAAAGACGCCTTGGATCAGCCGTCGGCCCCAACCCGTCGCGGTGTCGACCAGAACCGCCACCCGGGGGGCACCGGACGCGGTCGATAAGTCTTTCTTTGACTGCGAGTTGGAATCAGATTGCGGATCGGTCATGTCGAAATTGGGCCGGGAGCAGGCGAAAGGACAAGCAGTTTAGCGTATCGCGGTGGCCGCGCTCCCTCCGAGGGGCGGATTTAGAGGGTGAAATGGCTGGTGACGGGCCCGGGAGGAACTGAGTTCAAAAAATCTTTCTTGAAGTATTGACATGGGGCTGGACGATCTTATGATCGATATGAACGTTTTGAACGATTTGATCGTTTTTTGAATCCGAGAGAAGGATGACGCCATGACCATGATCGATACGCCGGAAATCCCCGATACCCCCTCATCCGCCGCGGAAACCGAGATCAAATGGCCCAAAGCCCTCAAACGGCACGAGCGTCGCGAGCTCGCCCCCCTTCTTCTCGACCCGATCGACTTCATTGACGATGAACGTTTTTACGAGCCCCAAGCCTGGCGGACGATCCTCGATCCCAAGGAAGACATCCCCCGGGCGAGCGTCGGCTGGTACACCCGCCTCGCCCACGAACGGGCCAACGACCCCCGCCTGAAGAACGCCAAGCTGCCCCTGCTGACCGCCGCTCAGGAGCGGGTGATCTTCCTGCGTTTCAACTACGCCCGCTTCCGGGCCGAGCAGGTCCGCGAATCGATCAACCCCAAACGCTTCGGCGTCACCAAGGCCCGCGAGCTGCTCAAGTGGCACCGCATGGCCATGCAGCTCCGCGAGCAGATCGCCGAGTACAACCTCGCCCTCGTCCTGGCGATGGCCAAGCGTCTGCCCCCCGGCAGCGTCGACTTCCCCGAAATGATCAGCGAGGGCAACATGGCCCTCTTGCGCGGCATCGACAAGTTCAACGTGTCGAAGGGCTTCAAGTTCTCTACCTACGCCTGCCGGGCGATCCTCAAGGCGTTCAGCCGGCTGGGCATGAAGACCACGCGTTACCGCTCGCTGTTCCCCGTGGGCTTCGAGCCGGACCTGGAGCGGTCCAACTACTCGGCCGAGAAGGCGGCGTTCGAAGAAGAAGGCTGCGTCGAACAGGTCAGCATGATCTTCCACGAGAACCGATCCAACCTGACCGACCTTGAGCTCGACATCATCAACAAGCGCTTCGCCTTCGATAACCCCGACGGCGGCAAGGGCATGACCCTCCAGGAAGTTGGCAAGCTCGTGGGCCTGACCAAAGAACGCGTCCGCCAGATCCAGATCCACGCGTTAGCGAAGATGCGAAGCACCCTGGAAACCTCGTACCTCAACGGCCCGTCGCTGGGCCAAGCGCTCGAAGACTCCGACGTCGCCGTCGGGGCCTGAGCTTCATCCTCCTGACCATTACCCCCTAGAGCCCGACCGGCATTCTGCTGGCCGGGTTCTTTTTTATATGCGTGTCACGGTCATGTCACGCCAACACCGGCGGCATTGCATCAGTATCCGAAGCTGGCCATCACCTTGCAGCGGTAATCGGCGTAGGTGGCGTACTCGCCCGCAAACCACACCAGCGTCTCCGGGCGGTCGCGGACCAGAACCGGACGGAGCTGGTGGTTGACCGGGTCGAAGGTGAGCTGCTCCCAATCCCAATCACCGTTTTCCGACTTGGTGCCTTTGAAGAGTTGATACACCCGGCCGGGCAGGGGCTCGTTGGTGGCGGGGTGCACGTCGGCGGACACCACGACCCGCTGATCGTCGTGCGGGTCCAGCGCGATCCCGCCGGCGTAGTGTTGTTCCTTGGGGTAGAGGTTGCTGCCGGCAAAGGCGATTTCTTCGGTCTGCCATTCGCCGTCGATCAGCCGAGCGGTCCAGTACCGCATGTCGGTGCCGATGTCGCCGCTGGGCGAAGAGATGAACGCCCCGTAGGGTTGGCCGGCCCGATCGTATTCCAGATCCCAGACCCATCCGCGTCCGCTGGCGCCGCTGCCGTCGAACACCAGCGTCCCTTCCTCGGCCGCCAGTGAATCCCCGGCCACGATCTGATCCATCGTGCGGATCACCGTGCCGTCGCTGCGGCGGAAGGCCCCGTCGAAGTAGTACAGGTGGTAGACGTTGTTGGCTTTGAGGTCGCGCGGGTGGCCGTCGGTGTAGAGCAGGTCGAAGCGGTCCTTGCCGTTGTGGACGTACTTCACGTAGGGCCGTTGGTTGCTGTTCTCCCCGGCCGAGACCAGCAGGTGCGGGTCGCTCCAGGTCTCACCCAGGTCGTCGGAGGTGACGAAGTTGGGGTTGAAGTTGTTGCCGCGGAAAAAGTTGTAGATGCGTCCGCCCTCGTCGGAGAGCGGGAAGAGGTTCTGATAGGTCAGGCCCCGCTTAGTCTTGGTGACCTCAAACGCGCGCTCGTCCGAGACCACGGGCGGGTTCCACCACTTGGGCGTGATATATCGCTGGTAGAACGATTTGCTGGTTCCGTGCTTGGCGTAGGTCGCCAGCAGCCGGCCGTCGGGCAGGGGCAGCAGCGAACCGTTGTTGTGGTCGTCTTTTTCGGTCCACGTACTCAGCAAGACCTCCCGCTTCGCGTTGGGGGCCGGAGGTTTCTCAATGTCGGTACTCACCGCAAAGGACGACAGCGCCGTCATGCCGTCCCGCTTGACGTAGTTGACATAGAGCAGGTTGCCCATCACCACCGCACGCTCGTCGTTGTACCAAGTGAACGCGCCGTCCTCGGCAACGACGCGGGGCAGGAACTCCCCGGGCGGCGGGTTGGTCGGCAAACCGTCCTCACGCCACCCGGCCACGGCCGCCGCCGCCAGCAACAACGCACCGGCGCCATAGTCCATCGTGTCCCACGGCCGGACCGCCGTGGGCGCATAACCCACCATCTGGGCGTGGGTCACCCGCCCCTCGGGGGTCACACAACTCAACAGCCCCGTCCAGCCGCGGAGGATCGCCGACTCGTAATACCCCTGCGGCAGCCAGCCCTCGCTCACGCCCTTCGCCAAGCCGTATACGAAAAACGCCGAACCCGTCGACTCCTTCGTCGGGTGTTGCGCGGGGTTGTTCATCCACGAACGCCACAACCCGTCGTCCTGCTGCAGCGACACGATCCGCATCGCCATGTCGCGGAACAGTTCGAGGTAACGCTGCCGCTGCGGGTCGTCTTCGGGCAGGTGTTCGAGTATCCGCACCAGCCCGGCGAACACCCATCCGTTGCCCCGGCTCCAGAAGACCTTCTCGGCCTGCTCATCGGTGCCGTCGCCCTTGGGCAGGTATCGGCCGTCGCGGTAGAACAGGTGCTCATTCGGGTCATACAGATAGTCGGCCGTGTCCCAGAACAGCTCGTGCATCGCTTCGTGATAGGCACGATCACCCGTCGCGGTGCCCAGCCGGGCGTACACCGGCGGGGCCATGTACAACGCATCGCACCACCACCACAGGTTCCGCCCGGTCCACGGCTTGGCCTCTTTCTGCCACGCATTCAATTCGCCCGGCTCAATCGTCTCGCGCTCCAACAACGGCTCCATCGCCTCGACCAGCGGCGTCAACATCGCCGGGTCTTCGTCGATGAAGTACAGCTCGAGATACGTCTGACCCGGGCACACGTCGTCGGCGTGGACCGGGTTGTTGATCCCCCAGCCCGACCGCTCGCCCCACGCGCGCGACTCTTCGAGATACCACGCGTCGCCCGTGGCGTGATACGCCTCGATCATCCCGGTGAAGAACGTGCCGACGAGCCAGTTCCGCGTGGGCGGCTCGGGGCCGTAGCGATCGAGTTGGTACTCGGCCACACGTCGCATCGTGTCTCGGACCGCTTCGGGCGACGCCGACTGCACCTGCAACTGACTCACCATACCGGGCTGAGCCTCGGCCGGGCGATCCGCCAAGCACACGACACCGCCCCACGTCGCGGCCAACAAAACCACAGCAGCAAACTTCGCCATCATTCAACCTCGTTTTGAACCTCGGAGCGGACCAGAATCCACCGAAGCATGAGTCAATCCACACGAAACAGGAGAATCACAAAAACAATCACAAACCAAAATGATCATAACCCCGAACAGTTATCTTTTCAGGACGAACCCCCAGCTCACAAATCAGACGTTTTAACTTTTATTTGTTTGATAATCACAGAATCTCGCCTGCCTGCCAGCCCGAACCGTCCCCAACCCCCCGGCCAAACACCATTTGACGTTAACGACCACACAACGAGTCCCACGGAATCCGGATGCAGCCCGACTGCCGCCCTATCCGATAGATGGGCATGTCGAAGCATTTCATCCTGACCGGATTGTTGATCGCCGCGCTCTTCCTGGGCGTGGCACTGGGCCGATGGACCGCCCCGCCAACCGCCGATGCGGTGGCTCCGGCACCGACCGCAGCGCCCGTCTTGACCGAAACCGAAGACACCCGCGTCATCACCGCACGCTCGTACGAAGTCGTCCGGGTGATCGATGGCGACACTTTCAAAGTGCTCTACGACGGCGACCTCACCTCGGTCCGCCTGCTGGACATCAACGCCCCCGAACGAGGCGACCCGAAGGCCGACGCCGCAACGAATGAACTACGCCGCATGATCGATGGGCAGACCGTTGAATTAGAATTTGCCGCTGCGCGCCGCCGGGACAACTTCGGCCGACTGCTCTGCCGGGTCACCGTGGATGGCGTAGACGTCGGGCAGCACCTGCTGGATGCAGGCCTGGTGAGCGTGTATCAGCCCGGGCCGCGACGCAGCAACGCTTCGCAGTGAGTGACTCGCTTTAGCCTTGGGGCTCAGAGTGTTTGCCGGGCCTTGCGGGATAAATCAGCGCCGCAACGACCGCGCCCAGGAGGGCCATCGCGATCAGGCGGTCGACGGCCATGGCGATGGCGTAGTCGGTGGGGATGCGCATCCAGTTCCAGCCCATGACGTCGGTGGCCAAGACGGTCACGACGCCCAGGCCCACCACGAACACCCAGCGTTTGAAGAAGCCCTTGAGTTTCGACATCGCGACGAGGAGGCAGGCGGCGAGCGCGATGGCGAGGTTGGTGACGCCGGCGATGGCCATCATGCTCGGGGGCATGGGTTCCTGGCCGGCGGGGGCGACGATGAGGTGGCCGATGGGCATCGAGGCGTGGCGTTCTTCGTAGGCGGCCATCGCCTCGGCGTCGCCCCAGTCCTCGGGCATCGCCGGCCAGTAGTACCAGCCCGAGTCTTTCAGGTCGGCCTTCTCGATGAGCGCCGCCAGCGCGTCTTCCGTTGCCGGGTCGCCCAGGTCGTTGAAGGTCGCGTCGTGCATCCCCAGCACCATCCACGACGCGAAGCCCCAGGCCTGCAGCACGACCCCGCCCAACACCACCGCGATCACCACACGCAACATGTCCAACCCTTTCGGAAAGATTCGAGATGCGTTCATTGTCCGCCGGTCCCGGCTGTGCGGCAAGCCCAGCGATACCCCTAGCTCGCGGATCAGCCTGGATTGGGTGCCGTGGTCAAACGATCGCAGCGAGTGCCGGCCACGCGGAGCCACAGTTATCGTGGCCGGCGCTTCGCTTGACCACGGCACCCGCGATGTATTTCACACGGATCGGGCACAGAGCGTGGCGTACAATCCGTTCTGATGCCCGAACGACGCGAGAAACTCGATGAGCTGCTGAAAAAAGCGCGGCAGCTCCCCAAAGTGCCGGGCGTCTATCTCATGAAAGATGCCGCGGGCGTTGTGGTGTACGTCGGCAAGGCGTCGAAGCTGCCCGACCGGGTGTCTTCGTACTTCGTGCCGTCTGCTGACCTCGGCCCCAAGAAGCAGCCCATGCTCGACATCGTCGACGACTTCGACACCATCGAGTGCGAAGGCGAGTGGGAAGCGTTGCTCACCGAGAACCGGCTGATCAAGGACATCCACCCCAAGTTCAACGCCCGGCTGATCGACGACAAGACGTTTCCGTATCTCGCGATCACCCTGAAGGACGACTTCCCGGGGGTGTTCATCACACGCAACCCGCAGGGCGAGGAGTTCAAAGGCGCGAAAATTTTTGGGCCGTTCACAAGCGTGTATGCGTTGCGGGAGTCGGTGCAGATCTTGCAGAAGGTGTTCAAGTTCCGGACGTGTCACCTGGACATCCGCGAGGACGATGATCAGCGGAAGCACTTTCGGCCGTGCCTGCTGTATCCGATCAAGCAGTGCACCGCGCCGTGCGGCGCGAAGATCGACCAGGCCGAGTACCGGGCGGACATCGACCGGTTTGTGCGGTTCCTCGGGTCGAAGCGATCGGTGATGCTGCGCGAACTCAAGCGCGACATGGAACGCGCCAGCGAAGACCAGCGCTACGAGCAGGCGGCGACGATCCGCGACCAGATCAAGGCCATCGAAAAGCTCGACGAGCGCGGCACGACCAAACAGAACTGGCAGCCCGAGAGCGAATCGTTCTACGTCGATCCAGAAAAGGGCTTGGAGTCGCTGCGTAAAACGCTGGGCCTGGAAGAACCGATCCGCTGCATCGAGTGCATCGATATCGCCCACCTCCAGGGAGGGGAGACCGTGGGCAGCAAGGTGTGTTTCGTCGACGGTCGGCCACTCAAGAACGAATACCGCCGATACAAGATCCAGACCGTGAAGGGTGGCAACGACGACTACGCCAGCATCCGCGAGGTCGTGTCGCGCCGGTATCGCGAGGCGGGTCAGGGCCACGAGCTGTACCCGGATGTGATCATCATCGACGGCGGGCTGGGTCAGTTGCACGCGGCGCAGGAGGTCTTTGAGGAATTGGATGTGAAGCCGCCGATGGTGATTTCGCTGGCGAAGAAGGAAGAATTGATCTATGTCCAGGCGAAGAAGGAGCCGATCCGGCTCAGCCGACAGAACCTGGGTTTAAAACTCTGCCAGGCGGCGCGGGACGAAGCGCACCGCTTTGCCCAGCACTACCACCACATCCTTCGTCGTAAGAAGGTGCTCGGCGAAAAGGGGTGAGGCGATGCAGGTCGGGTTGCTGCTGCTGGTTTTGGTTGTGTTGGTCACGGGTTGCCGGATGTCTCCGGGGACGCCGGTGGCGCGGCACTTCGACGAGATCGTGGTGGCCGGGGAGCGGTTCCGCACGGGCACGCCGGTGGTGCTGTGGACCGACCCGGGCGGGTACGACGCCTACCGCGTGGACAAACGCTTCGGCAGTTTTGATCACCGCGAACCCGAACACTGGCCCGCGCCCAAGGGTGATGCGCAGCGTTACGGCCTGCGCGACCACAACCTGACCGAGGAACAACTGCACGCGGTGCGCGGCGGCGGGTGGACGCTCGAGCAGCTCCAGCAAGTCGTCGACCAGTTCGTCATCCACTACGACGCCTGCGGCACCTCGCGGCGGTGCTTCGAGGTGTTGCACGACCACCGCCACCTCTCGGCCCACTTCCTGCTCGACCTGGACGGCACCATCTACCAGACGCTAGACGTGAAGGAACGCGCCTGGCATGCGGCCCACGCTAACTCGCGGTCGGTCGGGATCGAGATCGCCCACATCGGGGCGTACGCCCGGGATGAAGCCAATCCGTTTGACCGCTGGTACGCGACCGATGCGGATGGGCGGACGCGCATCACGATCCCCGACGCCACCGAGCGCCAGAGCATCCGCACGCCGGGTTTCGTGGGTCGGCCGAGCCGTGACGCGGTGGTGGTGGGCAACCTCCAGGGCCGGGACCTCGAACAGTACGACTTCACGGACGAGCAGTACGACGCGTTGATCAAGCTGACCGCGGCGCTCCACCGCGTGCTGCCGAAGATCGAGCTCGACGCCCCGCGAGGCGCCGACGGCGGGGTCGTCCCCCACCTGCTCACGCCTGACGCCCAGGACCAACACCAGGGCCTGATCGGGCACTACCACCTGTCCGAGGTCAAGGTCGACCCCGGCCCGGCGTTCGACTGGGGCCGGGTGATCCAAGGCGCACGGGACCTGGTGCCCTAGCCCTTCTCCCGCCCCATTTCTAGGGGTTTACGCGTGCCCATCCAAGTGCCTCCCCCGGGCTCCCCGGCGATCCCCGAGCCGTGGTGTGTGCAGAACACATAAATTCGCAAGTGAATGGCATTCTTGTCTTTACTCACGTTTGATCGGTGATATATTCCAGCGAGAGAGGGTGAGTGATCGCTTGGCCACGACGGCCGGGCATCCCTATGAAATTGAGGCGGCCCACTCCTCGTCGCAGCACGGAGGCTGGAATCGGTCAGCGACACCTGTCGTAAGTCGTTTGTCTGATTGAGATTGCCCGCAACCGACCGAGACTGCCTCGGCATTGTCGGGCGAGCGATCCCTGGTCCCGGCTGCGTTTCACCGGGACATGGCCATTTTTACCCAAAGCAGTCAGGGGGCGGGCGGAGTGCCGCAGCAGGAATCGAGAGATATGAGCGGAGAACGAGACACCCCCCGGCCGACCACGCCCGCGCCCCACGCGGCGCTGGACCCCGCGCTGGGCGGGCTGACCCGCCGGCGGATGCGGCGTGATCAGCGGCAAGCCAAACCCTCGCCCGCCTCGACCCTGCAGTCGCTCGAGCCCCGGCTGCTGTTGGCGGGTGATGTGGTGTACGCACTCAACGCCGGCGGGATCGCCTTCACCGACGCCAACGGCGTGGCCTGGGTCAACGACACGACCTTCACCAACGAGGCGGCCGCGGACAGCCAGCCGTACACCTCGACCGACACCATCAACCTCACCGACGCTTCGGTGCCGGCCAATACCGACGAGCAGATCTTCCAGAGCGAGCGGTGGGACAACGACGCCGGCGCGGAGATGCTCTACAGCCTCGCAGTGGACAACGGCGAGTACGAGATCGGGCTCTACTTCGCCGACATCTACTCGGGCACACAGGGCGTGGGGCAGCGCGTGTTCGACGTGCAGCTCGAAGGCAACACGGTCCTGGACGACTACGACATCTTTGCCGACGTCGGGGGATATACCGGCGTCGTGAAGACCTTCAATGTCGAGGTGCTCGACGGCACGCTCAACATCGAGTTTATCCACGAAGTCGAGAACCCCGCGGTCAAGGCGATCCTGGTCCGCACCGTGGGCGATCCCACACCCGACCCGATCGCGCCGGTGCTCGACCTGAACGGTGCGGAGGCCGGGACCGAGGCGTCCGCCACGTTCACGGGCGGGTTGCCGGTGAATGCCACCGCGGCCGACGCGCTGCTGACCGACGCCGACTCGGCCACGCTCACGTCGCTCACCGTTACGCTGGGCAACACGCCCGACGGCGGCGCGGAGTTTCTGCTGGCCAGCACGGTCGGCACGGGCCTGACCTCGACCTACGACTTCGGCAGCCGCACCCTGTCTATCGCCGGCTCGGGCAGCGTGGCCGACTACCAGACGGCGCTGCGCACCGTCGCCTACTTCAACACCGCGACCAACCCCGACACAACCCCGCGCACGCTCACGTTCGTCGCTAACGACGGCGCGGTGTCCAGCACTCCCGCGACGGCGACCATCGACTTCGACCTGCCCGCGCCCGACCCGGTAGCGCCCGAGCTCGACCTCAACGGCAGCGACTCGGGGGTCAACACCACGGCCACGTTTAGTGTGGGCCAGGGCCCGGTTTCGATCGTGCCCGCCGAGGCGACGCTGACCGACGCCGACTCGTCCACGCTTTCTTCGCTGACCGTCACCCTGGACAGCATCCCCGACGGCGCGGACGAATCGCTCGCCGCCGATACCACCGGGACCGCCCTTTCGGCGACGTACACGGCCGGCACCGGTGTGCTGAGCATCACGGGCACGGCGTCCGTGGCCGACTACCAGGCGGTATTGCGCACGGTCACCTACGACAACGCCGCAGCAGAGCCCAACCCGTTGACGCGGACGGCGGTGTTCGTCGCCAACGACGGCGTCATGACCAGCAGCTCCGCCAGCTCGATCGTCCTGATCCAGCCCCCCGACGGCGAGCCCGGCCAACTCGTCTACGCGATCAACGCCGGCGGCTCCGCCCTGACCGACCCGAACGGCATCGATTGGTCCACCGACCAAGGCTTCACCAACGACCTCGCCGCGATCAGCTACGGCTACATCACCGGCAGCAGCATCGACCTGTCCGACCCCTCGGTCCCCACCAACACCACCGATCAGATCTTCAAGTCCGAACGCTGGGACTTCATCGGCGGCGACGAGATGTCGTTCGACCTGAACGTCGACAACGGCAGCTACCAAGTCGACCTGTACTTCGCCGACATCTATTCCGGTACGCAGGGCGTGGGTCTGCGCGTGTTCGACGTGCAGCTTGAAGGCGTCACCGTACTCGACGACTACGACATCTTTGCCGACGTCGGCGGGTATGCCGGGGTGGTCAAGAGCTTCGACATCGCGGTGGTGGATGGCGTGATCGACATCGACTTCCTCCGCGGCGTGGAGAACCCCGCGATCAAGGGCATCGTGGTGCGGACGGCCGAGCCGATCGTGCCCGACCCGATCGCGCCGGTGCTCGATCTCGACGCGGTCGCGGGCGGCACGGGATATACCGCCGAGTTCCTCGCGGGTGACGGCCCGGTGAATATCGCGGCGGCCGATGCCACGCTGAGCGACGCCGACTCGGCGGTGATCGAATCAATCACGGTCGTCCTGGCCAGCACGCCCGATGGCGCTTCGGAACGCCTCGATGCCGACGTAACCGGCACGGGGATCAGCAAGGCGTTTGCGGGCGGCACGCTGAGCCTGACCGGCGTGGCGACCGTGGCCGAGTACCAGGCCGTGCTCCGCACCGTGACCTACGACAACCTCGCGTCCGAACCCGACCTGACGCCGCGGACGGTCAACTTCGTCGCCAACGACGGGCAGCTCGACAGCAATACCGCCAGCGCGACGGTCAACCTCACGCCCAACAACCAGCCCCAGCCCGGCACGCTGGTGTCGAACGTGATCAGCACGCTGGACTTCAACAACGCCCAGACCGGCGTGGTCGAACGCATCACCGTCACCCTCACCCACCCGGGCGATGCGATCGACGACCCCGTCGTCGTCACCGGCACCAACATCACCGGGATCAACGCCGCCGACTTCGGCGACCTGTTCGCCAGCACCTACGGCAGCTCGGTCACCATGAACCCCGGCGAGAGCATCGACCTGACCTTCTACGTCCTGCCCGGCAGCACGGGCGCGAAGTTCGCCAGCGTCGAGATCCTGCACTCGGGCACCAACACGCTGAGCTTCGGCCTCGAGGCCAACGCGGTTGATCCCGTCGCGGTCGGCTTCGGGACGACGACCGTGAACGGGCTCGACGCGACCTCGCCCACCACCCTGCAGTGGGGCCCGGACAACCGCCTCTACGTCGGCACGCTCGACGGGCTGATCCACGCCTACACCATCACCCGCAACGGCGCGAACGACTACGCCGTCACCGACAGCGAGACGATCACCCTCGTCCAAGAGATACCCAACCACGAAGACGACGGCACGCTCAACCCCAGCGTGGACACCCGCCTGATCACCGGCATCAAAGTCGTCGGCACCGCGAGCGACCCGGTGATCTACGTCACCTCCAGCGACCCGCGCCTGACCAACGGCACCAACTCCAGCATCGATACCAACTCCGGCATCGTCAGCAAACTCACGCAGAATCCGGATGACTCGTGGAGCAAGGTCGACCTGGTCCGCGGGCTGCCGCGCTCCACCGTGGACCACGCGCCCCACGGCCTGCAGCTGATCGAAGACTCCAACACGCTGCTCGTCGCCGTCGGCGGCCTGACCAATGCCGGCGCACCTGCGGAGTTCTTCGGCAACCTGCCCGAGTACGCCCTGTCCGCTGCGATCCTCAGCCTCGACCTCGACGCGATCGAAGCCCTGCCCACGCAGACCGACGCCAACGGCCAGCAGTTCAAACACAACCTGCCCACGCTCGACGACGAAGACCGCGCCACCAATAACGACGCGAACGACCCCTTCGGCGGCAACGCGGGCAAGAACCAGGCGATCCTCGAAGAGAACGGCCTGGTCGACATCTTCGCCTCGGGTCTGCGCAACCCCTACGACTTTGTGTTCACTCAGTTCGGACAGGTGTACGTCGCCGATAACGGGCCGAACTCTTCGATCGGCGACGTCCCGATTCTCGACCCCAACGGCCTGCCCACCAACCAGCCCAACCCCGGCGGCACCACCGCCATGGACGCGCTGCACCTGGTGACCGAGGGCTCGTACTCCGGCCACCCCAACCCGACCCGGGCCAACACCAACAACACCTTCAACCCCACCAACCCCCAGTCGCCGGTCTACAACGGCTACACCGAGGCCTTCGACTATCAGGAGAACGGCTCGGACGGCGCGCTGGCCCTCTTCGACACCTCGACCAACGGCATCGTCGAGTACACCGCCAGCGGCTTCGACGGCGCACTCAACGGCGACCTGCTCACCGTCTCCATCGACGGCAAGCTGACCCGACTCAAGCTCTCGCCCGACGGCACCACCGTGATCAGCAGCGAGGTGCTGTTCAACAGCGTGGGCAACTACCCCCTCGACGTGACCGCGGTGGGTGACGGCCACCCGTTTGCCGGAACCATCTGGGTCGCCGACCTCTTCGGCGGAACCCAGGAAACCATCCGCGTCTACGAACCCGACGCTGGCAGCGGCCAGGGCACCCCCGACGACCTCGACGGCGACGGCTACTCCAACGACGACGAGATCGACAACGGCACCAACCCCAACTCCGCCGGCGACACCCCGCCGGACAACGACACCGACTTCGTCTCCGACCTCAACGACCCCGACGACGACAACGACACCATCGACGACGTCAACGACCCGTTCCAGGTCGACGACACCAACGGCAACAACACCGACGCGCCCTACCTCCTGAGCTTCGACAACGACGACCTCAACCGCGGCGGCCTGCTCGACCTGGGCTTCACCGGCGTGATGGCCAACGGCTCGACCAGCTACCTCGACCAGTTCGACTTCGCCAACCTCACCGCAGGCTCGGCCGCGGGCGTGCTGACCATCGACGCCGTCGACGCCGGTACCGCCCTGGGCAACGCCAACACGCAGAACAACGCGTTCCAGTTCGGCATCAACCTCAACGCCGACTCGTCCCCCGTCACCATCCAGACCAACATCAACTCGGTCTTCGACAACGCCACGCCCGTTGCCGGTCAGCGCGCCGGGCTCTACTTCGGCACCGGCGATCAGGACAACTACATCGCGGTGTTCATCGAGGGCGACGGCACCATCAACACCGTCACCGAGGTCAACGGCGTCGCCACCCTCGGCACGCCCGTCAACGTCGGCAACAACTTCACCAACCTCAACCTGTACCTCACCGTCGACCCCGACACGCTGACCGTCCAGGCCGCGTACTCCTACGGCACCGGCGCGATCACCGACATCCCCGGCACGCTCGCCTTCCCCGCGAGTTGGCTGACCGCCACCACCGCCCCGGCCGTGGGCGTCATCGCGACCACCGGCGGAGCCGAGGCCTACTCGGTCACCTACGACTTCATCCGCGTCGACCCCGCCACGATCGACGACGGCCAGGCCCCGTTCAACAACACGCCCCACCTCGCCAACCAGCGTGTCGAGGCCGAGCACTTCGACCTCGGCGGCAACGGCATCGCCTACCTCGACCTCACCGCGTTCAACGAAGGTCCGGCAAACACCCGGCCCGGCGAGTTCGTGGATATCGAACCCACCACCGACACCGACGGCGGCGTGAACGTCGGCTGGATCGAAGCGGGCGAATGGCTCGAGTACACCTTCGACCTCGAAAACGCCGGCACCTACAGCGCCGACTTCCGCGTCGCCATGGAGAGCGGCACCGGCAGCACGTTCCACCTGGAGATCAACGGCCAGAACATCTCCGGCCCGATCGACCTGCCCGTCACCGGCGGCTGGCAGAACTGGCAGACCGTGACCGCCAACGACCTGCAGCTCGAAGCCGGCCCGATGGTCCTGCGGGTCGTGTTCGACACGCCCAGCCTCGGCCGATTCGTGGGCAACCTCAACTGGCTGCAACTGAACTACGAAGCTCCTTCGGAAGGCAACCCGCCGACGGTGAACGCCGGCGTCGATGCCGCTTTCGCCGGCCCCAGTGGCACCGCCGCCCTGGACGGCACCGTCACCGACGACAGCACCAACAACGTGCCGCTCCGCACCTACTGGAACCTGGTCACCGGGCCCGCGGCCGTCACCTTCGACGACCCCTACGCCGTGGACACCAACGCCAACTTCACCGCGCCGGGCGTGTACATCCTGCGCCTCTCGGCGGACAACGGCATCGGCGGCGTGATCAGCGACGACATTCGCGTCACGGTCAACCCGCAGAACAGCGGCATCGTCTACGAACTCGATGTGCTCAACGAAGCCGACAGCAGCACCCTCGGCACCCTCGCGACCAATCCGCTCGACCCCGGCGACATCGTGTGGAACACCATCCTCATCGACGAGTCGCAGATCAAGAACTTCATGGGCAACCCCGATGGCTCGACCGACAGCCCCGCCACCGGCAGCGCCACGTTCTCATACGACGCCTCGACCAACGAGCTGTCTTACGAGATCACCTATTCCGGCCTCACTGCCGACCTGACCAACATCCACATCCACGGCCCCGCCAACGCCGGCACCAGCAACATGGCCCACATCTTCGATGTGTTCTCCGGCGAGCAGGACGTGATCGACTCGGGTGTCGACCGACGCAACGCCACCGTCACCGGCGTGGTCAACCTCACCAGCCACACCCACGGCGGCAACAACCCCACGCCCACGCTGGCCGAGGCGCTCGAAGCGCTCACCACCGGCCAGGCCTACGTCAACGTCCACACCACCGCCTTCCCCATGGGCGAGATCCGCGGCAACGTGCCCGTGGCGGTGCCCGCCGAGGACCCGTTCTTCGATCTGGGTGTGATCAACGCCACGACGCTCCGCTTCTCGCCGACCACGACCAGCGGTGTGGACACGGTCCGCTACTTCCTCAACGGCGTCGAGCTCACCGACGGCAACGGGCCCGGCCGTGAGGTGACCTGGCAGGCCACCACCGGCGACCACACGCTGGTGGCCATCCCGAGCGACGGGCAGAACGACGGCCCGGCGATGACCTTCAAGTTCTCGGTCCGTGCCGACCCCGGCGAGACGCGTCTCGCCGAATGGCAACAACTCGCCAACTCGCCCTACGCCCAGTTTGAAGGCCAGGGCATCGACGCGGGTGGCAAGCTGTATCTCTTCGGCGGCTTCATCAATGGCGGGCTTCAGGTCACCGATCGTTTCGCGGTCTACGACCCCGCCACCGATACGTGGACCGACCTCGCCGACGTGCCGCTGCAGCTGACCCACGCCAACCACGTCGTGGACGGCGACAACATCTACGTGCTTGGCGGCTACGTCGGCACGCACCCGGGCGGCAGCACCGATGCGGTCTGGGTCTACAACATCCCGACCGACACCTGGTCCGCCGGGCCGTCGCTGCCCGAAGACCGCGCCGGCGCCGGCGCCGCCATCCTTGGCCGCACGCTCTACTACTTCGGCGGGGCCACCCGCACCCAGGGCAGCGTCGCCAGCACCGTCGACCACGGCGACGTCTGGACGCTCGACCTCGGCGCCACCGACAGCACCGGCGACGACGCGGCGAGCTGGACCACCGGCACCGTCGCCGACATGCCCGAGCCGCGCAACCACATGGCCGGCGTCTCGCTCAACGGCTTCCTCTACGCCATCGGCGGCCAGATCGGCGAAGACGAGTTCAACGGCAACTCCGAAAGCGTCCACCGCTACGACCCGAACACCGACACGTGGACCAGCGTGGCCGACCTTCCGATCAAGATCGGACACATCACCGCCTCGACCTTCACCGCCAACGGCCGCATCTTCGTGGTCACCGGCGTGACGCAGAACTCGGTGTCCACCGACACATTCTTCATGTACGACCCGACGACCGACACGTGGACCTCGCTGCCGCCCGCCCCGGTCGCCTCGCAGTCGCCGATCGTCGCGCACATCGACGGCAAGATCTACCTCACCGGCGGCGACGACTCGCCCGGCGGCATCTCCAACAAGACCTACGTCCTGGACCTCAACGAGTCCTGGTTCAACCTACCGTCCATGCCCGCCGCCATGGGTGAAGTCGCCGCTGGCATCATCGGCGACACGCTCTACATTGTCGGCGAAAGCAACAATTCCACGCTGGCCTACAACATCGCCACCGGCACATGGTCCGGGCTCAACGACCTGGCCCAGCGTCCGTTCATCGGCCACCACCACGCCGCCGAGGTGATCGACGGCAAGCTCTACCTCTTCGGCGGGCTCGGCGGCGGCAGCAACGGCAAGGTCCAGATCTACGACCCCGTCGCCGACTCATGGACCACCGGCACCGACATCCCGTTTGCCACCGGCTCGGCCTCGTCCGCGCTGATCGACGGCAAGGTCTACCTCGCCAGCGGCATCATCGGCAGCTCGACCACCCAGCAGGCCGCGGTCTACGACCCCGTGCTGGATTCGTGGACGTCGATCGCCAACATCCCCGACGACGCCAACCACGCCGCCGCCGCGACCGACGGCAGCAAGTTCTACGTCTTCGGCGGCCGCACCGGCGGCAACGTCGTGGGCGACGGCTTCAACACCGTCCAGGTCTACGACCCCAACACCAACACCTGGGAGTCCAGCAGCAACCCCGGCTCGTTCCTGACGCCGATGCCCGAAGCCCGCGGCGGCACGGGCAAGGCCGTGTTCCTCAACGGCGAGTTCTACGTCTTCGGCGGCGAGACCCTCACCAGCGCCGCTGCCGACGCCAACGGCGTCTACGACCGTGTGGATATCTACAACCCCGTCACCAACACCTGGCGCAGCGGCACGCCGATCCCCACCGCCCGCCACGGCATCTTCCCGCTCGAACACGCCGGGGTGATCTACCTCGCCGGCGGCGGCACCCAGGCGGGCTTCTCCGCCTCGAACCTGCTCGAGGCGTACTACGTAGACGTGCTCTGATCAGGGCCCGCCCTTCTGAATCGCCGCTTGCGGCTTAGCGTGGAGTACACAGCGCTAAGCCGCAAGCGGCAAACGTTTATTGACCGAACGCTTCCTGGTAATCGGCCAACGACGCCTCGATCACCTTCATCGCGTGTTCGTGGCCATAGGTCATCTCGACCGACATCTCCGACTCGCCGCCGGGCACCATCTTGTAGGTGCCGAAGTAGTGACGCAGCCGTTCGATGAGCACCGAAGGCAGGTCGTTGATGTCGTCCACGTCGGCGTACATGTTGTCGTTTTCGATGACCGCGACGATCTTGTCGTCCGCCTCGTCGCCATCGACACACTGCAGCCCGCCGATGACGTGGGTGTTCACGAGGATGTCGGCCCGGTTGATCGGGCGTTCGCTGATGACGCAGACGTCCAGCGGGTCGCCGTCGCCGACCTTGGCTTTGGGCGAGAGCGAGGTGACGCGGTCGCCGCAGTAGGTGCGCGGGATGAAGCCGTACAGCGCGGGCGGCTGGGAGCTGCTGCGCTGCGGGCGGTCGACGCGGAGGTAGCCGGTGGTCTTGCTGCTCTCGTACTTCACGAGGTCGAACGGCGTGATCTCGATGTAGGCCTGCATGTACTCGGGGGGGTTACGCCCGGGTTCGAGGCCGTGCCAGGGGTGGGGCCGCCAGCGGTAGAACGGCGGGGGGAAGGCGTTGGGGGGATGGTTGCCGCGGTGAGCCATGAGATCAATTTCGTTAGGAGGAATCTTGGCGGGGCCCCGCGGACGCGCTGCCCGCAGGGGCCGATAGGTTAATCGAATCCCTGGGCTCTGGTGTTTGAAGCGGGTAAAAACAAAACGCCCCGCGAGAGAGGATCGCGGGGCACGATTTTCAGATGAATGGGTAGCTTTTGCCTTTACCCCTCCCCCTTGAGGGGGAGGCCGGGTGGGGGTGCCCGCTGGTGACGAGCCTCGGGTCCTCGGCACCCTCCCCTAACCCCTCCCTCAAGGAAGGGGGATAAAGAAAAAACCCGCGGCGGTAAGTCGCGGGAGAATTAATCGGGGTGACAGGATTTGAACCTGCGGCCTTTCGGTCCCAAACCGAACGCTCTACCAAGCTGAGCTACACCCCGAGGTGTGCCGAGCGGGACAGTGTACCCGAAGTCGCCGATACGCAAAGGGATCATGCGCACCCGCTCCCCCGCCGGGGGAGCTGTCGCCGAAGGCGGCTGAGGGGGAATGCGAGTCCTCTGCCACAGGTTTATGGGCTTGTGCCCCCTGCGACCCGCTGCGCGGGCCACCTCCCCCGATGGGGGAGGGGTTTCGCAGACGATTACTTCACATCCGCCAGATACGCCGCCATCAGGTCCCGGCAGGCGTGCAGGTCGTCGATGTGGACCATCTCGACCACGGTGTGGATGTACCGCGTCGGGCAGGACAGCGTGAACGCCCGGGTGCCGCCCGCCGCCCGCTGGATGCCGGCCGTGTCCGTGCCGCCGCGGGACAGGATCGAGCGCTGGGTCTTGATCGACTTCTGCTCAGCGACCCGTTCCATGTCTTCGAGGATGCCCACGTCGCCGATGGATGCGCCGTCCATCACGGTGAGCGCTGCACCCTCGCCCTGCACGGTGCACCGCTGGTCTTCGGGGCTGCCGGGGGTATCGACGCAGAGGGTGACGTCGATGCCGATGCCGATGTCGGGCTGGACGGTGTAGGACGAGGTGATCGCGCCGCGGAGGCCGACCTCTTCCTGGACGGTGAAGACGCAGTGGATCTCGCAGGCGTGTTTGGTGTCGTCCGCGACGAGCTTGCGCATCGCCTCGATCGCGACCCAGCAGGCAACGCGGTTGTCCATGCATTGGCTGACGATCGTGTTGCCGACCATGGTGTAGGGCGACTTGAGCGTGACCATGTCGCCGATCTTCACGCGCTCTTTGACCTGTTCCTTGGGCAGGCCCAGGTCGATGAGCAGGTCGTGCACCTCGGGGATCTTTTTGCGTTCTTCGGGCGTGGCGGTGTGGACGGGTTTGCCGCCGGGGTTGAGCACGCCGGGCAGATCGCCGTCGGCCGTGGCGACCGTGACGAGTCGGGCGAAGAGGTTGCGGGTATCGAACCCGCCGACGTTTTGCACGCGCAGGAAACCGTCTTCGCCGACGTGGCGGACGAGGAAGCCGATCTGGTCCATGTGGGCCGCGAGCATGACGCGGGTCGGCACCCCGGAATCTGCTTCATCCGCCCCACTCGCCGTGGGCTTACGCACCGCGATAATCGAGCCCATCGGGTCGATGCTGATGTCGTCGAACAGCCCTTCGATCTCCGAAATAATCAAGTCACGCACCCGGCCCTCACGGCCCGGCACGCCCGGCGTCTGCGTCAGTTTTTCAAGGAGTTCCATGTGCGGATGATAGCGTCCAGGCGTCAAACTTACGCAAGCTGTTCAATCGCACCCGCAAGCTGTACATCCTTCTCCGTCACCCGGCCGTCGGCGTCGTGGGTGTTGAGCTTGATCTCCACGGTGTTGTACACGTTGAAGATCTCGGGGTGGTGGTTGGCCGACTCGGCCGCATCGCCGACGCGGTTGATGAACGCAAGCGCTGCTTTGAAGTCGGCGAAGCCGAAGCGTTTGCCGAGCTTGTCGTCGGCGTAGGACCAGCCGGGCAGGGTTTGGAGGGCGGTTTCGATGGCTTGCAAACTCAGGGGCTCGGACATGGGATATTTCCTCTTTGGTTGAACTTCGAAGCACTCGGGGCGATCGGTTATTCGTTTCTTACCCCTCCCCCTTGAGGGGGAGGCTGGGTGGGGGTGCCCGCCTGTCGCAGGCTTACAAATGCTCGGCACCCTCCCCTAACCCCTCCCTCAAGGGAGGGGGATCAAGCCAAATCAGCCGACGTGTTTGGCGAGGAACGCCGCGAGGCTGCTGCCCAGGTCGGCCACGCGGGCCGCGGTCTTCTCGTCCTTCAGCTTGCCCTCGTCGTCAAACGCCTCGAACGCTTTGGACAGCGCGAACTGCTGAGGCAAAACCGTCACTTGGATATTGCCCAGGATCGCCTTGAGGTGCACCAGGCCACGCAACCCACCGAGCGCACCCGGGGAGGCGGCCATCAGCACCGCGGCCTTGCCCGCAAACGCCGCGAGCATCGGCTCGCCCTCGGCCGGACGCGACGCCCAGTCGATCGCGTTCTTCAGCGCCGCCGACACCGACGAGTTGTACTCCGGCGAAGCGATCAGGAAGCCGTCCGCTTCCCGCATCAACGCCTTGAGCTTCGTGGCGTTCTCCGGCGTGCCCTCTTTCTCCAGGTCTTCATCAAACACCGGCAACGCGTAATCATCCAGGTTGATGATCGTCACCTTGGTCCCGGCAGCCTCAGCCGCGCTCGCGGCGCAGCGGACCAGCTTCTTGTTGAACGAACCCGCCCGGAGGCTGCCAGCGAACGCAAGGATGTGTGGTGTACTCATGTGCGTAATGTAGGTCTCGCCCGGGCGGGCTTCCACGTGAGTTTGCGGTGAATCGGGTATACTCCCCCACCCTCGGTTTACGTTTTCGCTCATCCTCAAGGATCCCCGCCATGGCCAGCAACGACGGCATGAACTACGCCCCCACCGGCAAACCCGACCCCGTGGTCGAGCCCGGCGAATTCTGTTTTGCCGTCACCGCCATGGATCACGGCCACATCATCGGCCAGGCCAACGGGCTCACCGAGGCCGGGGCGACGCTCAAATACGTCTTCGACCCCAACCACCCCGAAGCCGCACAATCGCTCGCCGAGCAGCACAACGCCACCGTCCCCGACAGCCTGCAAACCATCCTCGACGACCCCGAGGTCCAGCTCGTCGCCGCCGCCGCGATCCCCAACGAGCGCGCCCCGCTGGGCATCAAGTGCATGGACGCGGGCAAGCACTACTTCACCGACAAGACGCCGCTGGTCAGCCTCGAGCAGCTCGAACACGTCAAGGCCGCCGTCGCCCGCACCGGCAAAAAGTACATGGTGTATTTCTCCGAACGGCTGCACGTCGAGTGCGCCATGCACGCCACCACGCTCGTCGAGCAAGGCGCCATCGGCAAGGTCATCCAGGTCACCGGCTTCGGCCCCCACCGCCTCGGCCCGCCCGAGAACCGCCCCGACTGGTTCTACAAACACGAGCAGTACGGCGGCATCCTCTGCGACATCGGCTCACACCAGATCGAGCAGTTCCTCACCTACGCCGGCTGCAAAGACGCCACCATCCAGGCATCCAAGGTCGCCAACTACAACCACCCGGGTTATCCGGAACTCGAAGACTTCGGCGACTGCACTCTCATCGGGGACAACGGCGCGACCATGTACTTCCGCGTCGACTGGTTCACCCCCGACAAGCTCCGCACCTGGGGCGACGGCCGGACGTTTATTACCGGAACCGAGGGCACCATCGAGTTGCGCAAATACGTCGACGTCGCCCAGCCCGATCACATCAGCGACGTGCTCATCCTGGTCAACAGCGACGGCGAGCAACGCATGGAACTCTCCGGCAAGGTCGGCTTCAAGTTCTTCGGCCAGCTCATCCGCGACCTGCTGGACGGCACGGAAAACGCGATGACCCAGGAACACGCCCTCAAAGCCGCCGAGCTCTGCGTGCGGGCACAGATGCAGGCCCAGCACCTGACCGCCTGATCCGCTGCTCCTTGGAGCAACCCCAAACAAGCGACCGATAACCGCGCGTCTCGGCGGAATCCCCGCCACGCAGGCGGTGTTGCGCTTGAATCCGGCCTCTTTCCTGTCGATAGCCCCGATGAACAGGGAGAACTCGGAGGCCAATCCATGGGACCCAACACGTCCCCACCGACATCAAACCCCGGGCGACCGCCTAGGGCATCGCTGCGCCTGCTCGCCGGCGCCACGGCGGCCCTTGCGCTCGTCTCTTGTGGCGTCCTGGTCGCGGCCTGGCTGCCCGACGCGCTGAGCCACGGCTTCCTCCAGGACAAACACCTCTTCGCCGGCGGGTTGTGCGTGGTTCTGCTGGGCCTTCAGGGCCTCACGCTGCGGTCCATGCTCAAGCGCAGCCGCACCCTCGAACATGTCGGCGGTGCGCTGTCCGCCTGGTCGCACGGCGAGCCGGACCTGCACACCATGCGCATCACCGCCACGCCCGACGCGATCAGCCAGCAATGGAACCGGCTGATCGACGAACTCGAAGAAGCCCGCCAAGCCACGCGAGACGCCGAGGCGTTGCAAGAGCTGACCCTGTCGGCGACCGGCAGCCAGGACCACAGCGATACGTTCGACGCATTGCCCCACGGCGTGGTCCTGATCAACCCCGACGCCACGATCGCCGCCGCGAACGGCGCCGCGTCCCGTGTGCTCATGCGCAGCCGCGACCGACTCGTCGGCGCCCCGATGGACAAGGTCCTGCCCAAAGCCCAGCCGCTCATGGAGCGGGTGCAGCTCGTGCTGGATCAAACCGACAGTCGCGGCGGCTCGGTCGAGATTGAGGTCGCGGCCGACGAAGAAGAAACGACCATCATGCGCGCGACCATCCGCCCCGTCGGCAAGCCCGGCCAGCTGCGCAGCGCCCTGGTCTTCTTCGAAGACGTCACCCAGCAACGCACCGCCGACCAATCGCGCAACCTGTTCGTCGCACAGGCCACGCACGAGCTGCGGACCCCGCTGACCAACATCGGGCTGTACCTCGAACGCGCGATCGACCTCGACGACGACGAAACCGCCGACCGCGCCGAGTGCCTCAACGTCATCAACCAGGAAGTCCTCCGGCTCGGCCGGGTGGTCGAGGAAGTGCTGTCGGTCTCGGAGATCGAAGCCGGCTCGCTGAAGGTGCGCCACGACGACGTGCGTGTCGACCAGATCATGCAGAGCCTCGAACACGAATACCAGCCGCAGGCTAGGGAAAAAGACATCGACTTGCTGTTCGATCTGCCGCCGAAGCTTTCGGTGGTGCAGGGCGACCGCGAGAAGATCACCCTCGCACTGCACAACCTGCTGGGCAATGCGATCAAGTACACGCCCGCCGAGGGCAAGGTCCGCGTGCAGCTGCTGGAAGTCGACAACGACATCACCGTCAGCGTCACCGACACCGGCATCGGGATCAACGAAGACGAGCTCAGCAAGGTCTTCGAGAAGTTCTACCGCGCACAGGACGACCGCTTGCAAGGCATCGGCGGCAGCGGGCTCGGGCTCGCGCTGGCACGCGACGTCATCCGCCTGCACGGCGGGGACATCACCGTCGAATCCGAACTCAACAAAGGCAGCACCTTCACGCTGCGTCTGCCGATCAACGCCGCCGTCAGTTCGACCTAACCCCGAGGAAGCCGCCACGCGATGCGTATCGACACGCAAAAAGTCGGGGCCGTCACGGTGTTTGAACCCCACGGCCCGATCATCCAGGACGACGCCGAAGTCTTCGGCGGCCGCCTCGACCAGACCCTGCGCTCCAGCATGGGCCGGCTGGTCTTGGACGTCTCGGGCGTGCCGTACCTGGACAGCGCCGGCCTGGAGATCCTCGCCGACGCCGCCAAGTCGCTGCAGCAGACCGGCCAGTCGCTGCGTCTTTCGGGCGCTAACGAAACCCTCCGCACCGTGTTCGACCTCACCGAACTCGCGGGCATGTTCGACCACTACCAGGACGTCAACACGGCGGTGAGGAGCTTCCTGTGAGCACCCCACCGACCCCACCGAGTTCTGAAACCTCGCGTTCACCGCGAAACGCCGCGGCCCGTGCCCGCATCGGGGACCTGCTGCTGCGCGACGGTGCCGTGACGCAGGAACAGCTGCAGGAAGCGCTGGGCAAACAGAAATCCAGCGGCAAGCTGCTGGGCGAGGTGATGGTCGAGGCGGGCCTGATCAACTCCGGCCAGCTCGTGCACACCCTCGCCGAATCGCTCGGCGTCAAGGGCGTGCAACTCCGCCACGGCCTGATGGACCCGGCGCTGCTGAAAGTCATCGGGCAAGACGAAGCCGAGCGTCTGCGCGTGATGCCGCTGTTCAAGGTGCACGGCACGATGACGGTCGCGATGGCCGAGCCGCAGTCGCTGCCGACGATCGACCGCCTCCGTCAGCTCACGGGTTGCCGGGTGCGTCCGGTGCTCGCGCTCGAGGCCGAGATCCGCGACTTCATCAAGCGTTACGCCGGGGACGATGTGGACGTCGATGCGTTTCTGACTTCGTTGGCCGAGACGGACGTCGAGGTCGTCGAACGCGAACAGATCGACGAAGACCCCGACGCCAGCCTGGACCGCATGGTCGAGGGCAGCCCGATCGTGAACCTGGTCAACGTGGCGATGCTCACCGCGATCAAGGACGGCGCGAGCGACCTGCACATCGAGCCCGACAAGAAATCGACGCGCATCCGCTACCGCGTGGACGGCGTGCTGCGAGACCTGATGTCGCCCCCGCCGGGCATGCACAGCGCGATCGTCTCGCGGGTGAAGGTCATCGGGAAGATGGACATCGCCGAGAAACGCCTGCCGCAGGAAGGCCGGGTGCGCCTCGTCGCCGACGGGCAGGACATCGACCTGCGTGTGTCGAGCATGCCCACGCTGCTGGGCGAAAAGCTCGTCGTCCGCGTGCTGGACAAGCGCAACCTCCGCGTGCGCATGGAAGACCTGGGCTTCCGCACCGAAGCGCTCGAATCCTTCAAGACCATGCTGCACCAGCCGCACGGCCTGGTCCTGGTCACCGGTCCGACCGGCAGCGGCAAAACCACCACGCTCTACTCCGGCCTGGACCTGCTGCGTTCACCCGAACACAACATCGTCACCGTTGAAGACCCCGTGGAATATCAGCTCGACCTGATCAACCAGATCCAGGTCAACGAACAGGTCGGCCTCAGCTTCGCCAAGGCGCTGCGTTCGATCCTGCGCCAGGACCCCGACGTGATCATGATCGGCGAGATCCGCGACCACGAGACCGCCCGCGTCGCCGTGCAGGCTGCGCTCACCGGCCACCTCGTCCTCGCCACGCTGCACACCAACGACGCGCCGGGCGCGGTCGCCCGTCTCCTGGACATGGGCATCGAGCCCTACCTGCTCAGCGGCGCGCTCAACGGCGTCGTCGCCCAGCGGCTAGCGCGGACCGTCTGCCCGCACTGCAAGACCAAGTACTACCCGACGGAAGACGCGCTCGCCGACGCCGAGATCCCCGACATGAGCGGCAAGCCGTTCGCGCGCGGCACGGGCTGTGCCAAGTGCCACAACTCGGGCATGCTCGGGCGATGCGGCCTGTACGAAGTCATGGAAATCTCTCCCGCGCTGCGTCGCTTCGTGCACCGCGGCGCAGCGTCGCACGAGATCCGAGAAGCCTGGCAGAAAGAAGGCGGCCGAACGCTGCGGCAGGAAGGCGTGGAGATCGCGCAGCGTGGCGACTGCAGCCTCGAAGAAATCCTGCGTGTGACCCACAACGACGACCTGAGCGAGCCCGAGGAAGGCACGGACCCTCCGTCCGCTGAACAACGGAGGGCCGCGGGTTGAGCACGATGCCCACGACCATCTCGACCGCCCGCCGGGCCAAGCCGACGGCCAAGCCGAGTAAGGCCGACCGAGGCCCGCGCTTGTCGCTGAGCGCCCGCTACCACCGCCAGCGGAACCTGCTGTTCGTCGCCCGGCAGATGCAGGTGTTGCTCGCCTCAGGCACGCCGGTGGTGTCGGTGCTCGAAGGGATCGAACGTCAGACGAAGGACGAGCTGTGGCGGGACGCGATCGCGGGTGTGCGGCGCAGCGTGGAAGAAGGCGCAAACCTCTCAGCCGCGATGGCGCAGTACCCGCACCTGTTCGACCGCGTGTTCCGCAGCCTGATCGAAGCGGGCGAGACCGCCGGCAAGCTGCCGGAGATGCTCGATCGGCTCGTCAAGCTGACGCAGAAAGATATCCAGATGCGCAGCGGCATCCTCGGCGCGCTGCTCTACCCCGCGATCCTGCTGACGGTGGTGGTCGTGGTGTTGTGCATCACGCTGATCGTGGTGGTGCCACGCTTCACGCTGCTGTTTGAATCGCTGAGTGTGCCCATCCCCCCGACCACGCAGGCGACGGTGTTCGCCAGCGAGGTGTTGCGCGGCTACTGGTGGGCGGTGCTTACCGTCCTGATTGGCGGGGGCGTGGGTCTGTTCTTCTGGCTGCGGACCGACGGCGGCCAACAGGCGCTGCACACCTTGGCGATCCGCATGCCGATCATCGGCAAGCTGACCCAGAGCTTTGTCACCGCCCGCATCGTGCGCCTGCTGGGCGTGCTCATGAACAGCCACCTGCCGCTGCTGCAGACGCTGGAGCTGGTGAAAGCCTCGGCCGGCAACCGGCACTACGCCGCACTGATCACCCGCGCCGAGCAGGCCGTGGGCCAGGGCGAGCCGGTAAGCAGCGCGTTCAACAACCCCGAGCTGATCACCCCTTCGGTGTACGAAGCGTTCCGCAGCGGCGAAGCCAGCGGGCGGATCGCACCGTCGCTGATCACCGTGGCCGACTTCCTCGAAGAAGAGAACGACGTGATCGTGCGTTCGCTGACCAAGATCCTCGAGCCGTTGATCCTCATCGTGCTCGGCGGGATGGTCGGGCTGCTGGCGGTGAGTATGTTCATGCCGCTGTTCGACCTGACCGCGATGGCGGGAGGTGGCCAATGATCGGACGCACCCCCACCACCCCGATCGGCCTGGACCTGGGCGACACCGTGCTGCGCGCGGTGCAACTGGAACAGCGCAACTGCCGTTGGGAAGCGCGCGACGCGATCGAGATGTCGCGGCTATATCCCGGCCAACCGTTCAATGAAGACGAAGCGCGACGCCTCGCCGCGGTGTTGTCGCGCCGCTCGTTCGTAGGACAGTCGCTGGTGGTCTCGCTGCCCAACGGCGAGCTGATCCGCGGGCTGGTCGAAGTCAACGGCAAGACCGAAGACGGCCCGATGTTCGAAGCGGCTCTCGAGATCGAACGCACCCACGCGCTGGAACCCGGCACGTATGAACTCGCGGCGTGGCTGCCCCCCGCCTCGGGCAACCGCCGGCAGACCGCGGTGTGCGTCAACGGCTGCAAGCACGCCACCTCCACCGCGCTGCTCGACGCGTTTGAGTCGGCGGGGTTGACGGTCCTGGCGTTGGATAGCCGGGCGTGCGCGATCGGCCGGGTGCTCGAACCGCCGCGCCAAGGCCAACCGCAGCTGACCGCCGTGCTGGACATCGAGGCCGAGAACACCGAACTCACGCTAATCCACGACGGCAACGTGGTCTACCAACGCGCGCTGCTCGACTCCGGCTTGAATCAAGCCGCGAAACGCCTGGCAGACCACGGCCTTTCGGAAACGTCGGCCCGGTACAGCCTGTCCACGTTCGGGTTGGCCCACGTCGAACACGACTACGCCGAGCCGGTCCGCAAAGCTTTGGCTGGATTTGTCCGCGGGCTGGTGCAGGAAGCCGAGCCCGCGCTCGACTACGCTGCGCGGATCTACACCGATCTACCGATCGAACGGCTCGCCGTGGTTGGCTGCGGCGCCGCCGTGCCCGCGCTGGGGTATGAGCTGCAGCAACAGCTGCGCTTGGCCACGCCAGCCAAGCCGATCGAAGTGGCGTCGCTGGACCAGGCCGCGGCTTTCGCGGTCGCTTTGGGGATGGCTCTGCATCCCGAGGAGGTCGCATGGGCAGCGGCGTAAACCTCATCCCCGCACCGATCCTCGCCCGCCGCAAAGAACGGCGCCGCGTCGGCCATGGCCTGACCGCCACCGCGGTCTACCTGTCGCTGCTGTTCGTCGCGACCACGGGCTATCTCACGCTCAACCCGCCCCGCTCGACCGAGGCCGCCACGCAGACGCTGGCGGTCGACACCGAGCATGTCGCGGTCTTGCGCAAGCAGGTCGATACGCTCAAGCGTGACCTGGTCGAGGCCAACCACCAACTCGCGGGCAGTCGTGTGTTGTCCGAGCGTCCCGACTGGAGCACGCTGCTACGGCTGATCGCACAGGCCGCCGGGCCGGACGTGGTGCTGCATGATTTCTCGCTGGGCACCACCGGCCCCACGATCGAAGCGGGCGCGTGGGTCACCCTCGGCGGCATCGCCGCAGACCCGTGGACCGTCTCGTCGTTTGCCCTGCGTCTGGAAGACGCCAAGTTGTTTGACGTCGTGAAGATCGAATCGTCGCGGCGCGAGCCCTTCCGCGATCGCACCGCCACGGCGTTTGTCCTGCGTTGCGAACTGCACGAATCCGGCCAAGCCGAGGGGGGACCGTGATGCCGATTAGCCTGAAACAACAGCCCGCGTGGTTGATCTCGAGCGGCGGCGTGATCGCGGCCGTGGCGTTGACGTGGATGGCCTACGCCTGGGTCGTCGCGCCCAACCACGAGCGTGCCAGCGAAGCCCAAGCCATCAACGCCGCCGCGGAGAACGAGCGTCGGACCGCCGAGCAGCTCGAGGCCCAACTCAACGTGTTGGTGGAGAAGATGGCCCAGCGCCGCGAAGCCCTCGACTCGATGCCCGTGAAGCTCGGCGATCGGCGTCAGCTGAACCGACAGATCGCGTCGCTGATCGAGCTGGCGCAGGCCCAGGGCGTGGAAGTCTTGCAGCTCCAGCCGGGCGTGACCACGCCGGGCGAGAACTACGACCTGACCGCCCTGCGACTCGAAGCGCAGGCCGGGTTCCCCGCGTACCTGGCCTACCTCGATGCGCTGCACGAGTCGTTCCCCGACATCAGCGTGGTGGGTATGCGGCTCAAGAGCAACCCCCGCGATGCGAACCCGTTGCCGCGTGCGGATCTGAACCTGGTGTGGTTCACGGCGGTGGATGAAGCGATGCTGAGCCTCCAGGCGGCCGGGGACCGATAAAAGAATTTGCACCGCAGGGAGCGAAATCGACTTGCCTCGGGGTGAGCTGTATCGATTTCTTGGGTGTTATGGCACTCACCAAAGAGCGCAAAATCCTGATCACCGTCGCGGGCGTGGCCTGCGGCATCTTACTGCTGGACAGGGTCATGCTCGGCGGATCGATGGGCGGCCCCACCCCGGCCCAGGCCGCGGGCCCGAGCGTCGCGGTCGTTGCGCCGGCGGCTCCCGCAGCCGTGACGCCCGCCGCGACGGACGTGGTGGCCCTGGACCTCACCGGCTCGCCGCAGGACACCACCTCGCTGGCTCAGCGCCTCTCGCGTGCCGGCAAGCACCTGCCCGAGGCGACCCCCGATGCGTTCCGCCCGTCGGCCCGGTGGCACAACCCCGCCCCGGCTTCGCCCGGTGCTGCGCCGGCCCGGCCGGATTTTGACCCCCGCGCCTTTGCCGACCGCAACCCGCTCGACGCGGTGTACGCCAGCCCCCAAGGGGCCTACGCCATGATCGACGGCCAGGCCACCCGCCTGGGCGAGGTCCGCGACGGCATGACCCTCACCGACATCGGCGACCGCTGGGTCGTCTGGTCCGGCGGCGGGGTGAAGGTCAAAGTCCATCTCGATCCGGTTCGCTGAAGTTTTCCTATTTTTCGTAGCCGATTTTTCTATTCCGGCCTACGTCCGAATCCAAGTTATTGCGTGCAGTTCCGGTCAAGCAATAACAGGTTATCCCCGATGACTCTATCAGCACCTGGGGGTTGGACGACTTTCGATGAAGACGTCCGTTCAATGCTCAGCAACACTTGGAGAATGAAATGTACGCCAACCCGAACGCCCGTGGATTCAGCCTGGTCGAACTCGTGATCGTTGTGGTCATCGTGGGCCTGCTGGCCGCCATCGCCATCCCCCGCTTCAGCCGCGGCGCTGCGGGTGCCACCGACTCGGCCCTGAGCGGTGACCTGGCCGTCCTGCGTAACGCCATCGAGATGTACGGCGCCGAGCACAACGGCACCTACCCCCTCGCCGCGACGTTTGAAGCCCAACTGACTCAATACACCAAGCTCGACGGCTCGACCAGCGCCACCAAGGACGCCGACTTCCCATACGGCCCCTACCTCCACGCGGTCCCCGCGCTGAAGGTCGGCGCGGCTGCGGGCGGCACCGGCATCAAGGCCGTCACCGCTGCACCCACCCTCGAAGACGCAGACACCTCCGTCGGCTGGCTCTACAACCAGACAACGGGCCAGATCTACGCCAACGACACCACCAACATCGCACGATAACGCACCCGGGCCACTTCACGCCCGAGTCATCAGCCGTATCACGGCGACACGGCCCACCGCCGTGTCGCCGTTTTCGTTTCCCGCACCGCCGCGCGTTGGCCACGAGGAACCCCGTGCACACATCCGCGAAGCCTCCCATCCCGTGCCGCGTCGCCCGCCCCGGTTTCAGCCTGGTCGAGCTGGTACTCACGCTGATCATCATCGGCCTCGTCGCGGCGATGGCGGTACCCCGCTACGGCGAAGCGCAGGCCCGCTACCGCGCCGACGCCGCGGCCCAGCGTGTGGTCGCCAACCTGGAAAACGCCCAGACGCAGGCCGCCAGCTCGAGCGGCGACATCACCGTGTGGTTCCGCGTCTACCTGGACATCTTCGAGATCACCGCCAACGCCTCGGCCGACAACGCGGAGCTGATCTATCAGACCCACCTGTCAGAAGACCCCTACTTCTGCGACATCACCGAGGCCGACTTCGGCGGGAACCACTTCGTGGTCTTCGACGGGTTCGGCAAGCCCAACACCGGCGGCACCGCCACGCTGGAGGTCGGCGGGCTGACGCGGACCATCACGCTCGACCCCGACACCGGAAAGGCGACGATCCAATGAACGCGCTGCGTCCGGTTCAACCGCGGGGGTTCTCGCTGCTGGAGATGGTGATCAGCCTCGCGGTGATCGCGGTGCTGTTGGTGGGGATGTCCTCGGCGATCGTGCTGGCGTCTCGTGCGCTGCCGGGCCAGGGCACTGCGGCAGGGGCCACCGTCCAAACCACGCGTGCCCTGCACCAGCTCCGCGACGATCTGCACGCCGCCACCGAACTGCTCAACCGCACCGCGACCTCGGTCACCCTCAACCTGCCCGACCGCGACGGCGATGGCCGACCCGAGGTCATCACCTACGCCTGGGCGAACAGCTCCGGCCAGCCGCTGACCCGCACCGTGAACCAAGGCTCGGCGGTGACGCTCCTCGACAACGTCCACAGCTTCAACCTGGCCTACACCACGACCAGCCAGGACCAGGTGTACCCGGGCATCGTGACGCGCTCCGCGGAAGTCGAATTTTCGAGCTACGACAAAGACAGCGCCGACACCCGACAACTCAACGACAACAATCCGATCGGGTTCCGCTTCACCCCCACGCTCCCCGCCTCGACCGTGAACTGGTACGTCACGAGGGTGCTGATGCGGACTTCGGCCCACGGCAACGACAACGGCCAGGCCACCTTTACCCTGAGCGGATGGGATACCGGCGTTGGGCCCGACGGCAACATCCGCGAGGCGTTGGATATCCCCGAAACCCAGCTCGACCAATCCGGCAACTGGGCCCAGATCGAGTTTGCCGGCACCAACAGCTACACCCCCGGCGAAACCGCAGCGCTCACGTTGACCAACTCGGGCTCCGCCACCGCCGCCAACATCACCTGGGACAACATGGGCATCCCCGCCAACGCCCACCGGTCCAGCGACGGGGGATCGACCTGGGAGATCAGCCTCGTCACGGGGGCGGTCGAGCATTTTGTCTACGGCACCTACGACTCCGCCGGCGACGATTGGACCTACACCCGCAGCTTCGTCACCGATCTGCAGATCACACTGTCTCACGCGGATCACCCGACCACCTCACACGATTTGCATCTGCCCTTGCCCAATGCGCCCGAAGCCGTGGATGAGCTCTGGGAGGCCGACTTCAACGCCGACCCGACCACGCTCGATTTGGACGACGACGGCTCCGCGGACTGGCAAGGCAATCCCACCTTCGATACCGCCGGGCTAAGTGGCGGGGCGTGGACCGTGAGCGAGACGCTCAAGCTGGTCAACCAGCAGACACCCTCGGCACCCGTACGCCTTGAGGCCTGGCTGCAAGACACCACCGACAACAGCCTCGGTGGCGGACTCGAATTCCGACTTAGCGACGGGGTACGTGAAGCCGCGTTGATTGTCGGCATCTCACTGACCGGCAGCCAGCAGTTGGTTTCGCTCTACAGCAAAGACGCAGACAACCAACTAACCACCCTGGGCAAGCACACCCTTGCGTCCAGCGAACCCGCGAGAGTCCGGCTCACCACCAACCCCAACACGAATACCGTGGCCTTCGAGGTCGATGACCAAATCATCGGCAGCTACCTCTACGTCGCCGACGGGAACCTGACCCACAACATGCTCCAGCCGTACCTCGCTTCAGGCGAAACCGGCATCCGCTACCAGCACCTCCGCGTGAACATCGGCGGCAGCGCCACCTTGCCCAAGTAAACCCCGCCCTCGCCACCTTGTACCAGCCAAGCCGAAACATGAAACCGTATCGCACCCACTCCCAACAACCCGCGTTCTCGCTCGTCGAGACCGCCATCGCGACCCTTTTGGTCGGCGGGTTGTTTGTCGTGGCGATGAACATGGTCGGGGCTTCGCGGATCACCCAATCGCGATACGCCGATCGGGAACAAGCGATCATCCTCGCCGAGGACATGCTCAATGAAATCCTGGCGCTGCCGTACGAAGACCCCGAGGGCGGGATCGTGTTCGGCATCGAGCTGGGCGAGCTGCTTGGCCTGCGGTCGTCCCTCGACGACATCGACGACTACCACCAGTTTTCACAGTCCCCACCCGCCGACGCCCAGGGCAAAGCCATACCCGGGGCGGACCGGTTCACCCGCGAGGTATTGGTGTATTGGGTTGAGGCGGATTCACCCGCGGTGCCCCATCCTTCAGAAACCGGCGTGAAACGCGTGGTCGTGCAGGTCTCCATCGGCGAAAAGAAACTCGCACAACTCGCGGGCCTCGCCACCTCGGCCTGGCCCGAAGTCACCGCGATGACCGAGGGCACGCCATGAACCCAACACGCGCACAACATGCAACCGCAAATGCGCGGCAACGCGGCTCGGCCCTGGTCCTGGTCCTGGCGGTCAGCTCGATCGTGGGCGTGATCGGGTTGTCTGCGCTGATGGCGGTCCGGCTGCAGAACACGGACATCGAGACCCGTGCCGACGCGGTGCAGGCTCAGCAATTCGCCGACAGCATGCTCCGGGTGATCCACACCCGCCTCACCAACAACAGCAGCTGGCGTACGACGCACACCCACGACACCTGGACCTCCAACGAGGTGATCGCCCAGGGCGGCTTCATGCGGTACGTGATCCGGGACGAGGGCGACAGCGATCTCGCCGACGCCGACACCGACCCCGCTCGGCTGGTGGTCCGGGTGAAGTACGGCGACGCCGTGCGTCTGGCCAGCCTGCAGATCAGCGGGGTAACACCTACAGAAGTCATCCGCGGCAGCTACCGGCGAGAACTCGATCAATAATCCGGGTTTGTGCTGAATCCGTTGCCGCCCCTGGCCGATCTTGCATATCGGAGTGTGTATTTAATGATGAGCGATAAGCCCACCATCCTGATCGCCGACGACGAGACCCACATTGTCTACATCGTCGAGGCCAAGCTACTCAAAGCCGGCTACGACGTCGTCGTTGCACGCAACGGTGAAGAAGCACTTAAGCGTGCCCTTGAGCACCGCCCGGCGTTGGCGATTACCGATCTGAACATGCCGGTGATGGATGGCTTGCAGTTCAGCGTTGCGCTGCGTGCCGAGGCCAAAACCGCTGAAATCCCCGTGATTATGCTCACCGGCCGGGGCCACACCGTGCCAGAGCAAGACCTGGCACAGACCAACATCTGCCATCTCGAATCCAAGCCGTTCAGCGCCAAGCACCTGCTTTCACTGGTGCAAGACGTCCTGGCTCAGCGTCAGGCCGCCTGACCCCATTTCTCACTTTCGCCAACTTATCTTCTGCCGGTTATCCCCTGCGCATCCCTTGGCCCAGCCGAGCTCGCGTGGTAGACTTTTCTGCTCAATAACAGTTCCGATTTGTTCTTGAGTCGGCCGCTCACCGCCGACTTTTCCTCGACGCAGGACCCCTACCTTGGCTCAAGTCACGATCAAAGATGTCGTCAAGACCTACCCCGGCAACGTCACCGCCGTGAAGGGCATCAACCTCGAAATCGCCGACGGCGAATTCATGGTGCTCGTCGGCCCGTCGGGTTGCGGTAAGTCGACCACGCTCCGCATGACCGCGGGTCTCGAAGAGATCACCGGCGGCACCATCAGCATCGGCGACCGCGTCGTCAACGACGTGCCCCCCAAAGACCGCGACATCGCCATGGTCTTCCAGAACTACGCGCTCTACCCGCACATGACCGTGTACAAGAACATGGCCTTCGGCCTGAAGCTGCGCAAGTTCCCCAAGGCCGAGATCGACAAGCGCGTCCGCGAGGCCGCCGAGATCTTGGGCATCACCCAACTGCTCGACCGCAAACCCAAAGCGTTGTCGGGCGGTCAGCGTCAACGTGTCGCGCTCGGCCGGGCGATCGTCCGTGACCCCGCGGTGTTCCTCTTCGACGAGCCGCTGTCCAACCTCGACGCCAAGCTGCGTGTCGAGACGCGTGCGGAGATCAAACGCCTGCACAAGCGCCTGACCACCACCACAATCTACGTGACCCACGACCAGGAAGAGGCGATGACGCTGGGCGACCGCGTCTGCGTTATGTCCGAAGGTTTGATCCAGCAGTGCGACACGCCGATCACCGTGTACGACCGCCCGGTCAACCGCTTCGTCGCGGCGTTCCTCGGCACCCCGCCGATGAACTTCTTTGATGGCCAACTCGTCGCTGAGAACGGCGGCACCTGGTTCAAGTCCAACCACGGCGTTAGCGTCGAACTCACCGGCCACCACGCCGAATTGGCCGCGGGCAAGGTCGGCAGCGAAGTCGTCATGGGCGTCCGCCCCGAAGGCATGTTCCTCCGCCCCACCGAGTTCGCCAGCACCGAGTCGCAAACGGTCAACATGACCGTCGACGTCACCGAGCCGCTGGGCAACACCATGGACGTGTTCCTCTCCAACGCGACCAACGGCGAAGGCGACCGCGCCACCGCCCGCGTCAAGGCCGAGCCGCTCGAAGAAAACGCGTCGGTCAAGGTCTACCTCGACCAATCGAAGATCCACTACTTCGAGCCCGGTAAGTTCGGCGTCAACCTCACGCTGCCCGAACTGGCCGGCGTCGGGGCGTAAGCCTGGTTCCAACTGATCTCATCAAAGCCCGCGTTTCCCGACGCGGGCTTTTTCTTGCGCCGCTCACCGCCGTTTTTTGCGGGTTTTCACCCGCGGCTTGCGCGAATTCCGCGGCATGATCGACGAAGGCGCCTCGGCGGGCGGGATGTCGCCGCGCTGGATATATCCCGCGAGCCACTCCAGCCGCGGCATCGCGTGGGCGAAGAACATGCGGTACCCCGAGCAGAGCGCACTGGGCGCCGGCCGACTCCCGCGCACCGGGCGGTGCTTCGGGCATCCGCCGTTGCACACCCGGCGGAAATCGCACGAACGACACATCGCGCCGTGCTCCTGCTTCCGGCGGGCGAACGTCTCGAAACGCGGCGAATCCAGCCGACTCATCCAGTCGGTGTCGAGCGGCGCAGCGTCCCCGGGCTCAGACGGGTCGAGCTTTTGTCCGTTGCAGGTCAACGACACGGGCGGCGAGACCTGTCCGAGCCCCCAGTTGGGTTCCACGAAGTGGTCGCAGCCGTAGACGCTGCCGTCGTGTTCGAGGGTGACTTGGCCCGCACAGGTGTTGCCGAGGGTGCACTCGGTCGAGTACCCGCGGGCCAGGATGCTGAGCACCGCGTCGAACATGCGGACCGACACGCGGTGTCGGTGATGGGCGAACCAGTCGTCGAACACGTGGATGAGGAACCGGCCGTACGCCTCGCCGGGTGGGGAGAAGTCAGCGGTCTTCCAAGCGTGGTCTCCCGTGGCGTCGGGATCATGCACCCACTCGACCGCGGGGATGAACTGGATCCAATCGGTCCGCAGCGCCATGAGCTGACGCCAAACCTCGCGCGGCCGAGTGACGTTGCGGTCGTTGAGCACGACCAAGAGGTTGTGCTCCACCTTGTGCTTCTGCAGGATCGCCCGGCCGTCGAGCACACGCTGATACGTGCCGCGCTGCTGACGGTCTTTGCGGTAGTGGTCGTGGTCGCGCAAGAGCCCGTCGAGCGACAAGCCGACGAGGAACTGGTGCTGATGGAGGAACGCGCCCCAGTCGTCGTTGAGCCGCGTGCCGTTGGTCTGCAGCGCGTGGTTGACGGTTTGGCCGGGGCGTCGATGCTTCTCGACCAACTCGATCATCTTCTTGAACCACGGCAAACCCGCGAGCGTAGGCTCACCGCCCTGCCAGGCGATCGAGACCTCCGCCGCCGCCTCGGGCAGGTAGCCCGCCAACACACTCTCCAACACGTCGAGCGACATCCGCTTGGCCGGGGCCTCGTAGCCCTGGGCCACCGGCAGGTAGTAGCAGTAGTCACACGCCAGGTTGCACGTCGCCCCGACGGGCTTGAGCATGATCGTGGTCCGCCGAGGGGAGAGGCCCTGGGAGACCCCGGGCGTGGCGGAGAAGTTGAACGGCCCGCCCCCCAAGGCGTCTTCATCGAACCGTGCCCCGCGGTCACCGGGTGCGGCGTTCATCTCCATCCCGGAGAACCCGGGGGTTTCGGAGTCGGGCGTGAAAGTCACTTCGTCAGAAAAAGTCCAAGCCATTTCGTAAGCGTAACGCAGAAAAACAACGCAACAAGCGGTAGTTTTTTTGTGCGGTTTGCGGGGTCAGCCCGAATTGTCGCGGTTCAAGGACCGCAGTCGCGGTCGTCCCACAACCGTGAAAACCGCTGCTCCGAGCGATCAAAACGGCCCAAAGCGGCGTAGGATGCTGGAGAATCGACCAGAAAACCCTAGCTTGATCTTGCGCCAATTTGTATATTGTTGACAATGAAACGCCTGCCCCTCCTTACCGTTCTGGCCGTCCTGACTTTCCCCGCTACTGCCCAAGACTGGAAAGATGTGCCCATCCCCGTTGATCCGGGCGAAGGCATGGTCTGGGAGCTGCAGGAAAACGTCTCGGACGACTTCAACTACGACGCCCCGGCCGACAACAAGGGGCCGAAGTTCACCCAACGCTGGGACGACTGGTACCACAACCAGTGGACCGGCCCGGGCCTGACCCTGTGGCAGCGTGACCACGTCGAAGTGAAGGACGGCATGCTCACCTTCTCCGCCAGCCGGGCGAAAGACGGCAAGAGCGTGCACCTGGGCTGCGTGTCGTCCAACGAGCAGGTGATCTACCCGCTGTACATCGAAGGCCGGGCGCGGGTGCACGACTCCGTGCTCGCCTGTGCACTCTGGCTGCTGAGCGCCGACGACACCCGCGAGATCGACTTCATGGAAGCCTACGGTGCCGACACCGCATCCGGGGCCAAGAAAGACAAGAGGGACCAGACCTGGTTCTCCCACCGCATGCACGTCAGCCACCACATGTTCATCCGCCAGCCGTTCCAGGACTACCAGCCCAAGGACGCCGGCTCGTGGATCTACAAAGACACGCCGTGGCGCGAAGAGTTCCACACCTACGGCGTGTACTGGCGCGACCCCTGGCACCTCGAGTACTACATCGACGGCGAACTCGTCCGCACCGTCTCGGGCCCCGACATCATCGACCCCCACGGCTACACCAACGGCGGAGGCCTCAACCTTCCGATGGACATCATCATCGACAACGAAGACCACGACTGGCGCTCGAACAACGGCGTCACCCCCACCGACAAAGAACTCGCCAAGTACGACGATCACCCCTTCCAGGTCGATTGGATCCGGGCGTATAAGCCGGTGAAGAAATAAACTGACAGCAAGCCGATTATTTAAAACCTATAACACCGAAACCTATTTGGTTTCGGTGTTTTTACTTGTGCCGACAAAACCTTCGCAGAAAAACTCGTAACACGGACCATCATCAAAACAGGTGAGCAAGTGTTTCAGCTCAACCGACTGATTATGGGCGTTATGCCATTTGTCTGATCGCATTTGGATGGCTGTCAATTCTTCGGTCTTGCCAAGATCGACAATAGAGTCGTAAGCCAAGTGAACCATTTCTGCGGTTAAGGACGGCGTATAGAAACACCGGTACGCAACAACACCTTGAAATCGAAGTTTTGCGGATTGACCATCCTCACCCGTCAGGCTCAATTCGATTTCACGCCTTAGGAGCGTCCGAAATTGCGCACCCGATCCACTGCTTGAAGGAAAATCCAACTTAAACAGCTTCTCCGGCATGGCAGCTTCGCAAGGAAATTAAATGTGGATGGCCCGACCCGCGACACCGAGGGCGGCTTCTTTGACCGCTTCGTTTAGCGTCGGGTGGGCGTGACATGCTCTTGCGATGTCTTCGCTGCTCGCGCCGAAGGCCATGGCGGTGGCGCATTCGGCGATGAGGTCACCGGCCGATTGGCCGAGGATGTGGACGCCCAGGACGCGGTCGGTTTCCTTGTCGGCGAGGACCTTGACGAAGCCATTGACCTCTTCGATCGCGCGGGCCCGGCCGTTGGCCATGAAGGGGAACTTGCCCTTGTTGTAGGCGATGCCCTCGGCCTTAAGTTCTTCTTCGCTCTTGCCGACGCTGGCGATCTCGGGGTGGGTGTAGACCACGCCGGGGACGGTGTTGTAGTCGATGTGGCCGTGGCCGGTGGCGATGATCTCGACACAGGCGACGCCTTCTTCCTCGGCCTTGTGCGCGAGCATCGGGCCGGGCACGACATCGCCCACGGCATACACGCCGGGCACGCTGGTCTTGAAGGTGCCGGGCTCGATCTCGATCTGGCCGCGGGCGTTGGGCGTGATGCCGATGTTTTCCAGGCCCAGGCCTTCGGTGTTGGGCTTGCGACCCACGGCCACGAGCACGCGGTCGGCCTCGACCGGGTCGGCCCCGTCGCGCTCGATGACCACGCCCTTCTTGGTGGTCTTCACGCCGGTGACTTTGCTGCCCAGCTCAAACTTGAGGCCCTGTTTCTTGAAGATCTTCAGGGCTTCCTTGGCGAGCTCGTCGTCCATGCCGGGGAAGATGCGGTCGAGGTATTCGAGGACGACGACTTCGCTGCCCAGGCGGCGCCAGACGCTGCCGAGCTCGAGGCCGATGACACCCGCGCCGATGACCACGAGCTTCTTGGGCACCTTTTGGTAATCGATCGCATCGGTCGAGGTGTCGACGAGGTCTTGCGACAGGTCGATGCCCGGGAGCGAGGCGGGAACCGAACCCGTGGCGATGAGCACGTGCTCGGCGGTGATCGTGTCGTCGCCGACGGTCACGGTTTTGTCGGCGTTGAAGGACGCGCTGCCGTGGTAGGCTTTGACCTTGTTTTTCTTGAACAGGGCGCTGATCCCGCCGGTGAGGGCTTTGACGACGCCGTCTTTGCGTTCGAGCATTTTTTCGAGGTCGAGTTTGACCGAGCCGACCTCGATGCCGTGGTCGGCGAAGTGGTGCATGGCGTCTTCGTACTTCTCGGAGGACTCGAGCAGCGCCTTGGACGGGATGCACCCAACACGGAGGCAGGTCCCGCCCATCGCGGCCTTGCCCGCCACCTGGCCCTTGTCGACGCAGGCGACGTCGAGCCCGAGTTGAGCGGCACGGATCGCGGCGACGTAGCCCGCGGGCCCGGCACCGATGACAAGAAGATCGTGGGTATGTTCAGCCATGCCCGGAGTATATCCCCGGGCCCGTCGGGGTGGGCCCGTCAACGGGATGAAGTTATTTATCGGCCGCGGGAAGATTTCGCCTCCGCCGGGGGTTGTGTCTCCATCACCCCGATTCATGCAGGGACCGTCGCTCAGCCGGGCGGCGCGCCCCTTTCTTGTTGCGGTCTGTCCCCTTGGTCATTTTCGAAAGCGAACTCAGATGAGCCGATTGCTTGTGTTGTGCGGTTTGGGTGTGGCGGTGGTTGCGTTGGTGGTGTCGAGCAACCGGGCCCGAGCGGGCGGGGAAGCCACGGGGGCCGGTGTCGTCAATCCCATCGAGATCGGCACCGTGGCGTGGGGTCGAGACTTCGACGAAGCCTTGAAGCAGAGCGGCGAGACCGGAAAGCCCGTCCTCGTGCTGTTTCAGGAAGTGCCCGGCTGCCAGGGCTGTCAGGACTTCGGCAAGACGGTGCTGACCCAGCCGTTGCTGGTCGAGGCCATCGAAGACGAGTTCGTCCCCGTAGTGGTCTATAACAACCAAGGCGGGCAGGACCGCGAGATCCTGGAGCGCTATCAGGAACCGGCGTGGAACTACCAGGTGATCCGCTACCTCGACGCCCAGGGCAAAGACATCATCCCGCGTGAAGACCGCATCTGGACCGTGGGCGGCACAGCCGAGCGGATGATCGAGGCGTTGACCGCCGCCGAGCGTCCGGTGCCGAAATACCTCCAGGCCGTGGCCGCCGAGGGTCAGAGCCACCAGCACGCCGACAGCGCGTTTGCGATGTTCTGCTACTGGACCGGCGAGACAGAAATCGGCAAGCTCGACGGCGTGGTCGCCACCGAGGCCGGCTGGCTCGACGGCCACGAGGTCACCCGTGTGAAGTACGACCCCGACCAGATCAGCCTGCTCGCCTTGTCCGAGTACGCCCGAGACGCACGTTTCCACGCGACCAAAGTCTACGCTCCGGACGGCGAGGCCAATACGCTCGAGGGCTTCCGCACCGGCCAACTCGACCACACCTACCGCAAGGCCCGTGCATCCGACCAAAACAAACAGATGACCGGCTTCAAAACCATCATGGGCCTACCGAACCTGAACGAGATGCAAAAGACCAAGCTCAACGCGTTCATCCGCAGCTAGCCCGAGAAGGCGCTAGCGTGGTTGAGCCCGCGGCAACTACAGGCTCTAGCACCTCAAGTCGATTCCAGCCAATGATGAATCCTTAGAGCCAAAAAGTGATGAGATGGAATTAGCAATAGATCGGATCGATCACACTAGCTTTGGCGTTTGGCAATTGTCTCGCGCTAATTGATCAACCCTAGCAATTTGAGCCGACATTAATTGCTTGCGCTGCGTATGTTGCCCCGAAGTGATCAAACTTGGCATCCCAAACTCTACCTTTGGGGTGGCACAAGATAAGCTAATGCCATGAAAGCATTAGCTCTCCTCATTTCATTCATGGTTTGTGTCTCGGCACACGCCGCCGAATCACGTGTCTTTAATTGGAGCCACCCCGACTACGGCATCGAGCTGACCCTGGAGGGCCCTTACCTCATTGTCCTCGACAACGTTGTGACCGAATCAGATATGGGCGGCTTGATGTTCGTGCGGGAAACCAAGGACAAAAGCGGAACAGCCCAATTCACCCGCATCGACGAGAACACCACGCCTCACCATGAGTTTGGCATCGAAGACTTCCCGCTATTTGAAACCCTGCCCGAAGCTAAAATTTTTCAAACCGAAGCGATCAAGGTCGGCGATACTCCAGCGACATTGCATCACTTTTCGTACCGAGAAAACGACCGCCATCAATCTCCGGGCACAGGCTACATGCTTGTCAGCGACCTCAATGGTTTCCAATACATCGTCATTGCCATGAAACTTGGCGTGGGCGATGCCACCCGGGACGCCGAATTCGAGGCGATGCTGAAAACCCTGCGGATTTTTCCCGTCGAGGACGAGTCCAAAGCTGAGGACTAAGCGCTCGGATCAAACCTCCATCAACATCCGCGCGGGGTCTTCGATGGTTTCTTTGATGCGTTTGAGGCAGGTCACGGCTTCGCGGCCGTCGACGATGCGGTGGTCGTAGGTGAGGGCGATGTACATCATCGGGCGGACTTCGACGCGCTCTTTCGGCGTGCCGGGGTCGACGGCGATGGGGCGGCGGACGATGCCGTGCATGCCCAGGACGCCGGACTGGGGCGGGTTGACGATGGGGGTGGACAGGAGGCTGCCGTAGATGCCGCCGTTGGTGATGGTGAAGGTGCCGCCGGTGAGGTCGCTGATGGCGAGCTTGTTGGCCTTGGCTTTCACGGCGTAGTCGCCGATGGCTTTCTCGATGCCGGCGAAGGACATGCGTTCGGCGTTGCGGAGGATGGGGACCACGAGGCCCTTGCCGCCGCCGATGGCGATGCCGATGTCGTAGTAGTTCTTGTAGACGATGTCGGTGCCGCGGACCTCGGCGTTGATCGCGGGGCACTGCTTGAGGGCGTCGATCGAGGCGCGGACGAAGAAGGACATGAAGCCGAGCTTCACGTCGTGGGACTTGAGGAACTGGTCTTTGTATTGGCTGCGTAGGGCCATGACGTTGGTCATGTCGACCTCGTTGAAGGTCGTGAGCAGCGCGGCGGTCTGCTGGGCGTCGACGAGGTTGGCGGCGATGCGCTTACGCAGCGAAGTCATGGGGACGACTTCTTCGGAGCGGTCGCCTTGGGGCGTTGCGGGGGTAGGGGTATCCGGGGCTTTGTCGCTGCGCTCCGCAGCCGCCGGCTTGGGTGGGCTCTTGAGGAAGTTTTGGACGTCTTCCTTGAGGAGGCGGCCGCCGGGACCGGTGGCAGGGATGGCGGCGGCGTCGAGCTTGTTCTCGTCGATGAGGCGCTGGGCGGCGGGCATGATGACCGACGCGCCGGGCGTGCCGTTGGAGGCGGCAGGTGCAGGCGGCGTGGCGGCTTCGAGTTTCTCGGCCATCTGCGGCGCGGTTTCGGTCGGGGCCGCAGGAGCGGGTGCGCTGCCCGCGGCGCCTTCTTCGAAGGTGCCGATGACGTCGCCGACGTTGGCGGGGGTGCCCTGGGGGTGGGTGATCTTGACGATCGCGCCGTCGGCAGGGGCGGGGAGTTCGAGGGTGACCTTGTCGGTCTCGATCTCAACGAGCGGGTCGTCTTTGGAGACGGCGTCGCCCTCGGCTTTGAGCCATTGGCCGATCTCAACTTCGGTGATGGATTCGCCGACTTCGGGGACGATCAATTCGGTGGGCATGGTGGAGTCGCTTGCGTGGGGGGAGGGTGGATATCGGGGTGGGCATGCGGGCTGAAGCCCGCACGCCGGGCAGGTTGGTTGGGTTAGAGTTTGAACGCCTCTTGGAGGATTTCTTCCTGTTCGACGGCGTGGGCGGCTTTGCTGCCGGTGGCGGGGCTGGCGGACGGCGGGCGGGTAATGCGTTCCATGTGCCAGCGGTGCAGCAGCTCGTGGCCGTAGCCGCCCTTGAGGAACTGCCAGGCGCCCATGTTGCGGGGCTCTTCCTGGACCCAGTGCACGACCATGTCGTCGCCGTAGGGTTCGAGCGCCGCGGTGAGTTCGGTCACGGGGAACGGGTAGTACTGTTCGAGGCGGAGGATGGCCACGTCGTCACGCTCGAGCTTCTCGCGGCGGGCGATCAGGTCGTAGTAGATCTTGCCGGAGCAGAGCAGGAGCTTCTTGGCCTTGTCGGGGCCGACGTCGGGGTCGCCGATGACGCGTTGGTAGACGTTGGGCTTGTCGTCGGTGCCGGGGGCGAGGTCTTCCCAGGCCGAGACGCAGCGCGGGTTACGCAGCAGGCTCTTGGGGGTCATCACGATCAGCGGCTTGCGCCACTTGCGGACGACCTGGCGACGCAGCAGGCGGAACATCTGGGCGGGCGTCGAGGGCTCGGCGACCTGGATGTTGTCCTCGGCACACTGGTTGAGGAAGCGTTCGAGGCGGGCCGAGGAGTGCTCGGGGCCTTGGCCTTCCATGCCGTGGGGCAGCAGCATGACGATGCCGCTGAGGCGTTTCCACTTGTCCTCGGCACTGGAGATGAACTGGTCGATGATGACCTGGGCGCAGTTGACGAAGTCGCCGAACTGAGCTTCCCAGATGGTCAGGCCGCAGGGGTAGTCGAGCGAGTAGCCGTAGTCGAACCCGAGCACGCCCGCCTCGGAGAGCGGGGAGTTGATGATGTCGATCGGGGCCTGGTCTTCGCTGAGGTGTTGCAGCGGCGTGTAGGTGGTGCCGTCGTCTTTCACGTCGTGCAGCACGGCGTGGCGGTGGCTGAAGGTGCCGCGCTGCGAGTCCTGGCCGGAGATGCGGACGCGGTGCCCTTGCACGCAGAGGCTGGCAAACGCCAGCGACTCCGCGGCGGCCCAGTCGAGCGGGCGCTTGCCGTCGACGATCTCGTTCTTGAGCCGCAGGAGCCGCTTGAGCTTGGGGTGGAGGTTGAAGTCTTCGGGGAGCTGGGTCTGCTTGTGCAGCATCTCCTTGAGCGACACCAAATCGACGCCGAGATCCGGGTCGTGGGCGTCTTTTTCCAGGCCGCCGGTGTAGCCCTGCCACAGACCTTTGGGCTTGGCGGTGGGCTGCTTGAAGTCGTCCGACCGGGCCGCGGTCAGCTCTTTCTCAAGCAGCTCGGTGCGTCGAGTGGCGATGCGTTTGGCGTCGTCGTCGCTGACGCCGCCGAGCTGTTTCAGGCGTTCGAGGTAGGCCAGGCGGACGGTCTGGCGTTGGTCGATCTGCTTGTACATCTTCGGCTGGGTGTAGCTGGGCTCGTCGCCTTCGTTGTGGCCCCGGCGGCGGTAGCAGTACATGTCGATGATGACATCGCGTTTGAATTCGAATCGGAACTCCATCGCGAGCTGGACCACCTGGGCCACGGCCTCGGGGTCTTCGCCGTTGACGTGGAAGATCGGGACCTGCAGCATCTTGCCGATGTCGGTGCAGTAGCGCATCGAGCGGGAGTCGCGTGGCGCGGTGGTGAAGCCGATCTGGTTGTTGACGATGACGTGGACGGTACCGCCGGTGTGGTAGCCCTCGAGCTGGGAGAGGTTGAGCGTTTCCTGGACCACGCCTTCGCCGGCAAACGCGGCGTCGCCATGGATGAGCAGGCCCAGGCCGACCTCGCCGCGGGTGGGGGCTTGGGCGCGGTCCTGCTTAGCGCGAAGCCGGCCGAGCGCGACCGGGCCGACGTATTCGAGGTGCGACGGGTTGAAGCACAGCGACAGGTGGATGTTCTTGCCGCCGCGGGTGCGCCAGTCGCCGGAATAGCCCATGTGGTACTTCACGTCCCCCCCGCCGATGTGCAGCATGGGGTCGGCGTCTTCGAACTCGCGGAAGATGCGCTGCGGACTCTTGCCCAGGATGTTGGCGAGCACATTCAGCCGGCCGCGGTGGGCCATGCCGATGACGATCTCTTTGGTGCCCTGTTCGCCGGCTTTCTCGAACGCGAGGTCGAGCAGCGGGATCAGCGATTCACCGCCCTCCAGTGAGAACGACTTGGCCCCGATGAACTTGCGCTGGATGAACTCCTCGAAGATCACCGCGTCGGTCAGGCGGGTGAGGATGCGGATCTGTTCTTTGCGGGTGAGCTTGACCGTGTTCTCGGTCGACTCCATGCGACGCTGCAGCCACTGGCGTACTTCGAGGTCATCGATGTGCATGAACTGGGCCGCGACGCTGCCACAGTAGGTGTGGGTCATCTGATCGATGATGTCGCGGAGGGTGCGGACCTTGTCGCCGGGCACGGTGCTGGTGAACGAGAACGGGCGGTCGTAGTCGGCCTCGGTGAAGCCGTAGTAGCCGGGCTGGAGTTCGTCGGGGACCTCGGTGCTGGCGGCCAGCGGGTTGAGGTGGGCGGCGATGTGGCCGCGGACGCGGTAGTTGCGGACGAGCATGTCCACGCGGTGCTGCAGGGACGAGGCGTCGCCCGCGGCGGGGTGTTGAGACGGGGTCGGGGCCTTGCCGTTGGTGTGGGCATGGCCGTTGGTGGTCGCGTGGCCGTTGGTGGCCGGGGCCCCGCCGACGTCGAAGAGGCCGCGGGGTTTGAGCGAGGTGCCGACGCGTCGGCCGGTGTTCATGCCCCACTGCGAGAAGAGCTGGTGCCACGACGCGTCGACACTGGTCGGGTCGTCGAGGTAGTCGTTGTACATCGCCTCGACGTAGGCGAGGTTGGCGCTATCGGGAAAAGAGTGATCGGGCTCTACCATGATTGCCTTTCGCCCCTGAATTTGCGTGCCGGGGCAAGTGGGGGCACGGCCGTGGACGGCAACACATCTCAACAACAACCAGAACTGCAGGCCTACTCGTAGCATATCACCAAGCCCGAGCTACACCCACCGGATGATACGTCCTGAGCAAGGAAAAAATCGATCCACGAGTTATCGGTATCCTTGACCCCGTCGCTTCGCATGGCCGGACCCGGATTCGACCGTGATTTGGCCACGTCTTTGCCCCGCCTCTCCCCGAAACCCCCTACGCACATGTTCGATGCTTACAGCCTTTACGAACTCGTCCTGGTCGCCCTCCTGGGCCTGGGCGCGGGGACCCTGGGCGGGATGCTCGGCGTGGGCGGCAGCGTCGTTATGATCCCCGGGCTGGTCTTCATCCTCGGCCGGGCCACGGGCACCGAGCAGCACCTCTATCAGGCCAGCGCGATGATCGCCAATGTTGCGGTGTCGGTCCCCGCGGCGCTGCGTCACCGCCGGGCCGGGGCGATGGACCGGCGGGTGCTGCGGTGGATGCTGCCCGCGGCGCTGGTCTGCATCGTCATCGGCGTCACCCTGAGCAACCTCCCGGTGTTCCACGGACAGGAAGGCGGCATCTGGCTGGGCCGTGTGCTCGCTCTGTTTCTGCTGTACGTGATCTATGTGAACGTCCGGAAGCTCATGACCCCGAAAGCGTCCGCCACGCCGCAGGACGAAAGCGCCACCGATGAACACGTGACCCCGGGGCGGAGCACGCTGGTCGGGACGATCATGGGCACGACCGCCGGGCTCATGGGCGTGGGCGGCGGCGGGCTGGCGGTGCCGTTGCAGCAGACGCTGATGAAGCTGCCGCTGCGGACGTGCATCGCCAACAGCTCGGCGGTGATCTGCTTCAGCGCGACCCTCGGGGCGATCTGCAAAAACGCCACCCTCGCCGAGCACGCCACGGCGGGCAACACCTCGCTGTCCTGGCAGACCGGCCTGACCCTCGGCCTCCTGCTCGCCCCCACCGCCTGGCTCGGCGGCCGCCTCGGCGCCACGCTCACCCACCGCCTGCCGCTCCGCACGATCCGCATCGCGTTCATCGCGCTGATGGTGGTGGCGTGCTGGAAGATGGCGGCGATCTAAGCCCCAAACCGCATCTCTGTATCTAAAGCCCGGGGGGGGGGCGCCCCCGGACTTTACCCCGCGCCGTACTGCTTCACCAACTCAATAAACCGTTCCCCTCGCTCCTCGTAATTCGCAAACTGATCCCACGACGCACACCCCGGCGAGAGCACCACCACCTGTCCTTGCACCGCTCGGGACACAGCTTCGCGAACTGCACTTTCGATGCTTCTACAACTGCGTGCTATCGATACATGCTCTGCTTCAAATACCGAAGAGTTCGTAGTGGCAATAGGCAATTTATGCTTTTGGCCATCCCAGCTGGCGGCCTCGATTGCTCCATGGAAAATCACATCACCCGTGTCCCCAATGGTATAGATGCAAGCACATTGGGTAGATGCATGCTGTGCAAGCTGAGAGAGATCACTCCCTTTGTCATAGCCGCCAAGAATGATATGAACCGTACCCGTCTCGAAGGAATCAATGGCCAGCATCGAAGCTTCAGGAGTTGTAGATTTAGAATCGTTGTAGAAACGAACACCTTTAGATTCCGCAACATATTCCAGACGATGAGGCAGTCCAGGAAAATCGCCGAGGTCCAACAAAGCTGTTTTGGCGGTAGAAACAACCTTTGCTTCCCGCACCGCGTAAGCAGCCTGCCAGCCATTTCGAACGTTATGACGACCAGGAAGCAATAAGCGTGTATTCGGAGGAAGAGTATCTTCGACGACTGTTACGGTGTTTCCAGGCCTATCCTCTAGTGAGTCCCCTGCCACCAAACAATCACCAGTCTCTTGGTATTGAAATATTGCCTGCTTCGCCGAGACGTAGCTCTCCATCGACCCGTGCCAATCGAGGTGATTGGGGCTGATGTTGGTAATCACCGCGACATGGGGCGACCACTCGTCTTCGCGCAAGCCTTCGAGCATAAAACTCGACAACTCCAACACGACCCAATCGTCATCACGGATCGACTCGACGAACGGCAACAGCGACCCGCCGATGTTCCCGCCCATCCACACGCCGGGGCTTTCCAAGCTTCTGCTTGGCGTCTTGGCGTCTTGGCGTTTTGGCGTTAAATCGCCCCAGTCCCCGCAAGGCGTCTCGCCGTCCTGCCCCAGCACCTTCCGCAGGATGTGGGCGGTCATCGCGGTGGTCGTGGACTTGCCCGCACTACCCGTCACGCCGATGGTGCGCAGGCGATTCGGTAAGTGCTTGACCAGCAGCCGGATCTCGCTGGTGATGGGAGCACCCGCCGCCCGGGCGGCACTTACAAACCGGTTGTCCGGCTTCACCGCCGGGTTCACCACGAGCAGGTCACACGCCGTGAAGTCGCTCTCGTCGTGCTCGCCCAGCCGATACCGCACCGCCCCGCTCGCTTCGAGGTCGGCCAGCTGCGCGACCGAGTCTTTCAACTCGTCCGCGGGCAACATGTCGGTGATCAGTACATCCGCGCCGCGCTCGGCGAGGAAGCGTGTCACGCCCACCCCGCCGCCGAAACGGCCCAGGCCCATAACGGTGATCTGTTTGCCCTGATACTCGGTGATCATGCCCCGCATGATACTTCGACAAGCACCGCCGCCACGGCGATCAGCGATCGCCCGCTAAACGGCCCAGCGGATGGGGAAATCAATGCAGAGGTTAGGGTGCGGTGTAATCGATCGACTGGATGGCGTTGCCGATCTGGTACGACTCGATGGTGACCCCGCGTTCGAGACGCCAGTAGACGTACAACTCGTCGCCGTCCTTCATTTCGTTGAGCGGCAGATCGGTGTTGCTGGTCAGGGCGTCGGTTTTCTCCACGCGGATGCGTTGCCGACCATCGGACATCTTCAGGACGTAAGCGAAGGGGAAATACTCGTCGCCACTGACCGTGACCAAGCGGATAGGCTGGACGGTACTCTGCGCGGCGCCAATGCTCGTAGGCGTGAATTTGGTGATCTGGGCCCGCAAGGCGCTAAGGCTTTCGTTCACCGCTACGCGATCAACGGAGTTCCCCCTGCCGCCTGCACCGCTACCGACAACGGTGTTTCCACCAAGCACCTCGGCGTCGCCATCTTCTTTGGAATAGGTCAGGCCTTGGGCTTTATTCTTAGAGACTTTCGCGGGCAACGCGGAGGTGGATTCGATGGCCACGATTTTGTGGGTCGCGTAGCCGACAGGATCGGTGGTGATCGCGGTGCTGCCCTTGGGGGCAGGTGTGGCTGCACCGACGTTGACGCTGGAGGGGTCGGCCAGGGCGCCAACCAGCGGTCCGAAATCGCCGCCATCGAGCAGCTTGGCTTCGGGCAGTTCGAAGCGTGTGTTTCGGAGCATGGCATACGCGGGCTTATCGCGGTCACCGAGGCTGAAGACCCAGTTGATATCCAGCGACGGCTTACCCGCCGCGGAGGCAAAGATGCTACTGTTGTTGATGGCGTAGAACTGCATGACGCCGTTGGGGTCGGGGCGGGAGAAGCCGATCGGGGCGACCGATTCCCAGGGCCCCTGGCCGCTGTCGACCAACAAGCGGACCTGCGTAGGGGGAACGCGGAGGATGCTGTCGCTGTCGTAGGTCGCGGCGCCGTCGCCCTTGGTCCAGGTTGTTTGGATCATGACCAGCTTGTCTCCGGCCGCGACGTTGCGTCGGCCTTCGAGATAGGCGTTGGCTTCCGTGCCGATGCCTGGCACACGGTCGTCGGTGAACAGGGCTAAGCCCTCTTCTTTGATCGAGACGGTATCGGGCGAGATGACCAGTGATTGGTTGGGGTCGTACCACTTGGCCAGGCGGTGGACGACCGCGGCCTTGGCGATATCCGGCTGGTAGTAGGCCAACGGCGTTGAGGTGCCGAACGCGCCAACCGAGAGACGGTTGTAGAAGTTAGCCGTCATCGAGTCCACCTTGAGCCAGAGCTTGCCGCCCTCGGCGGTCGGCACGACCTCGCCGACGGTGTTGACTTCGAAGGGCGCCCATCCCGCGATGTTGCTGGGCAGCGGCAGGAAGCTGATGCCGATCAGGGTGATGCCCGCGGTGAGGATGCCGCTGCAAGCGCCGACCGCTGCGCCGACGATCTGGTTCACCAACCGAGGGAACTGCATGTTCCCCCCGATCAGATTGTCCAGCGCCTGACGAAGCACGATCAGGAACACCGCGAACGGCAACACCAGCCCCACGCCCCACGCGTATGCGGGCAGGAACCCGATGAACACATTGCTCACGAAGATCTCCCAGAACGCAAAGGCCAACGCGCCTGAGGCGATGACCACCAAGAGGTGGAGCAACGCGGAGAACAGCCCGTAGGTCGACCACATGACGGCCATGGCGATCACGAAGACGATGATGATGAGGTTGATGATCATATTTGGTGCTGGATTGAGGGGATGCGTGTAGGAATCGTCTCGCCGGACGAGCCGTGATGTTTACTTCCCGGCCATGACGCGGGTGACTTCCTTGATGTCGGTGGTGCCGTCGACGACTTTGGTGAGCGCGGCTTCTTGCAGGTAGAGCATCTTCTGCTTGCGGAGGTGCAGGCGGAGGCTGTCGAGCTCGTTGGCGGCGATGTAGCGGGCTGCCTGATCGTCGATGAGCATGACTTCGAAGATGCCGATCCGACCACGGTAACCCAGGCCGTGGCAGTCGGGGCAGAGGATCTCTTTGTCCTTGACCATGACCTTGCCCGAGCTGCGGAACAGCTCGGTGACCTTGTCGGCCGGGAGGTTGAGTTTCTTGAGCGCCTCGGGATCGGGGTTGTAGGGCACACGGCAGGTGTGGCACAGCCGACGCATGAGGCGTTGAGCAACGATTGCCCCGAGATTCTCGCCTACGAGACGTGGGTCGCCGACCTGCTTGATCCAGGACCGCAGAGCCCGGAGCGTGTCGGGCTGATCCATCGGGATGTAGCAGCGGCTGTCTTCGGCGCTGGTGGCGAGCATCTTGGCGCTCTGCTCGTCGGCCAGCTTGGAGACCATCATCACGCTCGGGTCGCTGCGGAGCAGGACGCCGAGCTTCTCGTTGAACTCACTGACCGCCTTGCCGGCGGGGATGATGTTGTGGTCCACGCCTTCGAGCTCGTAGAGGCTTTCCTCTTCCAGCGTCACAACCATCGAGGTGTACGGGTCGTGTTCCTGAAGCAGGCTGTACATCGTGGTGCTTGTGCCTGACTTTGGCGCGCCCGTCACGAGGATGGCCTTGCCGGGCTTGGCGATCAGTTCCTTGACCGCGGCGTACTGGTTCGGGGCGAAGCCCAGGTGTTCGAGCGGGATGTTGCTGGTGCGCTCGCCGTCGATGTTGATCTGCATCTGCAGGCCACGGGTCGAGCCAGCGGAGATGATCTCGAGCTGGTGGCTGCCCGAACCCTCCACACGGATGGCCATCTTGGCTTCCTGCTTGCGTCGGCGGTCTTCGGTGTCCATGCCCGACACCGCCTTGATGTAGTCGATGAGCTTGACCGCCTCGGCCGGCTCGGGCGCTTCCTGCGGGTAGCGGACGCCATCGATGTGGACGCGGTACTTGGCCTGCTCGGTATCGACCACCAGATCGACCTGATTGGCGTTGCGTGGTAAGGCAAAAGCCATGAGCTCGTCCAGCACCATGTAGGGGCCCAGGTCCGGCTCGCCCGGGCCGGGGATGGGCACAGCCTTGCCGTCGCCATCGGTCATGGTCAGCGTGGCCCGGCTCTGCATCTTGGCTTCGGCCTTCGCGGCACGCTTCTGACGGAACGAATCGAGGTCGGCGGTCCACTTCTCGTTCTCGGGCACCTGGCCGTTGCGGTAGACCACGTAGCCCGCGACGCCGCCCGCCAGCAGGATCAGACCCAGCGGGAAGCCCAGCCAGAAAATCGGGATCAGCAGCATCGCCCCAAACCCCAACACGCCCGCAGCGAGCTGGATGAGGTTGAATTCGTTGCGTTTGAGGTAGTAGAAGCCTGCGTCTTTATCGAGTTGTGACACGACCCATGCCCACCCGCCAACGGCGATGAGGAAGAGCACCGGCTTGATGAAACTCATCAGGAAAACGCTTTGAGCAAGGGTTTCGGTCATAGCTAATGGCGAATGGTGGATTGCAAATGGATGAATCAATCGGAGGGGTCAGACAGTCGGAAGATACACGGCGGCGGAATGAACGAGTCGATATCCGCCACCACCCATCCGCCATCGCGAGGCATCAGCCCGTGCTGATCCCGCGGAGCCGCATCTTGATCTCTTCGGGCGACGGGGCGTTGGCCTGGGCAACCTTGGGGTGGATGTAGTTGGTCTCGACCAGTTCGACGAGGCTGTCCACGTAGGTCCGCATACCTTCCTCCCGGCCGTCTTTGATCACCTTCTCCAACTCGTCTTCGCGACCCTCAAGGATGAGCTTCCGGGTCGGCGGGCTCTGCAGGAGCACCTCGACGGCGGGCACACGGGGCAGTTCTTCGCGGATCGTTGGCAGCAGCTTCTGGTACACAAACGCCTGCATCTGGTACGCCAGGATGTTGCGGATGGGGTCACGCTCTTCGGGTTCGAACAGGTCGTAGATCCGGTTGAACGCCTGGGAGGCGGACGACGCGTGGATCGTGCCGAACACCAGGTGGCCGGTCTCCGACGCCTGGAGGGCCGCTTCGAAGGTTTCCTTGTCCCGCATCTCGCCGATGAGCACGACGTCGGGGTTTTCGCGGACCATGCCCCGCAGCGCGGTGGGGAAGTCGGGCACGTCCAGCCCGATCTCGCGCTGGTTGATCATCGCCTTCTTGTCTTCGAACAAGTATTCGATGGGGTCTTCGATGGTCAGGATGTGGCAGGCGCGGGTCTGGTTGATGTAGTCCAGCATCGCCGCGATGGTGGTCGACTTACCCGAACCGGTGACGCCGCAGAGCAAGACCAGACCTTGGCGGACCTGGACGATATTGTTCATCACCTCGGGCAGGTGCAGCTGGCTGAAGTCCAGGATCTCGTTGCTCACCCGGCGGGCGGCGATGGCGCTGCGGCCGCGGGTCAGGAAGATGTTGACCCGGAAGCGATGCGACTCGCCGTCGACGTTGAAGTCGCAGCCGATGTCCAGCGAGCCGTGGTCGGCGTACTGCTGGATCTGCTCCTCGGTCAGCCCGTCGTGGATCCACTTATTGAACTCTTCGATCGTCGGCGGGGTGGTGTCGAGTGCCTTCAACTCACCACGCAGGCGGAGCTTAGGGGCTTGGCCGCCCCGCATAATCAGGTCGGACGACTCAAACTTGACCGCGGCTTTGAAATACTTGGCCAACGGCGTGTCGGCGAGGGTTTCGTGAAGGACCAACGGGTCACCGGCGACCACCGAATCATGGGGGCTGACATGCTTACTCAAGACGGGCCTCACACGGGATAGGGAACGAACAAATCGGGAAACCGTATGCTCTCCCGAACCTAGTTCGCCGTCAAGCTTAACCCCTCCCCCAAACAACAGATAACCAGTTTTTTAGCTGAAACGCCGTTCCACTTGCCGCCCTAACCCAAAGCACACCGGGCACTCTCAATGGACCGGGGCAATCTGACGCACCGGCAGGCCCGCGTCGGCCAAGGCTTGCTTCGTCTCGGCGATCGTGTACTCGCCGTAGTGGAAAATGCTCGCCGCCAATGCCGCGTCCGCCCGGGTCTGGGTGAGCACATCGATCATGTGCTGCGGGCTCCCGCACCCGCCCGACGCCACGATCGGCACGTCCACCGCGTCGGCGATCGCTTTCGTGATCTCGATGTCGTAACCGGTCTTCATCCCGTCGGCGTCCATGCTCGTCAGCACGATCTCGCCCGCGCCGAGTTCGACGACCTTCACCGCATAACCCAACGCCTCGAGCCCGGTGGGCGTGCGTCCGCCGTGGGTGTGGACCTCGAAGACCTTGCCGTCCGGGCTGACGTGCTGCGGAGTCTGGCCGGTGCGCTGCTCGAAGTCGGCGGCGTCCACCCGCTTGGGGTCGATGTTCACCACGGTGGCACACCGCCCGAACCGCCCCGCCGTCTGGGCGACGATCTCGGGGTTCAGCACCGCCGCGGTGTTGATGCTCACCTTCTCCGCCCCGGCCTGGACCAGCGCGGTCACATCGTCAATCGTCCGGATCCCCCCGCCCACCGTAAACGGCATGAAGCACTGCTCCGCCACCCGACGAACCATGTCATAGGTGATGTCGCGGTTCTCGTGGCTGGCGGTGATGTCCAAAAACACCAACTCATCCGCCCCGGCCTCGTCGTACTGCCGGGCGATCTCCACCGGGTCCCCCGCATCGCGGAGCTCGACAAAGTTCACGCCCTTGACCACTCGGCCGGCCTTGACATCCAAACACGGGATAATGCGGTGCGTCAGCATGCCCGGACTATACCGCTGGATCAGAACGATCGCATCCGGCGACGCGCAAGCGCCAGCAACCCGATCGCGACAACCAAGCCGGTTCCGGGCTCGGGGACGGTTTCCAGGCCAATGAGGTAGGTCGTGGTGCTTTGGGCTGAGCCGTTGCCGCCGGCGGCGGATTCGAAGAGGGCGTTGAGGGTGTAGGTAACGCCGGGGTTCAGGGTGAACTCGACGAGCTGGGTCACGGCGCCGCCCTGGTTGCTGTTGTTGAAGCTAAACAGCGGGGTCGACGGGCTGTCGCTTCCGGTGAGCTGGGCGGTGATGCTTTCGCCGGGGTCGTTGTCTTTGGTGAAGGAGAAGGCGTAGAGCTCGGATTCGTCGACGGTGAAGACCACGTTGAGGGCCATGCTGCCCTGGGTTTCGAAGCCCGAGAGGTTGTCGGCCGAGTCGCTGCTGCCCGAGGCGGTGAAGCTGGCGGTGTCGGCGGAAAAGGTCTGCTGAATGATGGTCTGTTCGTCTTCGGTGCCCTCGGGGCTGGTGACCGTGAGGGTGCGGGGGCCGGGGTTGTCGAAGCCGAGGCCGGTGGTGCCCTGGTTGTCTTCGTCGCCGTCACCGGCGGGGTTGCTGACCGAGGCGGTGGCGGACATGCTGCCCGAAACCGTCAGCAGGCTGGCTTGCGCAGGGACGGCGGAAATCGCGGCGGCGAGGGCCCCGGCGATCAGAAAAGTGGTGGTGTGTGGCTTGGGCATGGCTTCTCCCCATGACCAGATCGGCCGGAGGCCGCAGAAGGCTCCAATATTCTCGGCCGCGTCGCGTGGCGGGGCGACCGTGGCTAAACTGTTTGCCCTATGAGCAGACGTGTCTATCTAACCGGCGTGGGCCCCGTCAGCGGACTGGGCCTGGGCATCGAACCCAACTGGACGGGCCTGACCGAGGGCGGATCGGCGATCGGGCCGGTCAAGGCCTTCGACGCCTCGGCGATGGGCTGCCCCATCGCGGCCGAGGTGCCCGAGGACTTCAAGGTCCGCAACTTCGTCCCCAAGACCTACCGCAAGGCCACGAAAGTCATGGCCCGTGACATCGAGCTGGCCGTCGCCGCGGCCGACTTGGCAGCACGCGATGCGGGACTGGTCACCAAGGGCACCGACCCCGACAGCGACCCGTCCTACGCCCCGGACCGCATGGGCTGCCACATCGGTGCGGGCCTGATCGCCGCCGATCTAGACGAGCTGACCGCGGCGCTGGTGACCTCGGCGGGTGAATCCGGCAAGGACTTCGACATCCACCACTGGGGCCAGGAGGGTATGGAAAAGCTCACGCCGCTCTGGCTGCTGAAATACCTGCCGAACATGCTGGCCTGCCACGTCACAATCATCCACGACACCCACGGCCCGAGCAACACCATCACCTGCGGCGAAGCGTCGGGCGGCCTGAGCGTCGGCGAGTCGCTGCGCGTCATCCAACGCGGGCAGGCGGACCTGTGCTTCTGTGGCGGGGCCGAGAGCAAGCTCAACCCGATGGCGTACCTGCGTCAGGTGATGACCGGCCGACTCGTCAACGACGCCGACTCGACCGACCCCACCAATGCGGTGCGTCCGTTCGACCAGAACGCCAAGGGCGGCGTGCTCGGCGAAGGCGGGGGCATCGTCACACTCGAGTGTGTGGATGCCTTTGAAGAACGCGGCGGCGACCCCGCCAACATCTACGCCGAGGTGCTGGGCTTCGGTGCGTCGCAAACGGTGAACCCCGCGACGCGCAACCGCACCCCGGACGCCGAAGGACGCGGCATCGTCAGCGCCGCCCGCGCGGCGCTGCGTGAAGCGGGCCTCGACACCGACGCGGTGGACGTGGTGATCCCCTTCGGTCTGGGCCACGCCGAGTGGGACGGCCCCGAGGCTGCGGCCCTGCGTACTCTGCTGGGCGATCGCCTGCCTTCGGTGCCCGTTCTCGCGCCCAAGGCCAGCGTCGGCAACCTCGGCGCCGGCTCGGGCGGCTTCGACCTGTGCGTCGCCGCCAAGGTGCTGAAAGAACAACAACTCCCCGCCACCCTCAACCGCGACCACCCGATCGACGGCCTGGGCGCCACCTCAGCCGACAAACTCGATGTCGCCCTGGTCTTCGCCACCGGCCTCGGCGGGCAGAACACGGCGATCGTCCTCAAGAAAGTCTGACCACGAAAAACTCACCATGAGCAAACCCAAGATTGTGATTACTGGTATGGGCTGGGTCACGCCCCTCGGCCAAGACCTCGAGACCGTCTGGAACGCGCTGCTGACCGGGCAGTCCGGCGTGGACCGCACCAGCCACTTCGATGCCAGCACGTTTCCCACGACCTTCTCCGCTGAGGTGAAGGACTACGACTGGACGACTTACGTCAAAGACCCCTCGCTTCACGAAGGCATCGGGCTCAACACCAGCTTCGCGCTCGGTGCGGCGGCGCAGGCTTGGAAGCAGTCGGGGTTGGCGGAGTATGCCGACCTGGACCCCACGCGACTGGGCCTTTACCTCGGGGCCGGCGAAGGATCGCTGGACTTTGAGAACTACGCCGCGTCGAACCTGGCGGGCTGGGACGCCGAGGCCCGCGCAATCGACGGCAAGGCCTGGGCCCAGACCGCGACGCAGATCATGGACGCCACCCGCGAGATCGAGCAGGAGCCCAACATGCCGCTCGCGCACCTCGCCCTCGAGTTCAACGCCCAGGGCCCGGCCTACAACTGCCTGACCGCCTGCGCCGCTTCGACCCAGGCCATCGGCGAAGCCGCCCACGTCCTGCAACGCGGTGACGCCGATGTCATGCTCACCGGCGGCTGCCACACCATGATCCACCCGCTGGGCGTCACCGGCTTTAACCGCCTCACCGCCCTGTCCAACCGCAACGACGACCCCACCACCGCGTCCCGCCCCTTCAGCGTGGACCGCGACGGTTTCGTCATGGGCGAAGGCGGCGGCATCATCGTGCTTGAAACCGAAGAGCACGCCAAGGCGCGCGGCGCGACCATCCTCGCCGAGGTCGCCGGCTACGGCAGCACCGCCGACGCCTACCGCATCACCGACATTCACCCCGACGGACGTGGCGGTGCCGCGGCCATGCAGCAAGCCTTGGACAACGCCGACGTGTCGATCGATCAGGTCGACTGGATCGCCGCCCACGGCACCTCGACCAAAGAAAACGACTCCATCGAAACCCGCGCCATCAAGGCGGTCTTCCAGCAGAACGACGACCCCGCCACAGTGCCACCCGTGTCGTCGATCAAGTCCATGATGGGCCACCTCATCGCCGCCGCGGGCGTCGTACAGGCCATCGCCGCGGTGCTCGCCATCCGTGACGGAAAGCTCCCCCCCACCGCCCACCTGGAAACCCCCGCCCCCGAGCTCGACCTCGACTACATCCCCAAAGAGGCACGCGACCTCACCGGCGACGGCGGCGTGAACGTCTGCCTCTCCAACAGCTTCGGCTTCGGCGGGCAGAACGACACAATCGTGATCCGTCGGGCATAAGACTTCAATGACACCAAGCCTTTTTCATCTTTTCGCCGGCCCATTGATTACGGGCCGGTTTTTTCTATTGTAAATCCGCCCCGCATAGGTATGATATTGGCATAACAGCAATATGCTTCCAGGGGCCGGGGCTCATGAAAAACACGTCATCCAATGGGATCAACCTTCTCGACCGATCCATCAACCGCGCCTTGGCGTCAAGTTATTCTGCGGTCGCGATGACCCTCGCGGCACTAATCGCGGTGGTTGTTTTGTATGTGGTCATCCATGTGGTCAAAGAGCGCCCGGAGGAACAACCATGGGACGACGCCATTCAAATCGTGGGCTTCTTTGAGATTCGTCCTGATGACGCCGTACTGACGCGTTTTTTTGCCGACAAGGATTTAAGGGAATTTCTTGATGGCCTGCGTCAACGCGCCGAAAAAGACCGAAAAACCCAACTGGCTAGCCGACATTATTTACTGCGCGATATCACCGGATTCTGCCAGAAAAATTACAGTAACACTCGCCCTGTCCCACAAGTCCCCAACACACGTATCACGCCCCGACACTCCTTGCCTGAGCCCATTAATGGCCCGGGGCTGATCGGCCAAGCCATAAGCCACGCGCGTGGCGATGGCACCTCTGCATTTGTCATCACGGACGAAATGGCGATGCGATCAGACCTTGGCAAACTGGCAGCCTGGTTGCAAGCCCGCCCCGAAAGCGACCACACAAGCGCTGGACAATCCGGCCTCGATCCAAAAAGTTACGCCCAGTGCCTTCTCGATCAAATCGCCTTGGAGAAAGAACTGACTGAGAACCTGACTAGCCAAGTCAGCATGCTCGAGCCACCGATCGACTTCGGTTGGCTCTATCACGAAGGGGCCGGGTGGGCTTTCGAGGTCTTTGTGTGGTCACTCATCGGAGTGATGATCAACTCCGTCGTCGGAGCGATCGCTGCAGCGCGCGCAGGCGTCTACAAAGCCGGCGAATTCATCCGTGTCGTGCCAAAGATAGTGATCGCCCCCATCCTGGCCTTCATCACCGTTGCCATCCTATCGTCGGGCTTGGTGACCAACGGCATCTATAGCTACAACCTACCCTACTTCCTCGCCTTGTCGTTTTTCCTGGGCTTCGCCAGCGAACGCGTGGCGGCGTTAATCCGCAACCTCGCCAACACCGTACTGGGAGGTATCGCGTTCGAGCCTCAGAAGCTGGCCGATGCCGCCGCCCGCCGCGAATACCGCATGCGGTTTGATTACCCCCCCGCCGCCGCCAGCGACCCTCCTCAAACTTTTTCAGCATTCCGCGACATGCTCAGCAATGAAGTCAAACGCGTTGCAGAAGCAGAAATCGTCCGAAAAGTCGAGTCCGGTCAAATCAATCCGGAAAACATGAAGGGATGAACATGACGATCACACCTTTTTCTACAACACGCGCTCGACTTGAGAGCCCTACAACGAGCAAGCGGGTATGGCTGTTGATCGCCCTGATCATCTCCCCCTTGTGTCTTGGCGGATGTATCGGGCGGCAGGAACTCATGGGGCTGTCGCAACAACTCTACACGACCTCGCCGGTCGCAAAGCAGCACGTCGAGGCCATGGCGGAGCGCGACCGCGCCGCAGTTAAATCGCATGAGCAAGCTCAGGCCACCTTCGAGCAGGCGGTTGAAGATCTGGTCGGTCGGCTTGCGGAAACAGCCAAAGCTCAGGCCAAGGCCGAGCTCGAAGTCGCTTCCCTCACCGCACGCAAGCAGGTCCGTGACGACGCACAAAACCTGGCGACCAAGGCAGCTGAGCAGCGTACGGACACACGGCAACAATTGCTGGAATCTCTCAGTGAGCAAATGAAACCTCTCACCGATGAAGAAACCAAACTCCTTGCCACCTTCCGGGACGCAGAAGAACAGGCTCTGGCCTCCCCGCAGAACCGGGAGCTACACGCCAAGGCACAAGACGCCGCATTGCAGTACACCTCCCTCGCTCTTCTCAACCGTAACGATTTTTATAGAGCACTAACCGCAGGCGAAGAACAGATTGATCAAGCCCACGCCGCACACCTCATGGCGATTCAGCAGGCCCTGCAAACACACCAAGAACAGATTCAAGCTGCATACAACGACGCGCTGAACGTCATTGAAAATACCGTCTTCATCAAACTGCCGAAGAAAGATCAAGCCCAGGCAAAAAAGGCCAGCGAAGCCGATACTGCACCCGCCGCCGACGCCTACAAGGGGCTGGAGGACTACCTGACCGCGGTCGAAGCCGCCGGCCGAGCCATCGAAAACGCGGCCCGCGCCAATTCTTTCGGCCCGGGATCTCTGGGCTCGGAATACTTCAAAGGCTTGGCCAACGGCCTTACCTCGCCGCAGGGCTGGCAGGCCAACGAACTCAAATGGGATGGAGTCGAAGACGCATCCAAAGCCCTATTTGCACCGATCCTTGAAGACTTCAAAAAAGAAGCCAAGCTCGCCGAAGACCAAGCCAAACGCGAGTTCAAGCAACTCGGCGACGGCCTCGCCAAGGCCGCCCTGGACAAAGCCGAAGATACGATTTCTTCGTTGCTGGACAAAGCCCTTAACTAACCCCAAGCCCGCTTTCCTACGGCCGTGAAAAGCCGCCAACCGGAGCACCAACATGTCGCGCTACCCCGGCCCCGCCCTGCCCCGTGAATCACTCAAACGCAACCTCTCACCAGAAACTGCATCATTGGTAGATTCGATCGCCCCGAATCTGGACAACGCGGTATCTGAAGTGGTCGATACATTTCGCAAGCAGTTGGAATCACAGGCAGAGGACTTCGCCCAGACTCACTACGTCGAACGGTTCCAACATCAAATCTCCGAAATCCAAACACGCTTTCAGGCAAACCTGGATGCGGCGGACCAAGAGGTTCGACGGCTCCGTGAAACAATCAACACCCTCACCGATACGACAAAAAAGGACCACACCGTATCAGACCTCAACAATGCCATCGAGAGCCTGAATCGCAGCGCCACGGCCCTCGACAACAAGATCAATGAAGCCAGGCAACGTGCCGAAACGCTGGGTAATGAAACGGGGAAAGTCGCCGCCACCGCTATCAAGCTCGGTATCCGCACCCTCGGCGTTCCCATCTGATGAAGGTGTAGCCACAGGCATCTTCGAGTGCCTGTCGGCTTTTTTGCCTCCTGATTTTCATTCGCGCGCTACACAAGGGAATCAATCCACAACTCTTGGTCTACGAGAGAACAGGACTTCGCCAATCTCATGTTAAAACGCCGGCCCACGAAGTAACGTAGGCCGGCGTATAACTGGGTTTCGATTAAGTTGGAAACAATCAATCGTAGAGCGGCTCGGTCTCGGTCGAGAGTTGCAGCGTCGTCTCGATACGGAAGTTCGATTCGGTAACGTGACGCTCGGCGAAGAAGAGCACCAGCTCATAGATGCCGTTGGGCTCAAGCCCGAGGCTCTCGGCCGCGTCGTCGAGGTTGATCTCGCCCGTAGCTTGGCCGTGCACGCCGCCGATGTCCACGGCGAGCTGGCCGTTGATGAAGACCCAGACGTCGTCGTCACCGACGAACTTGAAGGCTAGGTCCTGCGAGGGGTCGTCACGCTTGCTCCGCGGGGTGAAGGTGAAGAGCGTACGCAGTTCGTAGGTGAAAAAGAAGTTGTGGGTGCCGGTGCTTTCAGTCCGGAAATCGTTCCACGACTCTTCGCCGTCGGTCACTTCATCCATGGGGAAGAAGTATTTTTCATCTGCGTTAGAGCTCTGCTTCTCACGAGCGAAGTAGAACACGCCGGGGCTTCCCGAGAGCGGCTCGAGGGTGATCGAGTAGCTGCTGGTCTTGTTGACGCCTTCGACATCACGGAACCACTGGTTGAAGGAATCTTCGCCTGTGATCATGCCGCGGGCCGAGTTGCCGCTGGCGAGCACGGGCTTGCCGACACCCACCGGGCCGTCGAGGTAGTACTCGACCAGGCCGGTCTTGACCCCGAAGCTCTTGTCGGGGTTCTGCATGTCGGGATGGCTTTCCTTGAAGTCACGTAGGGTGCCTTCGAGGACGATGGTGTCGGGCGTGGAGTCTTCGGCCGGCGTCAGAGATTCCGAGGCGACCGCCGATCCCGCAAACAGCATCGAACCCGCGAGTGCCGCGGTCAACAGGTTGAATGTGGTGGGCGTTTTCATGAGACGATCTTTCTGCGAGGGTTGAAGGTCAAACCACGGATTCGCGTGGCCCGGCCAACAATGCGATTGGCCGACGTGTGGTGTGTGAACTAACCAAAGAGAACGATTCAATAGCGCTATTGCCAAATCGCTTCACCCGGATAACGCCGTTGGACCAAAACCCCGGCCGGTTTGTAATGGATGTGCGGATTGATACGGGATGCGAGCGAATCTAACCAACCCGGTAAAATAACCGTTTTGGCGCGGCGGTACGCACCGCCTCGATGGCAGGATCGACCTTGTTGTGGCTGATCAATTCAATCGGCGGGGCTTGGTCGAAGCGATCACGCGCACCGGAGGGATGTCGCCGACCTCCAAGTCCAGGCTGGCGTCGTCGTCGGCCTCAACCGTGAAGTCGATGCTCCCCCGCTCGAGCACCAGTACACCGTCGTTGGTCAACCGGCGGGCGAGTTGGAAGGTGCACTCGGTAACCCCACCGATGATCGGCTGGGTCGTCGGCGTCGCGCCGCTGTAGGGCTCGCGGGTCAGCATCAACAGGTCGTTGACCTCGTCGTAGCTGATGGTCAGTGTGTCGCGGTTCCCATCGATGAGCTGGAGGTAGCTGCTCGTGACGATGTCGCCGCTCACGGTCACGGTCTCGCCGGTCAGCGCATCCGACACCCGCAGCGGGCCGTGCGCCTCGTTGGTGCGGACCAACGTCAACACCCGGTTGATGACCATCCGCGTAGAGGTCTGGGTCGAAGCCGATTCCGCCGCGATAGCGTACGACTTGAACGACGCGTCGATCGCGACCATCGTCGCGGTCAGCAGCATCGCGCTGATGGCCAGCGCCACCAGCATCTCGACCAGCGATAGGCCGCGGGCGCGGGCTGACTTGGGATTTCGGATTTGGGATTTCGGATTCATCATGTCAATCCTCTATGCGGATCGGGTTCGGAGAGGATTCGGTTTCCCTAGACCCATCCGATCTCCACGTACTTACTGACCGCTTTCGTGGTAGGTCTGAATCAGCGGACGCAGTTCCAGCGGGCCGTCGATGCCGTCGGGTAACGCCAGCGTCGGGTCGTAGATCAATTTGATTTTGCCCAGGCCGCCGCTGGGCAGGTCGGCCTCGAGGTCGCCCTGGCCCTGCGAGAAGTAGCCCAGGGTCGTGTTGAATTGCGGCGCGGTGCCGCCCTTCACCGGGGCCACGCCGCTGATGGGTTCAAACGTCGTGATCAATGTGCCACGCACCTCGATCTGACCACGCATGTCGATCAGACCCGCAACCACCGCACCGGAAAGTTCCAGCGTTTCTTCGCTGCTGTCGCCTTCCTGGAACGAGCCCATCTCCACCGAGACGTGCGGCAGCAAGAGCGAGCTGCGCTTGTACAGCCGGACTTCGTCATCCGATGGGGCCTTGTCGAAATCGAACGCGGTGTTGCCCGTGAAGGTGACCTTGTTGCGGACGTGCGTGAACTGGGCCGGCTGCGAACCGTCGGGCGCGCCGCTGACGATCGGGCCCTCAAAGGTGCAGTCGTCGAAACGGATGTTGTTGCCGTAGGGCTTCGTATCATCCACGGTCGTGCCGCCGACGCTGGCGCTGTAGTCGGGGTGCTTGGGGATGCCGCTGGACTCTTGCATGCCGACGTAGTTGAAGTTCTCGTCGTCGTTGTCCGGGCTAACCTCGATGAAGGTCACGCCGACGAACCGGCAGTTCTTGAACAGCGCGTTGGTGCCCAGCGGGATACGGGTGTTCTGAAACACCATGTTTTCGTAGACCGGGCGGTCGTAGTAGTCGTACGGATAGGCCGCGCCGTAGGGCACTTCCTCGAACGTGGTGCTCTCCGAAGCGGTAAAGGCTCCGTTGTCCACGCCCTTCTGCGATTCCACGGTCACCGTGGCCAGGTCGGCAAAGCTCTTGGTGTCGAAGCTGTGTTGGTCGAAGCTGTGAACATCCAGCGCGGCATCCGCCGTGGTCAGCGGGGCTTCGCCGTAGTCAGGCTTGATCGCGCCCTGGAGGAAGTCTTTGTACTCGGGCGTGGTGCTGCCGCCCGTGTCGCCCCAGGAGCTCAACCCGTCGTTCCAGTCGGACGCGGTCGCCTTGAGCGAGACCTGGCCGCGGATCTTGGAGTAGAGGTCATCGCCGTCGATGAAGCCGTCGTTGTAGCCGTAGCGGAATTCGTCACCGCTGGTGTCCATCATCTCGAAGAGCTGAGCGGCGGTGTTCGCGCTGGACGAGTCGACCCCGCCGGTGAATTCCCCGGCAGTCACGCGTCCATCAATGGTGTCGGTATCGAACTCGGCCAGGAAGAAGTCGAAATCGGTGAGATATCCGTCGCCGTCTTTATCCGCGAGGATCGCGGCGGCCTCGCCGCCGGGCCAGTCCTGGATCTCCAGGGCGTTGCGGGTGTCCAAGCGGTTGTCGCCGTTGATATCGTTCACCACCAGTTCGTTGTGGAACGTGCCACCCGAGGGGTAGGCCGAGTTCGGCGGGCTGAGGATCGAATCGAGGTTGTCGGTCAGGCCGATGAAGTCCGACTGCACCTGGATGGGGTGGCCGTTGAGCTTGTCGGTCTCGGTGAAACGCGAGCCAACGTTGCCCTTGATCTGCACGTTGCGGCCGATCATGATCCGGCTGCGCGACAGCACGGCGTAGGGAACCGTCTTGTCCAGACGGAAGTCCATCGAGATCGAGCGGTAGACCCGGCGGCGCGATTGCAGCTCGGCGTCGGTGATCTGGTTGTTCAGGTCACCGTCGAACGCCGTCACCTTCACCCGGATAAACCGGGCGTCCAGCGGCTTGGTGTCCAACTCGAAGAAGCTGTCGTAACCGACGGTTTCCGACACGATGAAGTCGATGCCGGCCTCGTCCTTGATCGCCATGTCGCGGCGGTAATCGGCCTGTTCCTCGGCGGTCCCGTTGGGGTTGCCGCCGGGCGGGCCGTAAGGCAGCCGGTCGTAGAACGGGTCGTCGTAACCCAGCGTCGAGGGCTGGAGGCCCAACGGGAGTTCGTGCGGGGTCATCGTGGCGGAGAACGACGGTGCGCCCGGCCCGATCTGCACAGCGGGCACCACCAGCTGATGGATCGGCCGGTTAAACGCGTCCACGCCGAGCGACGTGGTGTCCACGTACGGGTTGCCCGAAGACGCAAAGTTCAATTCACCCGCCAGGGCGTCGGCCAGCCGCTCAGCGATACCGGGGCTGCTGTCGGCGAGAGGGCCCGCCCACATGTCGTAGGCGTTGCCGTTCACGTCATAGAAGTTGCCCGCGTGGATCAGGCCCTCGGTGGTGTACACCCCGGGGAAGGTCAGCAGGTCGTCGGGGTCGCCCTGGGTGACCTGGTCGAGCCGGTAGACCATCAGGTCCATGCCGGTCTCGGCGGCGGCCATCGAGCGGTTGATCTTGAGGTGGCTGTCGGCGGTGCGGAGGTTGCCCTGCGAAACGATCGCCATCGCCGCAGCGAGGCTGCCGAAGATCATGAGAAACAGCATCGCCAGAACCGCCGTGACGCCGCGTTCACGCGGGTTGGGCAATTGAGCGATGTAGCGATTTCGTGATTTGGTGATTCCAGTCATCGTTGATCTCGTAAGTGGCCGCCTCCACCTATGTTTCAATTCAATCGCGATATCGCCCAAAGACGAAATCGCCAAATACTCCCATTCACTGCGCGACGATCCAGGTCATGGTGGTGATGGTCTCGGTGGGCGCCGTGGAGTCTTGCTGATAGTTGATCGTGACGTTCACCCGCATCATGGCGGTCGAACCGAGCGGCTGGATGTCGGTGGGCCCGGCCACCAGGTTGTCTGGGAAGACGTTCTCGACGGTGACCACCTGCGACCACTGGTCCAGGCCATCGACCGGGAGCCGCAGCCCGTTGATCGGCGGGTTAAAGGTGACGCCGCTGCCATAACCTGCGCCGGTCACGGTGCCGGCGAAGTCATCCAGGTCGTCGTAGTTGGCCACGTCGTTCTGCGGATTGGGCGTGCTGCTTTCTTCGTTCGATTCGGGGCCGAGGTTGGCGGCGCCGGTGATCGGGTCGTGGTGCGGCAGGGTCAGCGTGAGCTCGCGGATCTCGTTGGCGAGCATCTGCGCGGTGCCGGTGCGTTGGGCCCAGTCGTTCTTGATGTGGTAAGCCTGCTGGGCCGACACCATCGCGAGCACGCCCACACCGACGATGACCATCGTCAGCGCCGCTTCGATCAGCGTGAAGCCGGCCGCCGCGCAGCGGCGGATTGGGCGAGTTTGCGATTTGGTGATCTGGTGATTCTTCATAGCGCTATTGTTTCAATCAACCAATCCGTACCGGGGCCAGGCAAATCCAGTCGCACGAAGCGTCGGCCCTACAACCCGTCCAAACCTCACGACCGCTTCGATCGCCCGATCACTTCACGAGCGTCGAGAGCTTGAAGATCGGCAGGATGATCGCCATGGCGATGAAGCCGACGACCGAACCCATGATGATGATCATGATGGGCTCGATCATGCTGGTGACGGTCTTGATGGTTTCCTTGAGCCGCCGGGCGTAGAACTCCGAGACCTCGTCGAGCACTTCGCCGAGTTTGCCGGACTCTTCACCCGCCGCGATCATCTGGATCACGGCCTTGGGCAGCAGCTTGCCCTTGTACAGGGGCTGCGCGATTTTCTTACCTTGCTTCACCGAGCTGTAGACGTTGCGCCACATCCGGCGGAACATGCGGTTGCCGCTGATCTCGCCGGTGATCGCAAGCGTGTCCAGCATCGGGACACCCGCGTTGATCAGCTCGCCCATGGTGTGCAGCGAGCGGCTGATGTACAGCGCGTTGAACATCTTTTCGAAGATGGGGAACTTGAGCTTGAGCTGGTCGAACCACCAGCCGCCGGGCTCGGTCTTGCTGATGAAGAAGCCGATCAACACCAGCACGATCAGTGCCAGCAGGACCGCCCACCACCAGACCACCATGAATTCCGACAACGCCATGAGGAAGATCGTCGGGCCGGGCATCGCCGACTCCTTGCCTTCAAACACCGCGGCGAAGCGGGGCAGCACGAAGGTCAGCAGGAACACGGTGACGGCGATCGCCATGCCGCCGATCACCGCCGGGTAGATCATCGCGCCGATGACCATCGAGCGGGTCTCGATCTGCTGGGCGAGGTACGCGGCGATCCGGTCGAGCATCTGGCTGAACGAGCCGGACATTTCCGAGGCGCGGACCATGTTGACGTACAGCGGGCCGAACAGCTTGGGGTGCTTGGCCAGCGATTCGGAGAACGGCTTGCCGGACTCCACATCCTGCTTGATCTGGTACAGGATCTGTTTGAACTTGGCGTTTTCGGTTTGCTCGGCGATGCCTTCGAGGGCGGCGCGGAGCGAGATGCCGGCCCGGATCATGACCGCGAGCTGGCTGGTGAAGTTCAGCACGTCCTTGGCGGACGGGCCGGACGAGTAGTTCAGCGCCTTAAGCGTTTCTTTCCAGTCCCGGCTGCTGCCGCCGCTGTTCACGGGCGTGAGCTGCAGAACGGTGTTGCCCTGGCTCCGCAGCATCTGAGCCGCGGCCATGGCGTTCTCGGCCGCGAGAGTGCCGACGGTGGTCTCGCCACCACTGGTTCGCATTTGGTATCGGTAGTTGGGCATATTCCTTCGTCCCTTTAGCTCCGGGCTTTGTCCGGAGGCCTCTCTCTTGCATCACCGTCCCCGGGCGAAGCCCAGGGCTCACGGAAAACTCCTCGATCACGCCACCAGGGCACGTTCCAGCTTCTCGGGGTACGCCGCCTGAGCGATGGCGTCTTCGCGGCTGATCATGCCGTTGAAGAACAGCTCGGCGATCGCGTTGTCCAGGCTGTTCATGCCCAGCTGACGGTTGGTTTCGATGACGTTGGGAATCTCGAACGCGCGGTTCTCGCGGATGAGGTTGCGCACCGCGGGGGTACACAGCATCGTCTCGACCGCGGGGACCATGCCCTTCTTGTCGATCCGGCGGAACAGCGTCTGCGAGACCACGGCCTGCAGCGTGTTGGCCAGCATCGAACGGATCTGGTTCTGCTGGTCGGCGGGATACATATCGATGATCCGCTCAACGGTGTGCGAAGCGTTGACGGTGTGCAGGGTCGAGAAGACCAAGTGGCCGGTTTCCGCAGCGGTGATCGCGGCGGCGGTGGTTTCCAGGTCACGCATCTCACCGACGAGGATGATGTCGGGGTCTTGACGCAGGACGTGACGCAGACCCGAAGCGAACGACGGCGTGTCCATCCCGAGCTCACGCTGCTCGATGCAGCACTTGTCGGAGATCATGGCGTATTCGACGGGGTCTTCGAGCGTGATGATGTGCTTGTGGTAACGCTTGTTCATCGCGTCGATCATCGCGGCGAGCGTGGTCGACTTACCCGAACCGGTGTCGCCGGTGACGAGCACCAGGCCGCGGGGCAGGTAGGTCAGACGGCTGATCACGTCGGGCAGGTTCAGGTCGGCCAGCGGGGGGATCTCGGTCTTGATCGCACGCAGGGCGATACCCACGCTGCCGCGTTGGCTGTGGGCGTTCACCCGGAAACGGCCGAGGCCGGGGATTTCGTAAGAGAAGTCCGAGTCTTTGATCTTGTCGAAGACGCGCATCTGGTCTTCGGTGCACATGCTCTTGAGCATCCGCATCGCGCCCTCGGGGGTGATGACGGGGTAGTCGAGCGGCGTCATGGTGGTGTGGACGCGGGCCATGGGCGGGTGGCCGGACACCAGGTGGATGTCGGACGAACCCAAATCAAGTGCCGTTTTCAAGATCGTGTCGAGTTCCATGCGTCGTCGCCTCGGGGTTGATAGTCAAAGGGCCAAACATCAGCGGACTGCGCTGCGTGTGGTGGGGCGCATACCCCGCGCAGGTAATCCGTACTTCGGATGTATCGACCGGTTAACGAGGCGAGATAAGCTGGGTATCCCCCCTTCTTCACAACGCATCACAACCCCCACCACCCGCGTAATCCCACCGGCCCGCCGCGGGCCGACCGCCGATAAGAATCGCTGCTACCGGATGCGGGTGAACAGAACAGCACGCGGCGTCGCGCCGCGTGATGGGTCAAACTGGACTAAGTCTTGAATCAGGCCGCGGGGACGAAGGGGCTGATATCGATCGGGCGGTCGAACTGAACGCCGATGTCGTAGGTCGTGAGGTCTTCGAGTTCACGCGGGATCGCGCGACACCACGCGACGCGGGCCGGCACGATCATGCCCTTGCCCTGCATGGGCTGCAGAGCCACGGTGCAGCGGGTGCCGGTATGCAGTTCCTGGTCGTGGACGAACCCCATGCCCCCCGTGGAGATGTTTCGGCTGTGCACGACGTAGGTGCCGTGGTCCGCATCCGGGTTATCCGGCGGAGCCAGTCGGATCATGCAACGGAAACTCACCGCGTGGCGGGCGTGCTCGCGGTGGCTGGAGGCATCGCTTTCGCCGCCAGCGTAGTCCGGGGTGTAGGGCCCGTCGGCCTCCTCGGTCCCGCGTTCCACCCGTTCGAGGATGGTCATCCACTGCTGATCCGACACCCACAGCCGTGCGGTGTCGAATTCACCACCGGGCAGGCCTTCGTCGAAGTCGTCTTGGTTGGCGGGATGCGGAAATGCGAGAGTCACGGTTTTCTCCTGATCACATCCGACTTATCGGTGTTGACCGGGTACGGGTTTAACCCAAGTACATTGGCGAAGCACTCGATACTCCCCCACTCGTCCACCGTTCATCCCCAACTCAACGGGGCGAGGCGTTGTGGATTAACAGAGCTCTCACGTCAAAGCCATCGGCCGGTCACATTATTGGACTACCTTCCCCGCCGGAGAGATGGGGGGAGAACCCGGGGAGATTGAGGAAAGGGAGAGCAGGATGTCGGCCCCTCTCGGGCCGTGGTGCCTGGAGGAGTGCATCACGGCCCGACCGGCATTCTTTGCCTCTCACGCGAACCGCCGTCGCGAAAAATTCGCCAGAGACCGCCAAAAACCACTAATAATAAAAGACTTAGCGAGAAACGAACGCCTGCCGTTGGATCTCGTACGGCCGAACCCGAAGCGATCGACGTTCCTCGGGGTAGCCGTCGTAATACCAGCGGGTCTCGACCATCCGGATGAATCCGCCGGTGGTTGGGCCGTAGAAGACGTAACTCGTGGTGCCCGCTGAGTTTTCCCGTGTGTAGGTCACATCGACCTGGTCGCCGCGATTCAGCGTCGCCGCGGTCGTCCAGGGCCCCTGATTCACGCTGAACCACGCCCCGCGGACCCGGTGGGTCTGCTCGTCGATCTCGATGTAGGTCAGCCCCTGATCCAGACGTCGCACGATGGAGAAAGGCTCGAGCACCGCCAGCGTCTCGGCGATGCCGATCGGCAGCACCTCTTCCATGGGCTCGGCGACCTCATCGGGCAGCAGCGATGACAGCCGCCCCGCCGTCGTGCACCCCGAACCCGCCCAAGACAGCCCCAACGCCGCCATCAGCAGCAGGGAAGCAGCCCCTCGGGTTCGCGGATGTCGTTCAGCGGTCGCCATGTGGTTATATGTCGGCCAGCACCGCGATGCCGGGCCAATCTCGATGCCTCGCGCCTGACGAATGACCATCGATCACTCTGCCCATGCCCCACCGGAAACCCGCAACAAATCCCACCCCGTCACGTAAAATCGGGCATGGCCCACTCTCTGACTTCCCTCCGACGCCCCCTCGTCGCCACGATCCTGGCCTTGCTGCTTCTGGCGTTTGCCCCTTCCAGTGGTTTGGCCAGTCCGTCCTGGGTGCTTTCGACGACCCTGACGTCCAAGACCGAACCCGCAGACGACCGCAAAGACGAGGACGATGATGACGACGACGATGACAGCACCTTCTGCATCATCAGCTCGATGTCGCTGATCTTCACGCTGGGCGTCAGCCTCTATCTCACCACCCGACGTCGGCCCCATCCCGAGCTGCCCTTGGATTCAAAACGACACGTCGATCGCGACGCGGGATAATCGAGAACGATGGACTCCGCTGCATGGGCTCGACTGGCCGCTGACGCGATGTTGCTGCTGCACATCGCGGTGGTGCTCTTTGTCATCCTCGGGCTGCTGCTCTCACTGCTGGGCGGGGCGTTGAAATGGCAATGGGTCCGCAACCGCTGGTTCCGCGGCATCCATCTGCTCACCATCGCCGTGATCGTCGGCCAGGCCTGGCTGGGCATCATCTGCCCCCTGACCACGTGGGAGATGCAGCTCCGCCGCGCAGCGGGACAACAGACCTACGACGAAACCTTCGTCGCCTACTGGCTGGGCAATCTCCTGTTCATCGATGCCGACCCCTGGGTCTTTATCCTCGCCTACTCGCTCTTCGGCGGGTTGGTGTTGCTGAGCCTGTGGTGCGTGCCGGTCCGTTGGCGGAAGCGAAACAGAACTCAGCCGCACTCAAACGCCTCGGCGTTGACTTGAGATCAGCACACCCAGCCCCACCACAACCCAAGCCAACGACGCGGGCTCGGGGATGATCGTCAACGACGAGCCCCCGACCGGCAGCGTGTTGCCGAAGTTGTCCTGCCACACCGTGTAGTCGGCCGCGTCAATCACCCCATTGCCGTTGCCGTCCGCCTCAAGATCGAAGGTGGAGCCGAAGCTGTCCTGCCAGACGGTGTAGTCGGCGGCGTCGACGATGCCGTTGCCGTTGTAATCACCGGCCAGCGTGATGGGGATGTCGGTGTCGATGCGGAAGATGTCGCCGTCGAGGTCGAGCATGTAGAGGTTGCCTTCGCGGTCTTCGCCGAAGGAGACGAGGGTGCCCAGCGCGTTGAGATCTGTGCCGAAGAGGCTTTCGATGTTTTGGACGGTGCCGTCGGGGTCGGCGGGGTCGAAGGTCCAGATTTGTCGGGGGAAGGAGTCGCCGAAGAAGTAGAGGCCCTGGAGGTCGGGGTCGGGTCCGCGGTAGACGTAGCCGCCGACGGTCGAGTTACCGCCGAAGTCTCCGACGCCGTTGGAGGGGTAGTCGTAGGCGGGGCCGACGTGGTCCGGGGGTTCGGGTCCGCCCACGCCGCCGGTGGGCGTGGCGATGTCGCCTTCGCGGAGCCGCCAGCCGAAGTTGGCGCCGCCCTGGCCGTCGCGTTGGACGTTGATTTCTTCGCGGGCTTCTTGTCCGACGTCGCCGATCCAGAGGTCGCCGGTTGCTCGGTCGAAGCTGTCGCGCCAGGGGTTGCGAAGGCCGTAGGCCCAGATCTCGTCGCGGGCGTTGCTGTCGCCGACAAAGGGGTTGTCTTGGGGGATGGCGTAGTTGGCGATGCTGTCGGTGGCGAAATCATCGCCGGACGGGTCGATGCGGAGCATCTTGCCGAGCAGGGTGTTGAGGCTTTGGGCGCGGTTGTTGGGGTCGTTGCCCGAGCCGCCGTCGCCGCTGGCGATGTAGAGGTAGTTGTCGGTGGGGCTGAAGCCGATCCATCCGCCGTTGTGGTTGCGGAAGTCTTGCTCGAACTCGAGGACGGGCGAGCGGGTGGCGGCATCGACGGTCAGGTCGACGCCTGGGTTGGTGACCTGGAAGCGATCGATGCGGGTGCGGTCCAGGCCGGGGCCGGGGTCGTAGGTGTAGTTCACATAGAAGTAGCCGTTGTTATGGAAGTTGGGGTCGAAGGCGAGCCCGAGCAGGCCCTGCTCGGGCGCGGTGTCGTCGATGAGGGTGCGGATGTCGAGGAACGGCGTCGCGCCGAAGCTGCCGAGGTTCAGGTCCAGGGTTTCGATCCGCCCGCGTTGATCGACCACGAACATGCGGTCCACATACCCGGAGGCGTGGGTCGCAAACACCGCCGAGGCGTCCTGCGCGGGCAGGCTCGCGACGAGCGATAAGCCCTGGATCTCCGCCGCCGCCGGACGGGCCAAGCCGCCCGCCAGCAGCAGCGCTCCCAGCGAAAACCAATACCGCGAACGTCCAGCCGATACCCAGCCATTCAGCATCACAAGGCCCTTCCAAAAGAACCGATTTGAACCAAGCTGTGCCTGATATGAAGTGCGCTTGAGGATCAAGCCACGCGAAAACCGAGTCTAAATGTAGCCCACCCCGGGATCAAGATTTTTCCGCATCCAGCAGCACTCATCTACGCCGACGCCGCAGCCCGATCAGCCCCACCCCGAGCAACGCCAAAGAAGAGGGCTCGGGGATGATGGACAGCGTGTTAATGCCGAGGTTGGTGTTGCCGAAGTTGTCTTGCCAGACCGTGTAGTCCGCCGCGTCCACCACGCCGTTGCCGTTGCCATCGGCGGCCAGGTCGGTGGTCGAGCCGAAGCTGTCTTGCCAGACCGTGTAGTCCGCGGCATCCACCACGCCGTTGCCGTTGTAGTCGCCTGCGAGCAACTCCAGCGTAAACGTGGGGGAGAGCAGCAGCAGTTCGTTCGCATCGGCCAACGCGATGTACGGGTTGCCCGCTTGATCAAACCCCAAGCCGGCCCGCTCGCCAGTGAAGCCCAGCGAGGTGCTGGTCCAGTCGTCGGTTCCCTGGCGCTCGGCAAAAACCAGCTGATCGTTGTCGAGATAGGCCAGCGCCAACGCGCCCGTAACAGGATTGAGCGCAAGGCTACCGGGCATCACCGCTCGCGGACCGCTGCCCTGGGAATGCACCGTTTCGTAGCTCAACAGGCCGCCTTCAAACAAGCCCACCCACACCACACCGTCGTCGGGTTCGAAGGCGAACGCCACGCCGTCTTCGCCGAACGCGCTGAGCGATGGCCCCACGCTCCGCCCGCCGAGGGCGTTGGTTGCGATGCGGAAGTAACTCGCATCAGGCTGTTCGATCAATAGCTCAAAATTGCTGGACTGCGTCGAGCCGTTGACGGAAGCCAGCGCCAAGCGGTCGTCACGCGTGTAGATCGCCTCGGTGGTGATATCCGCGGAGAGCGGTTGGCCAAACCCGCTGGCCACCGTGGTGGTCACCCATTCGGTCCGGGGCACATCGAACCGGGTCAGGATGTAGTTCTCCGCGTTGGATGCCGGACGCCCGACAACCAACGGGATCCCCCGGCGATCCAAGACGACGGTCGATAGACGCGACCCGAGGTCGGGCTGGCTGTTGGGCAGGAAGTCGAATTCGATGCCCGCGGCAGTCGACTCGGTGGCGAAGATCGGAAAAGGCGATCCGCTCGGCCCGGACGTCGCCGCCGCGAAGTTCCCAAACGGGTCCGCGGCAAACGTGGTGTAGCCCACGATATTGGCCGGGTAGACGCTGGTGGTGTTGGTCCCACCCGCAGCGGGATCCACGTAGGTAATCCGGGGCCCACCGCTTTCGACATAGCCCACCGCGGGGTCGTCGATCGGCGAGATCAACACCTCGATCGGCGACGCAAACGAACCGGCGTCCAGCGTCGAGCTCACCACTCGGCTGCCCCACACCTGTGCCGACACCGCCGGGCCGAACAGACCCAGCAGCCCAACGACTCCGGCAGCGATCCCAAGATTTCGGCTACGCAACAACAAACTGCGTTCTCCCGCGCATGGTCGTCTTCAACCCGCGATTCAATTCATCGAAGCCACACGACGACGCAGCAGCAAACCACTCATCAAGCCGCATACCACCGCCACCGACGGCTCGGGCACCGCGATGGGGTCGTAGGCCACGACCACGTTGCCGGAGTTCAGATCCACGTAGGAGATGACCGGCAGGTCTTCGTAATCGAAATCCAAACCGATCTGAAAACCCTGGTCCGCGTTGAGTGCGACCAGCGTCGACTGCCAGCCCGCCGAGGCGGTCCAGTAGGCGTAGATCAGTTCCGAGTTGTTGTTCACGTAGGCGGTGCCCACGGTGCCGGTCGAGTCGGCGGCAATCGGCAGCCGCGAGTTGGTGTTGCCGACGGTGCCCAGGCTTGTCGCCGACCAACCGCCCGCGTTGGTCTCGAAGCTGAAGGCGTTGCCCTCGCGGTCCACGACGTGGGGCCGCCCCTGCGCGTCGAAGACCAGAGAGCCCAACCCGGTGTAGGTGGTTCCGGTCGCAAACGTCAGGCTGATCGCATCGTTGGTCAGCGTCGAGTAGAACTCCCCGTTGCGCAGAACCCCCCCGTCGCCGAACGGCGAAACCGCGATGTCTTGGATGCCGAACTGCCCGTCGTAGACAAACCCGTTGACCGAGTTTTCGGTTGCGGTGACCAATACCCCGCTGGCCGTGTAGTCGACCGCCACGATGCCGCTGCTGAGGGTGGTGCTGGTCCCCGTCGGCCCGACGATATAACCGCCGTTGTTATTCCCGAAAAAGTTCACGCCAGCGACCGAACCGTTCGAGGAAGACGCCGTGCGGATCGGACCAAACCCGAGCGGTGCCGCTACATCGCTCCAGAAGCCGCCAAACGTTCCGCCGCTGGTCGGCCGCAAGGTAAAGGTATCCGAGGTGCCAAACACCACCGGCCAAGCCTTGCCCCGCGACATCGCCAACCCGGTACCCTGCGCGGCATACCCGGTGTCGGAGAACAACCAGACAAACGACGACGGATCGCGGTCCACCGCCTTCGCTGGCGCGACCCAAGCCGACACACACATCACCGCAACACCCATCCCAGCCCAGATCCGTTTCATCACATCTCCAATCTCAAATATCTATTTCCGGGCGGAGCGGCCAAGCCACCCCCGCCGATTATCACAACCTCGACCCCATTCATCCCCGGCCAATCATTTCGTTTCCGGAAACCACAAACAACATAACGCTCCCGGTATCACATCATCCAGTCCCAGTATGCGTATCCCACCCCGGACGTGTCAACGCCCAAACTGCGTTAATAATCGGGCAATCCTCGCATGACGCTGGGGCAAGCAACCTCGCGTGACTCACATCGGCCGTCGTCGCCGCCAACCCACAAGCCCTGCCGCCATCACCGTCATGGCCAGCGAAGCCGGCTCAGGGATCACCGTGATCGGGGCAGGGCCCCCTCCCGTCGTCGCGCCGAAGCGGTCCTGCCAGACCGTATAGTCGGCCGCGTCCACGACGCTGTTGCCGTTGCCGTCCGCGTCGAGCTGGGTGGTTGAGCCGAAGCTGTCTTGCCACACCGTGTAGTCCGCTGCGTCCACCACCCCGTTGCCGTTGTAGTCGCCGAGAAGCGAGAGCGTGTTGGTGAGATAGACCTTTTCGAGTGAAAAAGACCTCGCTGCCGAAAGCCCCTGGAACCCGAGAAGGATGGCATCGACGATGGTCGGATCAAAATCGGGGTTGGTGGTTTCCGCTTGCTCCAAAACCTCTGGAAGCGAGAAGTATCGGGTCCCACGCCCCGCGGGCAGGGTCGATTCGATTTGGATTTGCTCAAGCGGGTTCTCATTGACATCCGAGTTGTACAACACCGGGAAGAGTCGCAGGTCTCCCGAGCTGTCGACGTAGTCCACCGCAAGGTATTCATATTGCGTCATGTCCAGCGCGATGCTGGCCATTGTGGAATCAAACCAAACCACACCGCCGAGCGGCGTAACCTCTTCCGTTGAGGACACGATCAGGCGGCCTTGGCTGGGGTCGATATCCAAACTGACCTGTCCCTGATTTCCGGTGCTAATTAGTGCAGACACCGTGGTCGTACGGTGCCCAGCGATGGTTGACGACAGCCCGTCTTCACCCAGGATTCCTGCGGGGTTTGCAACAAACGAAACCAGTGGTAAGGCGGCGGGGTCTTCGACATCCGAAAAGTCATCGAGAATCAAGTCGGGAAGTGCAGAGACGGTGCTGAAGGCTGACTCTGCATTCGCTTCAGGCCCCGCGACGAACACGGGAACCGCAAACACAGCGATAGCAACGCCCAAAACAAAGAACTTCTGATTCATCACTCACCTCCAGAATCAAATACAACACACCCACATGCTGCGGGAAGCAGCAATTCGATTATATAGAAAGACCATTCCGTCCCAACCGTATTTTGAGGTTATCCCACCCGCTCGGTCTTCGGTTCGCGTGACATCAGGTTGCTGATGGCGTCCAGCGGGTCGAGGTTTTCGAACAACACTTGGTTCACCGCTTGGGTGATCGGCATCTCGACATTGTGTTTCTGGGCGAGGTCGACCACGGCCTTGGTGGTGGGCACGCCTTCGACAACGCCGGGGATGTCTTCGAGGATCTGGTCGAGTTTTTTGCCCTTGCCCAGGAGTTCGCCGGCGGTGCGGTTTCGGCCGGTGGGGCTGAAGCAGGTGGTGGCGAGATCGCCGACGCCGGTGAGGCCGAAGAAGGTCTCGGGGGTCGCGCCCATAGCCACGCCCAGGCGGGTGATCTCTGCGAGGCCGCGCGAGAGCAGGGCCGACTTGGCGTTGTTGCCGGCTTGGAGGCCGTCGAGGATGCCCGCGGCCAGGGCGATGACGTTTTTCAGAGCCCCGGCCAGCTCGACGCCGACGAGGTCGGGGTTGGTGTAGACGCGGAACCACTGGGTGGTGAAGGTGGTCTGCAGCCGGGCGGCGAACTCGGTGTCTTCCGAGGCGGCGGCGACGGTGGCGGGCAGGCATTTGGCGAGTTCGTCGGCGACCGACGGGCCCGATAGCGAGGCGAGACTGGGGACTTGGGGGCTTGGGGGCTTAGGGGCTTGGGAAGAGGAGTCGGCACTTTCACTAGTCCCCTCGGCCCCTTGTCCCCTTGAAACCTTCTCAATCACGTCCCCGATGATCTGGGTCGGGCGGAGGATGGTGCCTTTTTCGATGCCCTTGGCCACGGAGACGACGGGTACCGACTCGCCCTCGGGCAGGTGCGGGGCGAGGCGTTCCCAGACGCTGCGGACGTATTGGGTGGGGATGGCCGAGACGATCAGGTCCGCGTTTCGGAAGCAGGAGGAGTCGCTGGCGGTGAGCCGGATCGAGTCGGGGAGGCGGTGTCCGGGAAGATACCGGCGGTTTTCCCTAGTTTGAATCACCTCGGCGACGTTCTCGGCGGTGGGCCCCCAGACGGTGACGTTCAGCCCCCGGGATTCCAGGAGCAGGGCCAGGACGGTGGCCATGGCGCCGTCGCCGACGAAAGTCACGTTTTGGAAGGAATCGGGCATGGTCGGGTTCCGAAGCGGTGGGCCGGGGGTGTTGGGAGCAAGGGAGCGGGTGTGGACCGGGCAGGCTGACGCGGGGTTTGGGTCCGAGAACCGATACGAAGCCCGGGCCCGGCAGGTTTTGCGGTCTGGGTTGGCCCCGGCGGATGGGGCTGTCCGATGTTGACCTCGCGGCGTAGCCGCCCGGCACATGCCGCAAGCTGTGCTGAGGATAGCGATTGTAACGGCGGCCCGATGCCGAGATGCCCCTAAAGGGCATCCCCGAGTGGTCCGAAGGGACGCGGTGAGGCATCCCTAAAGGTGCGTCGGCCCCGCTGCGTCCCGAGGGGTGCGGTAAGTTGGGTAATGGGATAGTATGCCCGTCATTGAATTGAGGCTGGCACCGCCCGCCTCGGGGTAAGAAAACAACTGGCTCAAGTCACGGCAACGTGCCGGCTGGGCCCAAGCAACCAGGAGCCGAAGACGGTGAGGCAAATCAAGATGATGATGAAGACTGGGCGATTGGCGCTGTGCGGCGTGTTGGCGTCGTTGGGCTTGGGACTGGTCGGTTGCGAAAGCGACAGCTACCTGGACCCGAGTATTGTCGGCCGGTGGGAACGCACCCCGGTGTCGATGCCCATCCTCGAAACGCTGGACCTGGCCAACACGCTCAGCGACACCCCCGTCCAGATCTCCCCGGTCCGCCCCGACGACCTGGTGCCCGACGCCCAGGAATACGTTATCGGCCCCGGCGACTTCATCACCGTCTCCATCTTCGAACTCATCAGCGTTGGCGTCACCGACGTGCAAAACCGTGCGATCGATGAGACCGGCAACATCCGCCTGCCCATCGTCGGCAAGGTCAAGGCCTCGGGTCTCAGCCCCAGCCAACTCGAAGAAGAGATCATCGAGATCCTCGAAAACAAAGGCATCATGCAGGACGCGACCGTCAGCGTCGTTGTCCAGCAGTCGCGCCAAAACCTCTACACCATCATCGGTGCTCCCGAAGAAGGCAGCACCCGGTTCGGCCCCTACCTGATCCCGCAGCCCGACTTCCGTCTGCTGCAAGCGATCGCCCAGGCCGGCGGTGTGAGCAACCGCATCAAGCGGATCCTGATCTTCCGTCAAGCCCCGCTGACCCCGGCCAGCGCAGGCGAAACCAACCGCGAATCCGCCCCGGTGGAACCCGCTCCCGCCGACGCCGGCGATCTGATCGAAGACCTGCTGGATGAAGGCAACGCCGTTGCTGATCTGAACGACGCGGCCGCCCCCGAAGACCGCCCCGCCCCGCCCTCGGGTGTGGAGTCGGGCCTGGAAAGCGGCGGCAGCTCGCCCCGCTGGGTCTACGTCGACGGCAAGTTCGTCCGCGTTGAAGGCCAAGCCGGCACCGGCAACAGCGCCTTCGGCACCCCGGGCAGCGACGCCCTGAGCAGCATGGTCGCCCAGCGCATCATCGAGGTGCCCTACGACAAGCTGATCAACGGCGACATGCGTTACAACGTCGTCATCCGTGCTGGCGACGTCATCCGCATCCCCAACCAGGAAGCCGGCTTCGTCTACATCATGGGTCAGTCCAACCGCCCCGGTGCCTACACCGTCCCCGGCGAGCAAGACCTGACGCTCAAGCAACTGATCGCTTCGTCCGGCGGCCTGGGTGGCCTGGCCAACCCCGAGCGTGTCGACCTGATCCGCCGCACGGCCAACAACCAGGAAGTCACCATCCGCCTCGACCTCGCGGCGATCTTCCACGGCAACGAGCCCGACATCTTCCTGAAGCCCGACGACCTGATCAACATCGGTTCGTCCGGTGTCGCCACCCCGCTGGCAGTCATCCGCAACGGCTTCCGGTTCACCTACGGCTTCGGCTTCGTGCTCGACCGCAACTTCGGCAACGACGTGTTCGGTGACAACCGGAACTAAAACTCTTGATTCCACACCGCACGGCCTGGCCTAAACGCCAGGCCGTGCCTTCACCCGAGGGCGTGCCCTGGGTTAAAAATTGATGTTTCCGACCTGCCGGGCCCATTCGTGGCCGGCCCGTCCACCCGGCCGATATCATGCCGGGGCGATCAGGACACGTCGCATGTTTCGCGAGGCACCAACGGACGGGTGCCCCTACACAACCTCTTTGATCTCTTGGCCGATAGAGGCCGAGTGTATTTTCGACCCCGCGTCTCCGGCATGGACCGCCACGACGTCTCTCCCGACGGTTTTCTGCCCAGCGGACCATGAGCGACTCTCAGCCCCCCCTTCACCAGCCCGATTCGGCCAGCCACGCCAACCCCGGTCAAACCACGGGACACGTGTCGCGTCAGGGGGCCAAGGCGTCGCTCGCCCTCAACGCCGAGCAGGCAAAGGTTCTTTCAAATCACGAACCCGCCCCGGCTGCCCCGCGTAACACCAATCTGGGACAGGCGCCCGACGCCTCATCCACCACTTCGATCTCGACACCAACCCGTGGAGGCGGGCCACCGAGAGACATGACCAGTACCCCGATGACCAAACTCGCTCCTGCGGGGCAGCCCCAGCCACTGATCACCCCGATCGGCTGGGCTTGGATCGCTGTATGCCTTGCGTTCTTCGGCTGGATGCACTGGAACTTCCTGTTCCAAACCTACCTCTGGTCGAAAGACCCCGACTGGTCACACGTCCTGATCATCCCCGGTATCTCGATCTACTACATCTACCTCAACAAGACCCGCCTGCAGGCCGCCCCCAAGCAGCTGTGCTGGTGGGCGTTGCCGCTCATCTTCATTGGGCTCTACAGCTACGTCTTCTGGATCTTCCCGGGGCGTAACGACATGTTCCGCGGCTACAGCATGGTGCTGACGATCTTCGCCACCGCGCTGTTTTTGTTTGGACCCGCCGCGATGCGGGTGCTGTGGTTCCCGATCGCTTACCTGGTCTTGGCCGTGAAGGTGTCGGACGCGATCTGGAGCCGGATCGCTGAACGGCTTCAAGACATCGCTGCCGCGGGCGCGACGGTGATGCTGCAACTGTTTTCAGAGTTCATGGACTTCACCGTGGACAACGCCGGCAACACCATCACGATGGGCTTCTGGCGCGACGGGCTCTGGGTCGAAGAAGGCATGAACGTGGCCGAGGCCTGTGCGGGTCTACGTATGCTCATGGCGTTTATCGCGCTGGGCGTAGCGATGGCGTTCCTGTTCGACCGGGCGTGGTGGCAACGCCTGATCATGATTGGTCTTGCCGTGCCGATTGCGGTGCTGGTCAACATCGGCCGGGTGACGGCGTTGGGTCTGATCTACACGGTCGACAAGGAATACGCCCAAGGCGACTTCCACCTGTTCGTGGGCATGCTGATGCTCATACCGGCTGCGGGTCTGTTCTTGCTGGTCGGCTGGGTCTTGGAAAAGGTCATCATCCGCGACCCCGAGGCGGAGTCGAAAGCCCACGAAAAACTGGTGGAGCAGGCCGCAGCCCAAGCCGCGCTCTCGAAAGAAGAACCGAAGAAGGTTGCCCCCGGACTCGTCGCAAAGGGGCTGGTGCTCGGTGCCGCCCTGGCGCTGGTGACCGGCATCGTCTATGCGATGTTGTTCAACGGATTCTCCGCCCGGCCCGTGCCCGGATTGGAATGGATGCCCAAGGCGTTGTCGCTCATCGGCGTCGCCGTCGGGCTGGTGATCCTGGTCGGTCTGGCGCTGTTTGCCCGCAAGTCCGCACCGGGCCGTCGTGGCCTCGCCACGTGGTGCTTCGCCGCCGCGATGATCTGCGGCCTGTTTGGCGTCGCGGCCACCGGCAAGCAATCCATCCTCTCGTGGCAGAAGATCGTGCTCCATAAGGAAGCGGTTGAGCTCCGCCACAACCTGAACGACCTGCCCCTCGACAAAGGGCCTTACAGCTTCATCGAGGATCAGATCCTCCCGCCCGAGATCATCGACGAGCTGGGAACCGAGCACTACCTCAGTCGGTGGTACCGAAACACCAGCATCGATGAGGGCCAACCGGGCAGCCTCGTCCGTCTGCACATCGCTTACTACACCGGCATCAACGACACCGTTCCCCACGTGCCCGACCGCTGCTTCATCGCGGCCGGCGTGAAGCACAAAGGCCTGAGCGATCAGACCATCGCGATCGATCCCGAAGTCGCCACCCCGCGCGACGGCCTCCCCGGGTACCAGGCCACCGCCCTTCTCCCGCTGCCCGGCGAACCCGAGTACGCCCCCGGCACCGTTGTCACCCTGCCCGAACGCGAGATCAACACTGTCCGCTTCACCTACGGCCCCCCCGACAACGTCAAAGAAGATCAGCACGTGATCTACTTCTTCGCCGCCAACGGCAAGTACCTCGCTTCACCTAACGCGGTCCGGGCCCAGGGCTTCGATATCCGCGACGCCCACAGCTACTACTGCAAGATCGAAATCCAGGTCTTGGGTGAAAACGACCCCGACGCGGTCACCCGACACACCACCGATCTGCTGAACGTTTTCCTGCCCGACATCATGGCCTGTCTGCCCGACTGGGACGACGTCAAGGCCGGGCGTTGGCCGATCCAGCCCGGAGAGCCTTCGGCGCCCTAACCCAAATGATTTGAACCCGATCAGGGGGCACGATCCGTTGCCCCTCATCAACCCCAAAGTTAGAACCACCGTCAGAGTTAGATTTTCAGATACAGGAGCACGGTTTCATGGCCGGCAAAGTCAACACCAAGTTCGTTTTCATCCTCGCTGCCGTTTTGGTCGTCCTTTTGGCCGGCGGGCTGTTCGTCGTTTCAACCGTTCTCAAGAAGAGCAGCTCCGAGCTCGAAGCCGAGGGCGACAACTATCTGGTCCGCGCCCAGAACGCCCAGATCGATGTAACCGCCGACCCCGAAGATTTGGCGCAGGCTCAACAGCAACGGGGCCAGGACTACCGCCTGGCGGCCCAGAGCTACGGCAAGGCCTGGAACCGCGACCCGCAGAACGTTGACCTGCTGATCAAGTACATCGAAGCCCGCAGCAACATGACAGTGCGCGACCAGTTCGAAGCCAAGCGCGTCCTCGGTGAGATCATGCAGCTCACCCGTCAAACCACCGAGCTCCGCCCCGACGACGAGCAGATGCTCGAAGACTACTACCAGCTCCTGTATCGCTGGGCCCGTGAATTCAACATCGGAAGCTTCTACAACGACCTCTACTCTCTGGCCTCCACCCGCCTCGAAACCAAGCCCGACAACATCCCTGCGCTGAAATTCCGGGGCATCTCCCAAGCCGTCCAGATTTCCGACGCCATGGACCGGACGCGTCAACAAGAGATCCGTCAGGACCTCGAGACTGTTCTGCAGGCCCGTCCGGGCGACACCGACGTTTTGTACTACCTCGCCCGCTGGCACCTCTACGACGCCAACCGGACCGAGCGCTCCGCTCCCGATTCGGACCACGCCAAGGATGCCCGCGCCCAAACCGCCGAGCTCGCCGAGCGTGCGTTAGCGGCCGACCCCGACAACCCTTCGGTGAAGATCGAGTACTTCAATGTCATGCTGGCGCTGCTTGAAGCACACCGGCAACGTATCCGCAAATCAAGCAACGACGAAGAACGCGCCGAAGCGGCCCAGAGCTACCGCGATGGTTTTGCCAAGATCGAGCCGGTGCTGAACAACCTCGAGGCGGCGCTCCTCCAGAACCCCGAGCCGCCCCTGGTTGTTCAACAGGTCGCCGAGATCCTTCCCCGGGTTGATAAGCAGCTCGCCGTGATGGACCTCCTGATCGCAGGCGAATCCGTCGAATCCGCCCCGAAAAACACCCCCAATCACCTGGACCGGACCGAGCGTCTGCTGCGTAGCGCGTCCGCCGCCCGGCCGGACATGCTGCTCTACAAGCTCATGCTCGCCAACGTCCTCAAGCTGCAACTCCAGCTCGACGACGCCCACGAGATCTATCTCCTGGCACGCGACTACCCGATCGCCGGCAACTTCGAAGCATCGCTGCGGGACCAGGTCCTGCGTCAACAAGCCGTCTACGAGGTGGCCAATATCGAACTCATCCGGGCTGAGGCCGCGACCGATCCCGAGCGCCGCACGCAGCTTCTCGCCGACGCCGACAAGGCGGTCGACGAGCTCGAAGCGGTCACCGACAAAGACGCCCGGGTGCTGATGCTGCGGGGCAAGCTCGCGCTGCTGCGGAATGAAACCACCCACGCCATGGTCTTCATCGACCAGGCCAGCACGCTGTATCAGGACCGCGACATCGAAGCGCTGCTCCTCTCGGCCCGTGCCCGTCAGGCCGAGCAGCAATGGGGTGCAGCCGTCGAGCGTCTTGAGCGTGTCCTCGAACTCGTCCAAGGCGGTTCCCGTGAAGACATCCAGATGAACATCCGGCTGCAACTGGCCGAGATGCTTCTCCGAAGCCGCAAGCTCCCCGAAGCCCGTGAACAGATCAGCATCGTCCTCGAGTCCGAGCCGAACAATACCGTGGCGATCCGCCTGCTGGCGCAGTGGTACACCATCGATAAGCAGTACGACAAAGCCATCGCGCTGCTCGAACCCCTCAAGGACACCGACCCCGCCGTCGCCACCACACTCGCACAGCTGTACGGCTCGACCGGCCAAGCCGATCGCAGCCGCGAGATGCTACGGGCAGAGTTTGAAAAGAACCCCACCGACCTGAACCTGCTCCAACGCACCCTGCAGTCGACCGAATCGACGGACGAGAAATTCGCCCTCCTCGACGAGGCCGAAGCGAGCGGTGCCCTGTCCTCGGCCATCACCATGCTCCGGAGCCAACTCCAGAGCCAAGTCGATCAGACCCCGATGACGCTGGACGAGATGGTCGCCCACATCGACAAGACCGACGCCAGCGAACTCGACCGTTCGATCCGCAAAGCCCAGATCTATCTCCAGAACAACGAAATCGAAAAATCCCGCGAGGCCTTCAAGGTCGCGCAGAAGATCGAACCCGACAACGACAAAGTGCTGATCCTGGCCTTCGACCTGGCGGTTCGGGACAAGGAATTCGATCAGGCCCGACGTCTGGCCGCCACCGCGGGCAAGCGCAACCTGGACCTGGCCGAGGGGCACTTCCTCCGCGGGCAGTTGGCCGCCGCCGAAGGCAAGCTCCAACAAGCGCTGTCTTCGTACGACCTCGCGCTAAAACAACGCCCAGTGTTCGATGAAGGTTGGCGTCAATACGCCGACCTGCTGCTGCGAGCTGAGGACCCCTCCGAAGCGATCGAAGCCTACGGCACATCGCTGGAGCAAAAGCCCGACAACATTAATGCCTTGGCCGGGTTGGCTCGGGCCTACAACAGCATGGGCCGGCACTCCCAAGCGCTCGACACGTTGCGCGACGCCGTCTCCTACCGGCCCAACGACCAAGTGTTGCTCGGGCAATACCTCACCTATGAGCAGCGGTTCGGCGACCCGGCCACAGTCCGGCGTGTCCGCATGGAGATGGTCGAATCTCAGCCCGAGAACATCCAGAACCTCTTGAGCCTGGCAATCCTCCACGCGGAAGCCGGCGAAACCGAAGAAGCGTTGGCCCTGATCGATCAGGCCGAAAAAGTCCAAGGGGTCCAACTCAACACCGTCGCCGCCCGCGCCGGCACCCTGCGGCTAAGCGAACGCGTGGACGAGGGCAAAAAAGTTATTTCGGACTATATCGCTCAACGTGGTGATGAAGTAACCACCGAAGACTACCTGCTGCTGGCCCGATACCACCTGACGTCTCGCGAGTTCAACGAAGCCCTGACGGTTTACAATCAGGCCGTTGCGATCGAAGACCCCGCTGCCCAGCCCGCCAGCCGTGAACTGGCCGACGTCTTGTTCAATGCCGGACGTCTTGACGAATCGGTCAATATCTACCAAAGCCTCTTCGACGGCAGCGCGGAAGATCAGAAAACTGTGCTCGGCTCACGCCTGGCCGAGTCGCTGCTGCGTTTGAACCGGGTCGATGAGGCTGTTGCGGTGTTGGACCAGCTCCAGCCCACCGCGACCACCGACGCTCTCCGAGCCATGGCCGCCAACCAGAACGGCGACCGACAGAAGGCCCTCGATTACGTGAACGCTTCGCTGGGCAAGAACAGCCGTAACCCGCTGACCTATGTGCAACGGGCCTCGCTTCTGGCTATCAACCCCGAGACCCAGGCGAACGCGCTGGATGACGTTCAGCAGGCGCTGCAAATCAACCCGGATATGGTCAACGCGTTGGCGTTGCAGGCCCAGATCCAGGCCGCGCTTGGACAGGACAACGAAGCGGCCTACTCGCTTCGGCTGCTGCTTGATAAAGCCCCCGGCAACAATGTGGCCCGGCGCCGACTGGCTCAGCTTTATCTCAACCAACAACGCATCGACGAGGCCGAGCAGCTGATCCGCGAAGGACTCGAGCTTGAGCCGGGCAACCCGACCTGGTTGGAATTGAGTGCCGGCGTCTCGGCGTCACGAGGCAACATCCCGCAGGCGATCGCAAGCCTCGAGCAGCTTGTGGCTGCCAACCCCACGTCCCAATCCCTGAGCCAGCTCAGCCTTCTGTACCTCCAAGCCAATCGAGCGGGCGATGCCCAAGCTCTGCTGGAACAGCACCCCGAAGCGATCAGCACTTCGCCGGAACTGCAAGGCGTCCGCGGCAGTGTGCTCGTTGCGTTGGGTCAGACCGAGCCGGCCCAGCGTGTCTTCGCTCTGGCCCTGCAACGCAGCTCGTCGATCGGCGAGGTCAGCACGGTTCTTCGGCAAATGATCTCTAGCCTGGGTCAAGCCCAGGCGACGGCACTGGCCGAGAGCGTCACGGATATGAAGGATCCCAGCTGGATCGGGCTGACGCTCGCCAACCAGTCCCTGGCTGAGCAAGACTACAGCGGCGCGCTGCAGAGATTGGATACGCTCCGCCAGCAGGTCCCCGCTTCCAACTCCTCCACCCACATCCTGATCGAGCGGATGGCGGGCTTGGCGATGCTCCAAAACCGCGACTTCGAGGGGGCAAAAGAGGCCTATCTCCGGCTTCTAGACATAGACCCCGACAACATCGAGGTCCTTAACAACCTGGCCTACATCCTCTCCCACCACCTGGATAAGCCCGATGAAGCCCTGCCCATGGCCCAGCGGGCCGCCGAGCAAGCCCCCACCAACGCGGAAATCCTGGACACCCTAGGGTGGATCCAATACCAGCTCGGCAACACCGAAAACGCCCGAGCCACACTCGAACGCAGCGTGCAAGCCCGACCTATCCCCGCTAATACACTGCACTTAGGTCGCGTTTACCTCGAAACCGGCAACTCGCGTCGGGCCCGCCCCCTCTTCGAACAATGCATCGAATTGGCAGAACAGGCAGGCGATGCCGAAACTGCGGACCGCGCACGATCGTTTATGAAACAACTTTAGGCAAAACAAAGAACTTATTTGAATATCACGTTCCATCGGTCAAACTAATCGAACCGACCAGGGAATATCCGGCAGATGATCACCTCGGGGAGGAGCCTTGCTATGACTGCTAACCCATTATCGACTATCCCACCCATCGGGCCCGCTACGGGGATGACCCCGCCGCCACCGGTGGGCCGTCTCAAGCCAGTCGATCCCGTACGGCTGCTTCGCCAGCACTACAAGCTCATGCTTGTCGCCGGGACCATCGGCCTGATGATTGGTGTCGGCCTGTACGTCGGTCTCCGCAAGACCTCGCCACAGTACACCTCCGAGGCTCAGCTCCTGGTCGAGACCCGCACCGTCACCGACCCGTTCGCCCCGACCGTTGGCGACAGTGCGAGTGCGCGCAATACCGATGTGGCCAGCTACATGGCCAACGAATCCAACTTCATCCTCTCCGATGAAATCATCCGCGACACGCTCGTCCGTCCCCGGGCGCAATCCACCGCCTGGCTGCAGAGCTTCAAGGGCGACAGCAACCGCGCCCGTGAAGAGATGCAGGAATCGATGCTGCAGGTCAACCCGCTGCGCGGCACCACGCTGATCAACCTCGCCATGACCGCGCCCAACCCCGGCGACGCCCAAGTCCTCCTCGACGAGGTCATGGCCACCTACCTCAACCGTAAGAAACTCATCAACGACCAGGCCGGTTCGGCGCTGCGTAACCTGTTCCTCGGCGAAACCAATCGTTACGAAGACGACATCCGTTCGATCCGAAACCAGATGGCCCGCTTCATCCGTGACAACGAGATCGAAACCCTTGGCCTCGCGGCCTCCGAAGAGCAGATGGGCTACAACCTGCTGCTCCAAGAGCAGTTTGAAATGGCCGCCCAGCTCACCGCCACCCAGGGCAGCTACGAAAGCCTGAAGGCCAGCGCCTCCAACCCGGAGATGACCGACGAAGAAAACGCTTATCTCCAAACCATTCCCCAGATCGCCAGCCGTGAAGAAGAAATCCGCACCCTCGACGAGTCGCGGCGTCAGCTGATCGCTTCGGGCCTCAAGGACAACCACCCGCAGATCAAGCAGCTCGACAACCGTCGTGATTCGGTCGAGTACGAACTCAAGCGTGAGACCGAAAAGCAGCTCGGCGAGCTCCGTGCGCTTCAGATCCAAACCACCGCCAAGGCGGTCGAAGGATTGATGGTGCAACTCACCGCGCTCGAGCCGCAACTGTCCGAGACCAAGACCCGCCTTCAGGAGCTGACCCAGAAGCTCAACGAGTACGCCGCCCTAGAGATCGATCTTCAGATCGTGATCGAGAAAAAGCAACGGGCCGACGCAGCGCTCGACACGCTTCGTACGATCAGCAACCGCGACGACTACGTCCGCGTGAAAACCCAGGTGAGCCCCAGTGAGCCGGAACTCACGTTCCCCAAGCTCATCATTGTTCCCGCGGTGACGATGCTGGCTGTGGGTCTGATCGGCGGCCTGATGGTCCTCCGCGAGATGCTTGACCAGCGTGTCCGCAGCCCCCAAGACCTCAAGCTGCTGCCCATCGAGAGCAACTTGCTGGGCCTGATCCCCCACTCCAACGAAGACCCCTCGGGTGGTGGTTCCGCCGAGCGAACGGTCGAGCGATCGCCCACCGGCCTGCTCACCGAGTCGTACCGTCAGGTCCGGACTGCGGTCCTGTCCAAGATGGACCGGCGTGGCTACAAGACCCTGGTCTGCGTCGCCGCCCAGCCCGGCTCGGGCACCTCGACGGTCATCCAGAACCTCGCCGCCAGCCTCGCCTACAACGGCCGCGACGTGCTGATCATCGACGCCAACTTCCGTCGCCCCTCGCAGCACAAGCTCATGGACTGCGGCAACAGCCGTGGCCTGGTGGATGTGCTCAAAGACGATGTCGATGTCGCCGACGTGATCGTGCAGCACCCCGACATGTCGATGTCGGTCCTGCCCACCGGGCGTGCCTCCGACTCGCCGCCGGAACTGCTCGAAGGCGCCGCGTTCCGTGGCCTGCTGGGCCAGCTCGAGACCGAGTACGACGTCGTCCTGATCGACACCCCGCCCGCCCTGCTGACTTCCGACAGCCAGATGCTGTCGAAGCACGTGGATGCGATCGCGGTGATCGTCAACGCCGGCTCCGACAAACGCGGCATGCTTGGCCGGATGCTCAACCAACTCGACGGCCAACGCGCCGACGTCCTGGGCATCGTGCTCAACGGCGTCAAGTCCTCGGCCGGTGGCTACTTCCGCAAGTCGTACGAAGACTTCTACCGTTACCGCCAGTCGGAGTCGAGCACCTCGACCAACGGCAAGCCCAAGAAGGAGAAGGCAGCCAAGGCCAAGAAGGGCCGGAAGCTGGACAAGGACGGTTCGGTCGACCGCAACCCGATAGTCGAAGAGCAGGAAGCCCCGACGGCCGTCGCCGAGATCGACGAACTCGACATCGACCTGGACTTCCCGGATGACGACCTGAAGGCGTAAAGCCCGGACCCACAGACCTCGCCGATCTCGCCGGGCGGCTCACCCCGCCCGGCGTCTCTCGGTTACGCCTCGATGATCGAAGGTGTTAAGCTCCATCCCCCCCGCGAACCCGGCAGCGATGCCAGGGCTCGATCCATCGTCCCATCCTTCCGGCGTAGAGGACCGACCCATTGGAAAAGACCAAGACGATCATCACCGGAGGCGCCGGCTTCATCGGCTCTCACCTCGCCGAACGCCTGCTGGCTGCGGGGCACGACTTGATCCTGGTCGACAACTTCTCCACGGGCCGACACTCGAATATCGAAAAACTTGTGGGCGATCGCTGCCGAGTGGTCGAATCCACCGCCGCCGAGGCGTTGTCGGACCCCAGCCTCCTCGAAGGGGTGTCCCGCGTGTTTCACCTCGCCGCCGCGGTCGGCGTCAAGTTGGTGGTAGATGACCCCGCCGCGATGATCCGCAACAACATCGACGAGACCGACGTCGTCCTCCGCGCCGCCGCTCGGGCGGGCGCGTCGGTGCTGATCACCTCGTCCAGCGAGGTCTACGGCAAGTGCCCGGTGCTCCCGCTGCAAGAGGACATGGAGCTGGTCTACGGCCCGACCACCGCGTCACGCTGGAGCTACGGCCTGTCCAAAGCCATCGACGAACACCTCGCGATCGACCTGGCGCGTCGCATCGGGCTCCGCAGCGTCGTCGTGCGGCTGTTCAACACGGTCGGGCCCCGGCAGGTCGGCCGCTACGGCATGGTGGTCCCCCGCTTCGTGTCGCAAGCGGTCGCAGGCAAAGACCTCACGCTTTACGGCAATGGACAGCAGACCCGTGCGTTCTGCGATGTGCGTGACGTGGTGGATGCACTCGCTCAGCTGATGGACCTGGAAGACGCGTACGGCCGGGTGTTCAACGTCGGCTCGACCCAGCAGATCACCATCGAACAGCTCGCCGACCAGGTCATCGAACAGGTGGCCGAGGCGGGCGGCCCCAAGGTCGACAAGACCTATGTGTCCTACGAAGCGGTTTACGGCGAGGGCTTCGAAGACCCGCCCCACCGCCTCCCGGACATGACCCGGCTGCAGGAAGCGATCGGCTTCTCCCCCAAGGTCCCGCTCCGGCAAACTTTGAGTGAGCTCATCGCCTCTGAACAAGATCGCACTAGACTCGTCGGCCAATCGGAAGAAGAGAAGGGATGAATACCACGATTCCAGACCAGATTCTCCGGGCCCCGGTAACGCTCGCTGATTTCAGCGGGATGGTGCAGGAGCTCGGCCCCTTCATGGGCGTGTTCTTCGTCGCGTTTTTCGTGGCGATCATCCTGACGCCGACCATGAAGCACCTGGCGATCAAGAACGGGATCGTGGACTGGCCCGACCTCAAGCGGAAAAACCACGCCATGCCCGTGGCATACCTGGGCGGGGTCGCCATCTTCATCGGCTGGGTCTGCGGGGTGTTTTCCAGCTATGTCGTCACCCCGGAGATGTCGATCTCCCCCGACGGCAGCGATCGCCTCCTGCTGCAGAGCTTCCCGATTTCGATCCTGATCGGTGCGGGCGTTATCACGCTGACCGGCCTGTTCGACGACGTCTACGGGATCCGCGCCCGGGTGAAGATCGGCGGCCAGCTGTTCGCCGCCGCCGCGCTGACCTGGGACCGCATCGGCATCGACCTCACCGAAACCCTGTTCAACCTCGTCGGTTTGTCGCCGTCCAGCACCGTGGTGTATTTCACGGCAACCTTCCTGGTGGCGATCTTCGTCCTGGGGGCCTGCAACGCGGTCAATCTCATCGACGGGCTCGACGGCCTCTCCTCGGGGGTGGTGGCGATCTCCATGATCGGCTTCCTGCTGATCGCGCTGCTGGTCAGCCAGAACCCCGACGCCACCGTCGCGGCGCTGGACAACCCCAAGCGGATCGTGCTCTGCCTCGCGGCGATCGGGGCGATCCTGGGATTCCTGCCCTACAACTTCAACCCCGCCAGCATCTTCATGGGTGACGCGGGCTCCCTGCTGCTGGGCTTCCTCGCGGTCACCGCCATCCTGCTCTTCGGCGACGCGGGCGGGTGGTCGCTGAAGCTGGTCACGGCCTCACTGATCGTCTTTGCCGTGCCCATGACCGACACCTCCCTGGCGATCATCCGCCGGAAGATGCGGGGACAGCCGATTTTCAGCCCGGACAACCAGCACCTGCACCACCTGCTGCGTCGGTCGGGCCTTTCGGTCAAGAAATCGGTCTTCGTGATGTACGGCGCGGCGATCGTCTTCGCCGTGATCGGCGTGGCGATGATCGGGCTCGACCTGCAGTGGCGCTACACCCTGGCGATCTTCTTCGTGATCTACGGCTTCATCATGGTCACGGCGTTCAAGTACGGGGCCTACTGCATCGCCCAGGACAAGCTGCTCCAGAGCCAATCCGAGCCCGACATCCCGGACGCCGCCCCGATCAACCGCCCGATGCCCACCCACAGCGGCCCCAACGGGGACAGCGCCATGGAGCTTTCGCCCCCGATCGACCCCGCTTCGCGGAATTAAACCCGGCCGCTCGGCTTGCAGGCCCCCGGGATCGGATTACAATGTGGTACGCGGCGGAGTTGCCGCGAACGTCAGAAGTTGGTCTAGACCGTGTTTTTGCCCTTCGCAGGGAGAAAACAGCTCGGTTTAGACCTGTTTTGTATTCAGTTGCCCTCGGTCACGGCGGGACAGCAGGCAGGACGCTGGCTTCCCCTCCCCACCGCTCCGGCTTTTTGCCCAAGCGGAAGGGATATCGCCCCCCTCTCCTGGAACGCCCAGGAGCCGACCCGGCAGCATCAACCCGTGTCGCTCACCGCCTCGCCACGTTGGCGAACCCCGTGTGACCGGCCACATTTTTTCCCCAAGGGACGGCTCGATTTGGTAAGCCCTCCCACCGTCAGGAGTTTCGCACATGGCCTCGCTCGTTAACGACCTTATTGAAGCCGGCATCCACTTCGGCCACCGGTCCACGCACTGGAACCCGAAGATGGAACCGTACATCTTCGGTAAGCGCAACCGCATCCACATCATCGACGTCAAGCAGACGATCAAGGGCCTCCTGCTCGCCCGCAAGTTCGTCACCAAGACCGTCGCCGGCGGCAAAGACGTCCTCTTCGTGGGCACCAAGCGTCAAGCCCGCAACATCATCGAGAAGCACGTCAAAGAGTGCGGCATGCACTACTGCACCGAGCGTTGGCTCGGCGGCACGCTGACCAACTTCTCCACCATCCGCCAACGCCTCAAGCGTCTCGAAGAGCTCGAGCGCATCGAAGAGTCCGGCGAGATGAAGAGCTACTCCAAGAAGATGGAGTCGCAGCTCAACCGTGAAAAAACCAAGATCCTGCGGAACCTCGAAGGCATCCGCAACATGAACAAGCTGCCCGGCCTGATGGTCATCGTCGACGTGAACAACGAGATGAACGCCGTCAAAGAAGCCCGCAAGCTCGGCATCCCCACCGTCTGCCTGATCGACACCGACAGCGACCCGGACTTCGCCGACATTCCGATCCCCGGCAACGACGACGCGATGCGTTCGATCGAGATCGTGATCGATCAGCTCTGCCGTGCGGTGCAGGAAGGCAAGCAGTCGCGCACCGTCGCCGCTGAAGGCAAAGACGCCCCGGCCGAAGACAAGCCCCGCCGCCGCAGCAGCCGGGCCCAGTTCTCCGCCGACGCCCCGGCGCCGACCGCGGAAGACACCCCCGCGGACGCCCCGGCCCCCGAGGCTCAGCCCGCCAGCTAATCTCAAAACTCCACCCGCTGCCCCGCACCCGCGGGGCAGCGGCTTAGCCTAAAACTCACGCGAAACCCCGGCGTTTCGCATGCTATCGTCTCTCTCCTCGTGGCCGCCTCGGCGGCTCGAAACCGAGACACCGACCTCCCGTATTAACCCCGTAATCCCGGAGAAATCCCAATGGCGATCACCGCCAAAGACGTAAACGCCCTCCGCCAAAAGACCGGCATGGGCATGATGGAATGCAAGAAGGCCCTGACCGACGCCGACGGCGACGTCGAAAAGGCCATCGAACTGCTGCGTGAACGCGCCGGCGGCAAGATGGACACCCGTGAAGCCGAGGCCGGCGAAGGTGCCATCGCGGTTGCCGAAGCCGACGGCGCGATCGCCATCGTCAAGGTCATGACCGAGACCGACTTCTCGGCCCGCAACGAAGACTTCCTGGCCAAGATCCAGCAGGTCGCCGAGGAAGCCGTGAAGCTCGACGCCACCGGCAAGATCGAACCCAACGAAGCCATGGCCGCCCTGATCGAAGACCTGCGTCTGACCATCAAGGAAAACATCGCGTTCGGCGAAGGCGTCCGCCTGACCGGCTCCAACGTCGCCAGCTACGTGCACACCAACCGCAAGACCGGCGCGATCATCACCGTCGACGGCGACATCGACAACGACCTGCTGCGTGGCCTGTGCATGCACGTCACCGCCGCCGCCCCGCCGATGTGCCCCACCCCCCTGGCCATCGACGAATCTGGCCTGCCCGCAGAAGCCAAGGACGAAGCCAAGAAGGCCTTCGTCGAGGAAGCCGCCGCCACCGGCAAGCCCGCCGAGATCGCCGAGAAGATCGCCGGCGGCAAGATGAACAAGTGGGTCAGCGACCACACCCTGCTGGGCCAGATCTACATCAAAGAGATGGACGCCAAGAAGCCCATCAAGGACTACATCCCCGCCGGCACCACCATCACCAACTTCACCCGCTTCGCGGTGTGATCCCCAACACAACCAGAATCACAACGCCCGCCGAGGACTTCCTCGGCGGGCGTTTTTCATTCATCGATTCCGGATGCCGCGGAATTATTCGCGTCCCATAAGGGTTTGTTTTCTATCGCGGCCCCATCCCCCACCGACGTCGATCACGTCGCGCCCCAAAGCGGGCGATAACTCCACCAGATGAAGCTCCATGTTTCCAGTCGATGGCGTGACCGCCTGCTCATCAGCGGGGTGGTGGCGGTGCAGGCCTTGCTGCTGATCGTCGGCTGGGTCCTGACGTTTGAATACCTCCACGAACGTGTCTCTCGCGGCGTCGAGGACCTGATCGTCCGCTCCAACGCCGACTTCGCGGAGAGCGTGTCGCTCGCCATCAGAGAAGTCTCCAGCGGCCTCGAGGTCGGGGACGCCGAGTGGGAAGGCGTCCAATCCATCATCGAGTCCATCGAACTCCCCGGCGCGGGCTTCGCCTGTGTGCTCAACGAGGACGGCTACATCATCGCCCACCCCGAGTACCGCAGCAGCCCGGCCATCGGCGAGATCACACTGGCCGACCACCCCTTCCTCAAGACGCACGACGGCGAAGAACTCGCGCTCTTCCAGGTCGACGCGCCGCAACCCGTCGCGGGCACCATGACGTTTTTCGGCGACGGCGTGCACTACGTATCGACCCACGAACTCAACGACGCGGGCTACCGCCTCATGGTACACCAGCCCGTCGGCGGCCTCACCGCGGCCCGCTCCCTGGTCACCGGCGTCCTGCTGCTCACCTCGCTGATCGTTGGCCTGCTGGTCATCATCCCCACCGGGCTGCTGTCGTGGATCGGCATCAAGCGGCACCACAACGCCCTGATGAAGTGGAACCACGAGCTCGAAGACGAAGTCGATCGGCGGGTCCGGCAGTTCGGCAAATCCCGCGACGCCTTGGTGATGGGCCTGGCCAAGCTCGCCGACTTCCGCGACAACGAAACCGGCAAGCACCTCGAACGCATCTGCCAGTATTCGGTGCTCCTGGCGGAAGAACTGGCGGATTCGGGGACGCACGACATCGACAGCGCCTGGATCGACCGCCTCCGCATGGCCGCCTCGATGCACGACATCGGCAAGGTCGGCGTGCCCGACGAAGTCCTGCTCAAGCCCGGCCGGCTGACCGACGACGAGTACGACACCATCAAGCAACACCCCACCATGGGAGCCGACACCCTGATGGCGATCCGCAAGCAGTTTGATGACGATCCGCTGGTGGACATGAGTGTCGAAGTCACCCTCAGCCACCACGAAAGGTGGGACGGCGGAGGCTACCCCTTCGGCATCGAGGGCGATGCGATCCCGTTGTCCGCACGGATCGTTTCGGTCGCGGACGTCTACGACGCACTGACCGTCGCCCGGGTGTACAAGCCCGCGATGCCCCACGAAAAAGCGGCGTCGATCATCGAAGAAGGCCGGGGGTCGCAGTTCGATCCCGATGTGGTCGACGCGTTTCTGCGTGTGCAGGACAAACTCCGCGAGATCTCTGAAGCGCTACGCGATCACGCCCACGCATAGCGAGCAGCTCGAAGGAACACCATGTTGTTTCGGTGAGTGGTCCGACACCGAACATATCCCACGGCGTTTCACTCGGGCTCCGGCGCTTCGGTAACCGGCGGCTCGCCGATCGAAACCATCTCGATCGTCACCGTGCCGGGGGAGTCTTTGCCCCGGCCCTGGGACTGAACAAACAACGCGGTGGTGGAGGTGATCGACACATCGTCTGCGGTCAACATCGAAAGCCCGCCGACGATCGAGGTCACGTCGAAGGTCCCGTCGTTGTTCTTCACGATCTCGACGCGGAAGTCGAACGTCTGGCCGACATCGATGCCCGTGTCCACCGGGGCGATGGGATCGTAGGCCTGCTGGTCGAGCAGCACATCGCCCGCCTGGTTTAGCCGTAACTGACCGCCGAGCTTGACCCCCGATTTACCGACATCGATGGAGTCGGTTAATCCGAACACGAAAGTCGGGAGGTTGGCCGCGGGTCGGTCGATCGTGACCCCCGTCGCAACGAGCACCAATGTCTCACCTGCCGCCAGGTTGGAAACATCCGCCTCTGCTCGGCCGGAGAACAGGAGCGCTCGCTGAAAGCCCACCGCACCGATCTCGAGTTGCCCCGACCCGCTCGCGTCGATCTGCACGTTGGCCTGCGACAAGATCCCCTGCTGGTTGTTCGCCGGGCCAGTGGAATAGCCTTCCTGAGACGAGAAGCCGATCGAGTCAGCGATTGAAGGGAAAACAAGACCCGCCGATACGATCAGCCCCAACATGGCCGTTCTGTTCTGCATCTGAGAGCACTCCGAGAAACCGAGGAGATGAATGGGTGTAGTAGTTTACCCCGCCGCTATTATCGGCCAGCCCTGCGCTGGAGTTAAAAGCCGGGCCCGACGCTAAAAACTGCGTATCAGGCCGAACCACGCCATCCCCAGGCTGCCCGCCACCGCCGGCCCCCAGACCCACCACTTGCTGAAGGTCAGCCAGCCCCGGAACGGATAGAGCAACGCCGGGAGGTAGGGCACGATGAACCTCGGGAACTCGTGAAACCCCCAGCGGTCACCGGTGCACAGCACAAACAGCACCCCGCTCACCGCCCACACCGCCATCGCGACGGGCCACACGCCCGCCCCGCGCTCGTCTTGCGCCTGACCTGTTCGGCGTGCCCTCCATACGTGAGCGATCAGCCACGCACACGCCAGCAAGGCAAAGACCACGTGCAGCCAGACAAAGCCCAGCTTCCAGGCGGCCACCGGCTCACGCAACGGCGTCATCACCAGCGACGCAAACGGCCACGCCAACAGCCCGCCCTGATACGCCTCCTCCGACTCCACATACCCCTCGACCGTCACCAAACCGCCGAACCGCCAAGCCAACAGCGCGATGCCCAAGCCGACCACGCCCATCGCTGTGCCCCCGCAGACCAACGCCTCTCGCCACCGGCCACGGACGCACCAGGCCGCCATCCCCGCCAACGTACCGAAGCAGCCCATCGGCCGAGCCAAGCCCGACAGCCCGAACAACACACCCGCCAGGATGGCCGCCCGCCAACGACTCGATGTCGATGCCGATTCGATGTTTGCCGCTTCGTCGCCAACCGCACGCAGCACCACCCACAACCCCGCCAGCACCAGCGCGAGGTTCATCGACTCGGTCGCGGGGATCGTCGAAGCCATCAGCCACGTCGGCGTCACCGCCACCATGAACCAGCCCACCCCCGCCGACCGACACACCCACGCCGCCAACGCGCAGGCCGCCCCCGCCCCGAGCCAGGAAACCAGTAGAAAGCTCCACGGCAACGGCACGCCCACTTGGTGGATCAGCCCCGCCACGAACGGTACGAACGGGAACAGCCGCAGCGTATAGGTGTCCGCCGAGGGGTCGGCCGAGAACAGATTCTGGGCGTACGCCATGAACTGCTCGCCGTCGCGTGCCCCGGCAAAGGACTCGACACTTCCCCCCGAAACCAGCAGAAAACCGACCATCAGCCCCGCCCGGACCGCCACCGCGGCCGCGGCGATCAGGCACAGGTGTCTGGCCGTGACTCTGGTTGATGCTTCTGCCATGCTTCGCCCCAAACCGGCCCCCAAAGAAAAATCTCACCCGGGCTTGCCCTTGCTGTAGGGCCTTATCCTAAAGTCTCTTCCATTCAACTGCAGCTTGATCCGATAGAATGGCTCGGACCCGCTGAAAGGAAACGCTGTGCCCCCCGTGAACACCCCGCCCACCCCCGTGCAGACCACCGCCGATGACCCGCTCGCCGCCTACGAAGGCCGGCAGGTCTGGATCGACGGCCAACTCAAGCCCGCGGCCGAGGCCTCGGTCTCGGTCTTCGACCACGGCGTGCTCTACGGCGACGGCATCTTCGAGGGCATCCGCATCTACCACGGCAAGGTCCTCAAGCTCGCCACCCACCTCAACCGCCTCTACGAGTCGGCCAAGGCGATCAAGCTGAACATGCCCTACTCCCCCGACGAGATGTTCGACGCGGTGAAGGAAACCGTCGCCGCCAACGGCATGGACAACGGCTACATCCGCCTCGTCGCCACCCGCGGCCCCGGCACCCTCGGTATCGACCCGGTGCCCTGCCCCCGGCCGTGCGTGTACATCATCGTGGCGCCCATCAAGCTGTACCCGCAGGAGTTCTACGACAACGGTCTCGAGCTGATCAGCTCGTCGTACATCCGCGTGAGTGCGCAGGCCTTCTCGCCGCGCATCAAGAGCCTGAACTACCTCAACAACATCCTCGCCAAGACCGAAGCGCTCGAAGCGGGCGTGTTCGAAGCGGTGATGTACAACGACCAGGGCCACGTCGCCGAGGCCACGGCCGACAACCTGTTCACCATCAAGAACATCAACAGCCAACCCGTCGTAACCACCCCCCCGCTCACCGCGGGCTGCCTCGAAGGCGTGACCCGTGGCCTCGTGATGGACCTCGCCCGCGCCGCGGGCCTGGAGGTGCGCGAAGCCAACATCACCCGCCACGACCTCTACACCGCCGACGAGATGTTCCTCACCGGCACCGGTGCCGAGGTGATCCCCGTGGTCAAACTCGACAAACGCCTCATCGGCCCCATCGCCCCCGGCAGCAGCCACGCCGAAGGCGAAGTCGGCCCGGTGACCAAGCAACTCATCACCGCGTTCCGGGAGTTGGTGAAGGATGCGCCGGAAGACTAATTACTCGGCATGAATTAACGCCAAGACGCCATGCCAGAGATCGACGAACTCACCTACCTGACTGCCGACCTCCCCGGCACCGGCGGGACGCTCAAGCAGCGGCCCGAGGATTTTCTCGTCGATGAGCAGCCACTTTACGAGCCCTGCGGCGAAGGGGAACACCTCTACCTTTTCATCGAGAAGAAGCAGGCGACGACGCAGGACCTGATCCGACGCGTCGCCAAGGCTTTCCGCGTGAAGCGGTCGGATGTGGGCTATGCCGGGCAGAAGGACAAGCACGCGGTGACCCGGCAGCACCTGTCGATCTACCGCCCGGGGACCTCGGCCGAGGAAGACCACGAGTGTTTGGAGCGGTTCAAGGAGTACCCCTACGCCCAGGTCATCTGGGCCGACCGCCACACCAACAAGCTCCGGCGGGGTCACCACGGCGGGAACCGTTTTGTCATCAAACTCCGCGAAGTCGATCCCACCGCGGTGATCAAGGCCAAGCCGATTCTCGAACGCCTCGCCGCGGAGGGCTTCCCGAACTACCTCGGCGAGCAACGCTTCGGCTACCGGAATAACTCGCACCTCCTGGGCAAGCACCTGCTGCGCGGCGAGTGGCAGGCCTTCCTCGACGAGATGCTCGGCAAGCCGTTGCCCACCGAAAGCGACGCCGTCCAACAGGCGCGCACCGCGTACGAAGCGGGCGACTACGACCTCGCGCTCGAGCACATGCCCAAGTCGCTGCGCGGCGACCGGCAGGCCCTCGATGCACTGCGTCAACACAAGACGCCCGAGAAGGCGGTCAACATGATCGACCGCACACAGCGTGACTTCCTGGTGACCGCCGCGCAGTCGGCCATCTTCAACGCGGTCATCGACCGACGGCTCCGCGACGGCACCCTGTCGAAACTCCTCCCCGGCGACCTGGCGTGGAAACACGACAACCGGTCCTGCTTCACGGTGGATGCCGAGACCGCCGAATTGGAGAACGGCCCCGACGGCCGAGTCGCCAGCCTCGAAGTCTCGCCCTCCGGCCCGTTCTGGGGACCGGGCATGACCCAAACAACAGGCGACGTCCTCGCCGCCGAACGCGCCGCCCTGGAAGACATGGGCATGGCTGAAGACGACTTCGCCAACCAACGCCACCTCTCCACCGACGGCACCCGCCGCCCCCTCCGCGAACGCCTACTCGACCCGGAATACTCCAGCGGTGTCGACGAGCACGGGCCGTACCTGCGCCTGGCCTTCACCCTGGGGCGTGGGGCATTCGCCACCATGGTGGTGCGTGAGATCACGAAGGGGGTAGGGAGGTAGAGAGGTAGGAAATCGTATTTCCGTCGAATCAACCCGCGCTAAGCCGCAAGCGGCTTATCACTATCGCTTGCGTCCCCCCTACTCCCTACTGCCTACCTCCCTACTGCCTTCCCCCGCGCCGCTCGACAATCAAGCGTTCCTCCGGCACAATGTTCCGCCCGACACCCCCGGAGTCCCCCCATGAAAGCCAACGAAATCCGCCCCGGACAGGTCCTCAACATCGACGGCACCGCCTACCTCGTCACCAAGACCGAAAACGTCAAGCCCGGCAAGGGCGGCGCCTTCGTCCAGACCAAGCTCAAGTCCATCAAGCACGGCAACGTCACCGAGAAACGCTTCCGCACCGCCGACGACGTCGACGGCACCACCCTCGACCGCCGCGACGTCGAATACCTCTACTCCGACGGCAGCGGCGCGATCTTCATGGACTCGGAAACCTACGACCAGTTCACCATCCCCGAAGACATCCTCGGCGACACCCTGCTGTTCATCAAACCCAACGAATCCATCAAGGGCTTGTTCCTCGAAGGCAACTGCATCACCGTCGAGCTACCCCTGGCGGTCGAGCTGGAGATCACCGAAACCGAGCCGGGCATCAAGAACGCCACTGCAACTAACGTCATGAAGGAAGCCGTGTGCGAGACCGGCCTGAAGGTCCGCGTCCCCCCCTTCATCAAAGAAGGCGAAGTCGTCCGCATCAACACCGAAACCCGCGAGTACCTCAACCGCGTCTCGGGCTAAGAGAAGGGCCGGGCCATGACCGAAGACCGATACCTGGGTTGTCTCGTTGGCCATGCGGTCGGCGATGCCACAGGTGCCCCGGTCGAAGGCTTGGATGCGCGGCTGATTTATTCGCAGTTTGGGCGCGCCATCGAGTACGTCGCCAACCCACCGGTTGAAACGCTCTGCTACACCGATGACACCCAGATGTCGATCGGCGTGGCAGAAGTCTTAGTGGAATTTGGCCACATCGACGAAGACGCACTCGCCACCACGTTCGGAAACAACTACGACCCCGATCGAGGCTATGGCCAAGGCGCTCGCCGATTGCTTCATGCCATCCGAGACGGAGAAGATTGGCGCGAATTTGCTCGCACGCTGTTCCCGGGCGGGTCCTACGGCAACGGTGCCGCCATGCGAGTCGCCCCGGTGGCCTTGAGATTCGCCGATGATCCAGAACGCATGATGCAAGAGGCCTCCGCCTCGGCACGAGCCACGCACACCCACGAAATAGCAATCGACAGTGCCAGGTTAATGGCCGCTGCGGTGAGGTACGCCCTCCGGGCAACCTCGCTCGATCCACAGGCGTTTCTGGAGCACCTTCGAGACCTTGCAACGACCGACGAGTTCCAGTGGCAGCTCAATACGGCTTGCAAGCTTCCATTAGAAGATTCCTACGTCATGTTCGGTACCGGCCTCGAAGCGCATCGCTCGGTCACCACCGCCCTGATGTGTTTCGCGATGAATCCTGAATCCTATCCCGACACTATCGCCACGGCGATCGGGCGCGGAGGTGATACCGATACCATCGCGGCCATGGCCGGGGGGATCAGCGGGGCGTACTTAGGTCTCGACGCGGTGCCGCAAGAACTCCGGCATCGCTTTGAGCGTCAAGCCAAGGACCTCGAATACATCAGCACTCTAGCTCGTAAGTTGTATTCAGCCTCGCAGTAAACCATTCGCAAAACCAATCCGCACAGTTTGGGTTTCGATTGAATCGCCCCGCAGCGCGGGTATGCTCAGGATATGAGTAACGCCTTACCCACCCTGATCGTCGGCGCGGGGATCGCCGGGATGACCGCTGCCCACAAGCTCGCCGAGTCGGGGCAAAAAGTGACCGTGTTGGACAAGGGCCGACGGCCCGGCGGACGGATGTCCACCCGCGTCTCACGCAGCGGACCCGTGTTTGATCAGGGCGCGCAGTATCTCACCGCACGCAGCGTCACCTTCGAGCAGGAGGTCGCCCGCTGGATCGAATTAGGCGTCGCCGCGGAATGGGACGGCCGATTCGTGGACCTCCAGGAAGGCGAAGCGCCCACCGACACCAAACGCGTCGCCAAGCGCTACGTCGGCACGCCGGGCATGGCCTCGATCGTCGGCCACCTTTGCGAAAACGCCGCCGATGTCGACGCCATCGACGGCCCGCACTTCGGCGTCCGGGTCACCCAACTCCAGAAGACCGACACCGGCTGGAACGCCACCGACGAAGACGGCAAGACCCAAGGCCCATTCGGAAAAGTCGTCCTCACCCTTCCCGCGCCGCAGGCACGCGAACTGCTGACCGAACCCGCCCCCGAGTTGGCCGACACGCTGGGCGACGCGACTGTCTCCGCGACGTGGACGCTTATGCTCGCCTTCGGGAAGCCCCTCGAGCTCTGGCAGCCGTTCGACGCGGCGTTCGTCGAAGACCCCAACAACGAGCTGTCCATCTTCGCCAACGTCTCGACCAAGCCCGGCCGGCCCAGCGTAGAAGAGGCGGGCGAATGCTGGGTTGCCCACGGCCGATCCGACTGGTCCGAAGCCCACCTCGAAGATTCCCCCGAATCCGTCGCCGTCGCGCTCACCGCGGCCTTCGGCCGAGCGATCGGGCGCACCCTGCCCACCCCCACCTACGCCGCGGTCCACCGCTGGCGCTACGCCAACGTCGTCGAACCGCTAGGCGATCGCTGGCTCCTCGACGAAAAGCTCGGCCTGGGCGTGTGCGGCGACGCCTGCACCGCGGGCAGCCACACCAACATCGAACGGGCGTGGCTCAGCGCGTTGGGTTTGGCTGAGCACCTGGTGGGATAAACCGTCTCGCTGACGGGATCGGATGGCACGTGATAGAGTTCGGCCATGGCCGAATCGAATCCTTCTGCTACGCCCCGCCTCTACGACGACCTCGCCTGGCTGTGGCCGCACCTCTCGCCGCCGGAGCACTACGTGACCGAAGCGGCTCGGCTCAACGAGCTGATCGCAAAGCGTTTGGGGCCGGGGCCGAAGCGTATCCTCGAACTCGGCGCGGGCGGCGGGCACACACTGGTGCACCTCGCTCAACAAGCCGGCGGTCAACACGACTGTGCCGCGGTGGATCTGTCCGAGCCGATGCTCGATAACTGTCGGGCGCTGATCCCCGGGATCGAAGCGGTGGCGGGCGATATGCGGGACGTTCGGCTAGGCCGAACGTTTGATGTGGTGCTCATCCACGACGCGATCGACTACCTGCTCACGCCGGGCGATGTGATGAAGACGCTGGCGACGGTGAATGAACACCTTGTGGCGGGCGGGTTGGCGGTGATCGCACCGACCTACACCCACGAGACGTTTGTCGATGGCGAGGTCGCAGACGACGGCACGACCACCGACTCGGCCGAGTTGACGTATTTCACGTATGTCCACGACCCCGACCCGGCGGACGACACGTTCGAGATGATCCTGTTGTATCTCATCCGCGATCAAACAACCCGGCAGGTCGAAACCGTCGAAGACCGCCACGCGATGGGGCTGTTCCAACACGGGGTCTGGCTGCAGATGATCGAAGACGCGGGGTTGCGGGCCGAGTACGTCGAGCAGGGCGAAGAAGACGCCGAGGACGAGGCGGCCTGGGCACTGTTTGTCGGCACCAAGCCGTAGCCGCCCTTCCCAGGCGAGAGCTGAGCCGCAGCGTCTCCGGGCGATCCCCAAAGAAAAACGCCGATCGGAAGAGCTTCCGTGCTCTTGCGATCGGCGGACCCGGACATCCTTGTCTCCGGGGCGAAAATTCCACGATGCCTGATGCCCGTCCGTGAGCGGCGACGTGGAGAGAGCGAATCCTTTCGCTCACATGGCCCATAACTTACGCTTCATTTGAGAAGAGTCAAGGCTAATATCAATTTTTTATCGAATTTTATGTTCCGTTAATCTAAATCGAGCTCAAAACTCGAATTTATCGGAAATTAATTCGATCCAATGCGGATGGATTTTGATATTGCCGATGATAACGCCTCGAATTGGTAATATCTATCGAGGAATATTCGATGATCGAAGCAACCGCCCAACCCGACCAACTCCGCGTTTCCCGTGGCGAAGCCCTCCGCAAAGCCCGGAAGGCCGCGGCGCTATCTGCGGAACGGCTGGCGGAGTTCGTCAACGAACGAACCTCGGGCAGCGCGATCACCAAGCACGCGATCTACTCCTATGAACAGGGCAAGGTCCTGCTCTCTCGCGAGGTCGGCCACCGCATCGCACAAGCCCTGCAGCTCCACCCCGGGCAGCTCCTGCTCGGCGACCCGGACTACCGAAGCACGGCCGAGGGGAACATCCAAACGATTGAATCCGATTCAGCGGTGGACCACGCCGCGGCCGTGGAACCCGGCGTTGCGGTCGAGCTGCGTGTTGAGCTGGTCGTGGGGGCTCAGCAAGCCCTGCCCGCCTCCCAGGTGCTCGCCCGCTTGCTCGGGGCGGCCAAGCTCGGCCGGGTCGATATCGCCGGCCACCTCGATGTCTTCCACCTCCTGCTCGAAGACACCGCCCCGCTGCTAGACTCCCCCGCCGCCCTCGCGGTCCGCGACTTCGGCGACCAAGCGGGTAACGAGCACCCCTTCGCCCTGCTTCAAGTAATCGAGCAGCTTCAGGACGTCGTCGCCAAAACGCTCGAACAACTCATCGACCCCCACGCCGACACCGCCCTCTCGCGTCACCGCCTGTGTATGGAACAGTCGCGGACGCTCGGCCAACTCGCCCAGACCCTGGCTGGCGAAATCGACGCCTGCAACAAGCGCCTCCCCGGTGTGAGCCTGGACTAGCAGCCCATCAAGCCCCGGTCCGCATCGCCCCCCATCTCTCAGGGCCGGGCTCAAACAAAAAATCTGAGATTCTTTTCCCACGCGGAAATAAAAGCACTACAATGTTTGTATGTACATACATAAGGAGCTTTGATGTTTGACCGCTGCGTGTATTTCAACCTCACCACCCTCACCCGCAAGATCACACGGATCTGGCAGGATGAGTTTGGCCGGCTGGGCCTTTCGCCGTCTCACGGCTACCTGCTCAAAGCCCTCAGCGACACCCCAGGAGCCACCCAAAAAGACCTCAGTGCCGCCATGGAGCTCGATGCGTCCACCATCACCCGCTTCATCGATGCGCTGTCCCGGCAGGGCCTGATCGAAAAATCCCGGGCCGGCAAAGGCGCTCAAACCCGGATCACCCCTGCCGGGCGCGACGCGGTCGAGCGTGTCGAACAGCTGATGGACAACCTCTACCTGCAGATGCAGGGCACCTTCGGCAAAGCCGAACTCGAATCCTTCGTGGGCGGCCTCAGGCAAGCCCGGAACAATTTCTAGCCGCCCCATTCCTTAACCCCGGAGCCTTCACATGGACACCAATAACTATCGCCACCCGTTCTCAAAATATTTTTTGTTATCTCTATTTATCATTATTATGCAAACAACTTCAATCACTCCCGCTTCGGCCGACCACCACACCGTTCGTTACGCCACCGAAAAGGTCAACGGGCTCGACATCTTCTACCGCGAGGCCGGAGATCCTTCGAAGCAAGCCGTCGTCCTGCTCCACGGCTTCCCCCACTCCTCGCACCAATACCGCGAAGTCCTCGCCGCGCTCGGCGACGAGTTCTACCTCATCGCCCCCGACTACCCCGGCTTCGGCGACAGCAGCTTCCCCGCTCCCCGGACGGAGTTCGACTACACCTTCGACAACCTCGCCGACGTTATTGATCAATTCCTCATCCAAAGAGGCGTCACGGATTATGTCCTGATGATCCAGGACTACGGCGCTCCCGTCGGCTTCCGCATCGCCACCCGCCACCCCGAAAAAGTGAAGGGCTTCGTCGTGATGAACGGCAACGCCTACGAAGAGGGCATCTCGCCCGAGGGCTGGGCCCCGATCATGAAGTACTGGGAAAACCCCGGCGATCCCGAAATCGAAGCACAGATCATCGCCAACGTCTTCAGCGACGAAGGCCTGAGGTGGCAGTACACCCACGGCACCCGCAACCCCGACGGAATCAACCCCGACAACTGGAACCTCGACATCGCCAAGTTCGCCCGCCCCGGCCAACACCGCGCCCAGCTCGACCTGTTCTTCGACTACCAGAACAACATCAAGCTCTACCCACAGTGGCAGCAGTACCTCCGCGACAACCAGCCGCCCGTGTTGCTGGTCTGGGGCAAAAACGACGCGTTCTTCCCCGTCCCCGGGGCCGAGGGCTATAAGCGGGATGTGAAGAATATCGACTACCACATCCTGGACACCGGCCACTTCGCCCTGGAAGAGGAAGCCGAATTCATCACCAACAAGATGCGGTCGTTTCTGCGTGGACTGGACTAAGAAGACAGTCTCCAGCCGCCCGAACGAAACTCGCTTAACGAAAAACCCCGCCGAGGTCGGCGGGGTTTTTCTTTGTTCAGCTAAGCATCAGACGCTTGTGGTGGGATCGGCGGGTCACCCGATCAGGCCAACGAGCCGGTGCAGCTCGAGCCCGAGCCGGCGGTGCAGCCGTAGCAGTGGTCTGCCGTGGCGATGACACGGTCGGCGAGCTCCTCGGCGGTGGTGTCCCAGAGGAACTTGTCATCGTAGCCGGGGGTGTCCATGTCGAGGGCGCGGTTGAAGTCGCAGTCGCTGAGTCGGCCCTGCGAGTCGATGTGGATCTGGTGCCGACACATCAGGCCTTCGATGGTGTCGGCGTTGTACGCGCCGACGAGCAGGTCCATATAGCTCTCGAGCTTGCCGGCTTTTTCGAGGTCGCGCCGCCAACGCTTGATGGGCATGTTGGTGATCGTCCACAGCTGGGTGAACTCGATGCCGAAGCGTTCGCGGAGTTCGCGTTTGTAGTCGCCTTCGAGGGCTTCCTGGGGCGGGGGCAGGCCCGGGCCGCCGGGGTTGTAGACGAGGTTGAGCGGGAGCTCGGGGTCTTTGCCGTAGCCCACGTCGTTGAGCAGCAAGAGGCCCTCGACGCTGGCGTCGTAGCTGCCCCGGCCGCGCTGCTTGTCGACGTTGTCCTGCAGGTAGCAAGGCAGCGACGCGGTCACGATGACCTTGTGCTCCGCCAGGAAGCCGGGCACCCAGCGATAGGTCGCACTTTCGTACTTGCGAGTGTCGGTGTAGGTCAGGATGGTCGGGTTGCAGCGGTCGATGACGTCCATGCCCAGGCTGCGGGCGTGGCGGACGATGTCTTTAAAGTTCGGGTTCATCTCCGGCGAGCCGCCGGTGATGTCCACGGTCTGGATGGTGAGGTTGTCGCTGAGCCACTGCATGACACGCTCCGCGGTCGCGGCGGTCATGTTCTCGGTCTCAGCGATCCGAGCGGGCGAGGAATCGACGTGGCAGTGGTTGCACGCGAGGTTGCAGCGCAGGCCGATGTTGATCTGGAGCGTGGTGATCTTCGCCGCGGCCCGCAGCTCGGTCTCGAAATGGCGATGAAACGCCTGCTCTTCAACGACGGGGAGCGAGAGGCTAGTCATTCGTCATTCACACCTTTGCGTCTTTGCCCAAACAAAACAGATCGGTCCAGTGTACAAAACCCTGTGCGTGGGCCGAAATATTCCAACTTTCGGCCCCATTCGTGAAAATAATAGGCGTGCCCCGCGGGTTCACCCCGCGTCACGGTCCCCGCCGCCCCTCCCCGGAAACACCATGCCCAAGCCCACCGCGATCGTCGCCCTGCTCACCGTCGTTGCCACCCTGCTGAGCGTGGGCTGCGGCTCGGCCCCGAGCGTGCCGAAGGAAGTCGCCCTCGAGACCTACGACGACGCCCCGTACGCGGCGGTACTCTCGGCCGTGGTCCGCGATGGGCTGGTGGACTACCGGGCGTTCAACACGCTCGACGACCAAGCCCTCCAGGACCCCGCCACCGCCTACGACAGCCTCGACGGCCAGCTCGACCGCTACCTCGACGCCATCGCCCGCTTCGGCCCCGAGTCGACACCCGAGCTGTTCCCCACCGAGGACGATCAGCTCGCCTACTACCTCAACGCCTACAACGCGATCATGATCCGGCTCTGGCTGGACAACGGCGCCCGCACCGCCTCCCCCAACGCCCAGGTCCAGTGGCTGACGTGGTTCACGGTCAATCAGTGGACAATCGATCAGCGCACGATGTCGCTGGACTTCCTCGAACAGCGGCTGATCCGCCCCCGCTTCAAGGAAGCCCGCATCCACGGAGCGCTGATCTGCGGCGCGATCGACTGCCCGCCGCTGCTGGATGAGCCCTACACCGGCGACCGCCTCGACGAGCAGCTCGACGGGATTATGGTCGCCTGGCTCAACACGCCCGAAGAAAACGCCATCGAGTTCCATGACAACGGCAAGATCTACCTCGCCGCGATCTTCGGCTGGTACCGCGACGACTTCCGCGAGACCGGCGGCCTCACCGCGATGATCGAGCAATACCTCGACGACAGCAACCCCCGCAAAGCCGAGGTTTTGGCCGCCCTGGAAAACAAGCAGATCAAGTTCCAAGGCTACGACTGGACCATCAACCAAGCCAAGTGAGTCCATCTCCCTCTGCTCAACTTTAGCCCCGGGTCACTGACCCGGGGCCGCCGCGGCCACCCGTTACCATGTCACTCATGCGGATCGCCGTCGTCATCCCGACGCTCAACGAATCGGCCAACATCGCCGAGGTGATCCGCAGCCTCGCGCCCGGCGAGCCCGACCTGGTCGTCGTCGCCGACTGCGACTCGGTCGACGACACCGCCGACCTCGCCCGAGCCGAGAGAGCGCATGTCATCACCAACGCGGGCCTGCGCGGCCGGGGGGCAGCGCTCCAGGCCGGGGCCACGTTTGCCGCGTCACACCTGCCCGGCGCCGAGGCGATCTGGTTCCTCCATGGCGACACCCTCGCCCCCGCCGACTGGCGCCGCGCCATCGAAGCCGTGCTCGCCGACTCGGCCGTGGTCGGCGGCGCGTTCACCCAACGCTTCAGTTTCACGCCGCCGCCCGGCGAAACCCCGCCGAGCTGGGTGCAGCGCCGGCTCCTGCGTTTTGTCATCTTCTGCAACCGCACCCGCTACCGCATCACCGGCATCTACTTCGGCGACCAGGGCATCTTCGTCCGCCCCGATGCATTAGCTAACGCGGGCGGCGTCCCGCAGTCGCCGCTGATGGAAGACATCGACCTCTGCCTTGCGCTCAAGCGTCTGGGAAAGCTCCGCGTGAGCCCGGTCAAACTCTCGACCAGCCCCCGACGTTTCCTCAAGCACGGCGTCATCCGCCAACTCCTCCACGACTGGCTCCTGCTCACCACCCACCGCCTGGGGCTGCGCCCGTCTTCGCTCTACGCCAAGTACAACGCCGACAACGAAAAACAAAACGCCGCATCCCCCGTTTAGCCGACGATCGCAGATCGAGGCTCGGCCATGCATCAACACCTCTCCCGTAAACTAAACCCATGCTCTACCGCTCTCTGCCCAACACCGACGTCTCCCTCTCCATCATCGGCTTCGGCGGGGTCGTCCTGTCACGTCGCCCCCAAGACGAATGCGACGCCGAGGTCGCCCACGCGATCGATCGCGGCATCACCTACTTCGACGTCGCCCCACAGTACGCCAACGCCCAGGAGCTGATGGGCCCCGCGCTCAAGCCTTTCCGCAAGAACGTGTTTCTCGCCTGCAAGACCCTCGAGCGCAAGGCCCAGGACGCCGCCCGCGAGCTCGACGATTCGCTGACCAAGCTATGCACCGACCACTTCGATCTGTACCAACTGCACTCGCTCAAGTCGGCCGAGGATGCCCACGCCGCGCTCGGCCCCGGCGGGGCAATCGAGACGCTACTCCAAGCCCGCGAGCAAGGCAAGGTCCGCTTCCTCGGCGCGAGCTGCCACGATGAGGAGGCCGCCCTGATCGCCGCCCGGTCGGGCCACTTCACCACGATCATGCTCCCGCTGAACTTCGCGTCCTACGAGATCGCCAACTTCGGCCCCCGCCTCGTCGCCGAGGCCGCCGAGCACGGCGTCAGCCTCATCGCCCTCAAGGCCACCGCCAAGGGCAAGCTCCGCGACGGCTGGGAGAATCGGCCATACGACAAGTGCTGGTACGAGCCGGCCGACACCCCCGAGCTCGCCGCCCTGCACCTGCGATTTGCCTTGAATCTACCGAGCGTCGTCGCCACGCTCCCGCCCGGCGAACCCTCGCTGTTTCGTATGTGCCTCGACCAGGTCGACGCGGGCCTGCCCCCGCTGACCGCGGCCGAGCTCGAGCAATTGGCCGATTTCTACGCCCAGCCCGCCACAGATCCCTTGTTCCCCCAGGACCCGGATTAACCCCCCACTCACCGCGGTTTTCCCGACATTGCTAAACTGCTCGGCCCCCTAAACCCCGGCCGCGGTATACCAAACGTTGGCCCCAACCCCGGAAGTGTCCGATGTCCGAAACCCAAGCCCCCCTCGACCCCGCCAGCAAATCCATGGACGAGCTCGTCGCGCTCTGCAAGCGTCGCGGCTTCGTCTACCCCGCCTCCGAGATCTACGGCGGCCTCAATGGCTTCTGGGACTACGGCCCGCTCGGCACCGCGCTCAAAAACAACATCCGCGACCACTGGTGGAAACACATGGTCGAGTGCCCGCCCATCGGCCCCGACGGCAACCCCGTCTCCATCGTCGGCCTCGACTCGTCCATCATCCAAAACCCCAAAACCTGGGAAGCCTCCGGCCACGTCGGCGGGTTCAGCGACCCCATGGTCGACTGCACCGAAACCAAAAAACGCTACCGCGCCGACCAAGTCGAAGTCTTGATCGTCGAAGGCAAGGGCAAGTGGGCGTTCATGGAGAACCAGCCCGACACCATCGCCAAGAAACTCAAGAAGGCCGGCGTCGCACTCGACGACGGCGAGCGCAAGCTCCTCACCGATCTCGACCTCTCGGAATACGCCACCATCGTTGCCCCCGACACCGACAAGCCCGGCACACTCACCGAGCCGCGCGAGTTCAACCTGATGTTCGACACCACCGTCGGTGCCATCAAGTCCGAAGACAACAAGGCCTACCTCCGCCCCGAGACCGCCCAGGGCATCTTCCTCAACTACAAAAACGTCGTCGACACCATGCGGGTCAAGATGCCCTTCGGCATCGCCCAGATCGGCAAGTCGTTCCGCAACGAAGTCACCCCCCGCAACTTCATCTTCCGCTCCCGCGAGTTCGAGCAGATGGAGATGGAGTGGTTCTGCGCCCCGGATGAAGCCCTGCAGTGGTACGACTTCTGGAAGCACGAACGCATGCGTTGGTGGAAGACGCTGGGCATCGAAGAGTCGAACCTCATCTTCCGCGACCACGACGACGACGAGCTGGCCCACTACTCCAACGCCTGCGTCGACGTCGAATACAAGTACCCCTTCACCGCCCCCGGCTACGGCGAACTCGAGGGCGTCGCCCACCGCGGCTGCTTCGACCTCACCCAGCACCAGACCCACTCCAAGACCAAGATGGAGTACTTCGATCAGCCCCGCCAGCTCGCCGCCAAGGAAGAAGGCAAGAGCAAGGAAGAGATCAACGAAGTCAGCAAGTACATCCCCAACGTCATCGAGCCGGCCTCCGGCCTGACACGGGCCGTGCTCGTGCTGCTCTGCGAGGCGTTCACGCCGGACGAGTCGCGGGCCTCGAAGGTGTACATGAAGTTCAAGCCCAAGTTCGCCCCGGTGAAGGCCGGCATCTTCCCCCTGGTGAACAAAGACGGCATGCCCGAGAAAGCGCTGTCGCTCTACATGGAACTCCGCGAGAAGTTCACCTGCGAATACGACGCCAAGCAGTCCATCGGTAAGCGTTACGCCCGCATGGACGAGATCGGCACGCCCTTCTGCTTCACCGTGGATGGCGACACCGCAACCGACGACTCGGTCACCGTCCGCCACCGCGACACCCAGGAGCAGGAACGCGTGAACATCAGCCAGGTCGAATCGTTCCTGGCTGAGAAGCTGGCGGACTGAGTTTGGAACCGCAGATCAACGCGGATGAACGCAGATAAATTCCTGCCGGCTTGGTTTTGACGCCAAGCCTGATATCCGCGTTAATCAGCGTTGATCTGCGGTTTCAATTAAGAGGTTTTCCATGTCGCGTTCCCGTGCTGCCCTCCTCGCTCTACTTTTTATCGCGCCGATCCAGCTCGTCGGTACAACGACGGCGATGGTGCTGTTCCCCGACGCAACCTGGGCGAAGGTCGGTTTCGGGATCGCCAAGGTGCTGATGATGTTGGCCCCGTTGGCGTGGCTGATCAAGGTCGAGAAGGTCAAGCCGCGCATCCCGAAGTGGGAGAAGTTTCCGTTCGGGTCGGGGATGCTGTGGGCGCACGCGACCGGGGTGCTGATCTTCGTGATCATTGCCGGGGCGTACTACGGGTTTGGCAAGAGCTGGATCGACACGGGCCCGATGCTGGAGAAGGTGCAGCAGATGGGGTTGGACAACCTCTGGCTGTACCTGGCCGGGGCGTTGTACTGGTGCACGATCAACTCGCTGCTGGAGGAATACTTCTGGCGGTGGTTCATCTTCAGCCGGCTGCGTGACGTCCTCCCGGCGACCAAGGCCGGCATCACCGCGGCGATCGTGATCTGCGGCTTGCTGTTCACGGCCCACCACGTCGTCGCGCTCAAGGTCTACTTCGATTGGAACATCACCCTGCTCGGCTCGCTGGGCTGTTTCATCGGCGGCGTCACGTGGTCCATCCTCTACCTCAAAACCAAAAACATCTACACCGCTTACGTCAGCCACGTCTACCCCGACCTGATCATCTTCTACATCGGCTGGGAGTTGATCTTCCGGAGCGCATCATGACCCACCCTTCTTCGGAAGCCAGGACCGACGACGACGCCACACTCGCGGACCTCAAAGCGGCGATGGAAGCCTTTGTCGCCGAGCGGAATTGGGAGGCGTATCACCAGCCCAAGAACCTCGCGGGATCGATCGCGATCGAGGCGGCGGAGTTGATGGAGTTGTTCCAGTGGGACCCCGTGCAACAGCCCCCCAAAATCATCGGCGACGAGGCGAAGATGCAGCGCATCCGCGAAGAACTGTCAGATGTGTTGGCCTACACGCTGGCGATGGCGAACCGGCTGGACATCGATCTGTCCTCGGCGTTTACCGCGAAGATGGTGATGAACCGGGAGAAATACCCGGTGGGGTCCGAAGATTTCAAGAAGGGTTAGAGGGCTTGGTGGCCGCGGCTCCCCGGCCATTGACCCGGGGCTAAAGCGGGGGAATCGCGCGCTATCATGTGGGGAAGATCAACTCTCTCATGGAGCAATTGCGATGTCGATGCGAACGATGACGGCGGCGGTGTTGAGTCTCACTCTGACCTCGACGAGTGCGGCTGCGGGCGACGGGCCGTGGACGCCGCAGACCTACGGCAGCGACTTCAGCCAGACCTGGCACGACGGCAACGCGGAGATGGCGACCTACAACCTGACCTATCCGCGCTACGGCGAGCTGCGCACCGGCACCGCTGTGGCCATCACGGTCACCGAGCCGTTCAACCCCGACAAACGCGTCAAGTCCGACACCGGCGGCGAGGGCACGCACAACGTCATCAAGCTCAACCTCGTCGAAGACTTCCAGACCGGCCTCTACGACTACAACCTCATGACCAGCGTCTTCGTCGCCACCTCCACGGTCAACGGCCTGCCCGCTGGATCACCAACGAAAGTCAGCTTCTCCAGCCAGGAGTGGTGCGGACACGTTTACCAGCAAGCCCTGTTCAGCCAGCACAAGACCCGCAGCCCCGGCGTGCGTCAGTCGGTCCACAGCTACTTCGAGACTGAAGCAGACCAACAGATCACCATGAGCTACCCCGTCGGCGGGATCGCCGAGGATGCGCTGATCATGTGGGCTCGCGGACTGGCGGGGCCTTCGATTGGGCCGGGCGAGTCGATCGATGCGCCGGTCTATCGTTCGATGGCGCTGCAGCGCTTGCTCCACGTCCCCGGGAAATGGGAAGACGCCACGTTGTCCCGGCAATCGGAACCCGAAACCGTTTCGACCCCCGCGGGCAACTTCGAATGCGAGGTCTTCACCGCCGAGGTCGCCGGGGTACGTACCTACACGTTCTACATCGATCGGGCCGAGGACGGCGACCGCCGACTGGTCAAGCTCGCCCGCAGCGACGGGTACGCGATGGAACTCACCGCCGTGGAACGCATGCCCTACTGGCAACTCAACCGCAACGCCGACGAGAAGAAGCTCAAGGAGATCGGGCTGGAGCGTCGCGGCGAAGGGACGATGTAGTCCGTTCGTAAAAAAGCACGACCCGGCATCTAGGATGTCGGGCCGCACTCGATCAGGGGCGGGAGAAATTGTGGTCTCGTCCAAGCGGAGTTAGGACCTGGTCGAGACGGTTCTGGATTCGGGTCTCTTGATGCCCCGCGGGTGTGGGCCGCGGGTTTGAGTTCTGCCGACTCCTGATCTGGGGTTTGACGTTGGCATCCGTTTCAGAGGGCCCAACCCTCCTTGGGCCCGCTGAGCGGGATGTTGTTCGTCGGGAATCTCTCGGGGTTCCGGTTTCGGGCGGCGGGGCGACGTGGCCGAGCCTCTTCGTTGGGTGGCCGGGTTCTCAGGTCCGGCGGTCTCTTTTCACCGTTTCGGGCGACGGGAAGAGCTATCACAACGGCCGTGCCAATCACGAAATTCGGGTAACATTTTTTATAAACCCTTGTTTCACAACAAAATTTTCTCGATCACGAGAGTTTCGGGCCCCGGTCCGTCTGTAGCGGCTGTGGTGTTCTCGCAACAGGTCGATGTTGCGTGTTGCAACCGGGAAACAGCCAAAGCGTCGCGCCCGGGACCATTCCGCGGCCACGAAGCCTCGCCGCGAGCTCCGCGACGCGCAGTGTCGGAATTTTGAAAAATGTCCTGAACGGGGGCTTGTGTCTGGCGAGGACGGGTGTAATCTGTCGCGCGCCGTGTGGCGGTTACCCCCACGCCCACGGCCGAGACCCCGCAGTGCCCCCCCAACCCTCGACAACCCCGAACCCCGCCGCCGGACCCCCGGCCCATGGCGGCAGACCCGGGCGCTCACCGCGCACGATCGCGCTGCGCCGTCAGCTGGGCTGGGTGATCGTCGGCTGGATGTTTGGCTCGCTTTGGCTGTGGACCATCAGTGGCGCCGCGATGACGCAGTTTGCCCGCGGGCTGGGCCTACCGGACTGGGGGTTTGGGGTGTTGGCGGCGCTGCCGTTCATCGGAACGCTGTTTCAACTCCCCGGGAGCTGGGTGCAGGAACGGTTCGGCCGACGCAAGGCGTGGTTCCTGGTCACCCAGGGCACCGGCCGGGCGATGTGGATCCTCGCGGCGTTGATCCCCTGGGTGATGCCCGAGCCCCGGGTCATTCACCTGCTGGGTGGTGGCGAGATCGATCTGCGGTGGCTCATCCTGCTGGGGCTGGTCGGCTTTTCGTGGGTCATGGCACACCTGGGTGGCCCGGCGTTTATGTCGTGGTTCAGCGACCTGGTGCCCCGCCGGGTGCGCGGGCGCTACCTGGGGCTGCGCAACACGTTGACCCTGCCGTTGTCGCTGCTCGCAACGCTCGGCGTGGGGTGGTGGTTGAAACAGGCCGGGGTGATCGGCCCCGAGACGCTTCTCACCGTGGCGAGCATCATGCTGGGGGTGGCGGGCATCCTGGGCACCACAGAAATCCTGTGTTTCATCTTCGTGAAAGACCCCGCGCCCAGCCGTGGCGATCAGGGCAACACGTTTGGTCGGCTGCTGCTCACGCCGCTGAAAGACCGCAACTTCCAGCGATACCTCATCTACAACTTCACGCTGATGCTCGGGCTGGGCTTCATCGGGCAATACGTCTGGCTGTTCGTCTTCGATGAAGCGCAGCTCTCACCGCTAACGGCCAACCTCTTGCTGATCGCGGTGCCGATGATCCTGCGCGCGATCGCCTACCCGATCTGGGGGAAGCTGGTGGATCGCCTGGGCAAGAAGCCGGTGATGCTGATCGCGGGGACGATGTTTGTGTTCGGCCCGATGGGGTGGCTGCTGGTGACCCCCGAGCTGATCTGGCCGGGGTATCTGTTCACGATGATCTCGCCGCTGAGCTGGCCGGGGCTGGAGATCGCGAACTTCAACTTCATGCTCGGCCTGGCGGAGACCCGCAAGGGCCAACGCGGCGGCAGCGCTTACGTGGCGATCAACTCGATCATCTTGGGCGTGGGTGGCGCGTTGTCGGGGTTGCTCGGGGCGGTCATCGCCGGGGCGATCCCCGAGTTCCGGGTCGAGTGGGTGTTGGATGTGCCCTGGATGCTGGGGGCAGAGGCGGGGGCGGCGGTGATCCTCACGTACCACGGCGTGCTGTTTCTCGTGTCCATGGGCCTCCGGGTCGCGGCGCTGGTCTGGGCCACCACGCTGCACGAGCCCCGGGCCACGGGCACCCGCGAGGCCCTGCGGTACATGACCGCGTCGCTGTACTCCAATGTCCGTCAGGGCATGCTGATGCCCACGCGCGTGCTCGGCCGGGCGTCGCGGTGGAGCTACCGCCTGGGCCGACCCGGCCGGTGAACACCCCGCCATTGCCTTGCCAGAGGCCTTCTGCTACACTTCTCGGCTCGCTCCGGCGAATCCACACCCGAAATCCATCCGTGAAACCCGATTTGACCCGGGTTCACCCTCCGTAAACCCTGCTCAAAACCGAGATTACGCCATGTACGCCATCATCGAAGACTCCGGCACCCAGATCAAAGTCGCTGAAGGCGACGTCATCAAGGTCGACGTCCGCGACCTGCCCGAAGACGCCGCCAGCGTCACCTTCGACCGCGTCATGTTCGTGGGCAACCCCGAGGGCGAAGCCCGCATCGGCCAACCCCTGGTCGATGGCGTGTCGGTCACCGCCGACATCCTCGAAGAAGGCCGTGGCGACAAGGTCAGCGTCGTGAAGTTCAAGCGCCGCAAGACCTACAAGCGCATGAAGGGCCACCGCCAGAACTACCTCAAGGTCCAGATCACCGCCATCAACGGCTGATCGAGCCTCGAGTAAGTCCTGACATCCTTTTGCCGATAACAGATTCCGGGTCTGGTGGGTTTGCGGTGCGCTTTAGCACCGCGTTAAACTGGTTAATGTAGTTCAACCACATTTCTACCCCCGCGAGTCGGATTCCTCCCCGGCTTGCGGATTTTTTTTGCCCCAACCCCGGGGTTACCCGTAGCCTTTCCTCACGGCAGCACGAGGTCCACCACCACCGGGCAATGGTCCGAACCCAACGCCGGCCCCACCCATCGATCTTCCACGCGGATGTCCGGGCTCACCAGCACGTGGTCGATCGGGATCATGCCCGTCCACGCCAAACTGCTGGGCCAGGTGCCCTGATGCCCAAAGCCCTCGGCCGAGTCACGCAGCTCTGTCTCGCGCAGCAACCGGCGCAGCGGGGACGACCAACGCGTGGCGTTGAGGTCGCCGGCCACGACGACCGGCTCTTCTGATTGAGTCACCCTTGCCGAAGCATCACGCAACTGTTCGCGACGAAACCGGGAGTAAGCAGAACCTACCGGCGGCAGTGTGTGTACGCCCATGATGCGAATTTTCTGGCCCTGAAATTCCAGCACGACATGGATCGCCGGAACCTCCGCTGTATCGATCACAGAATCGAACTCATCAACCACCAAGCCGCCTCGGATGTAGGCCGCGATGCCGAAGTTGTCTTCACGGGTACTAGCGGTTTGCAACCTGTAAAAGCCAACCAACTCGTGATCGAGATGTTCGATCCATACTTGATTGACTTCCTGCAAGATCAAGACATCCGCATCGGTGGTGTTGAGCCAATCGGTTACCGCCTGCTTTTGGGTATTGGATGTCAGCACGTTAAACGCCACGAGTCTCAGCTCGGGACCGCCACTTTGAGGCTGCGCGGGCGCGATCCACAACGGCGCAAGCAAGACCCCATTCAACACCAGCGCCGCGCCGAACACGCCCGTAGACACCCACTTTTTCAGGAGCCCCATCCCGATGACCGCGATCACCAGCCCCGCCGCGTATTGCAAACGGAAGTGTGCAAAAAGATCGAGGAACCAAGGCCGATCGCCGAGCAGTCCCAGTACCGAGGCGAAAGCCGACGCCGCTCCCAGCATCCACAACAGCAGCGCCGCCGAGCCGCGTAGGGTCGTCGGCACCCCGGTCACCGGGTCGCGGTCGGTCACGGGTGGGCTCCGCCAAGCACCGCTCCGCCCCGCCGCATCGCCACGTCATCACTGCCCCACGCGTTGCGGATCACCTCGCGCATCGCGTCGTACTGCAGGACGAACTCGTCGCTGTGGTCCCGGTCGCCGGGGAACCACTTCCACAGGAACACACCCGACACCGCGGGCTCGGCCGCGACCTCTTCGAGCGCGATCTTCATGCAACGCAGCTTCAGCGCCGCGCCCGCCGCGCGGTCGCCCACCCGCGCATCCAGCCAGGGCTGGAGCGCCGCCTCTTCCGACTGCGCATACCCCAGCTCGGTCAGCATCACCGGCTTGCCCAGCTCGGCCGAGAACTCGCGCAGCCGCGACAGCCACTTGCGCATCCCCGCCCGCAGATCGTCGTCGCTCGGCGGCATCGCTTCGCTCAACGGGAAATAGAACTGCACGCCGATCATGTCCAGCGCATCCCAGAACGGCACGTTGCCCGTCTGGTCCCAATTGGCGGCGTAGGTCAGCTTCCCCGAATACACCTCACGCACCGCCGCGATCAGGTGCCGCCATTCGTCTTCGCGGTGCAAAGTCTTCTGCAGCTCCGTGCCGACCGCAAACACCTGCGCCCCGGTCTGCTCGGCCAACTCCGCCTGATGCACGATGAACGCTTCGTACTCCCGGAAGAAACGCTGCCACTGCGCCTCGGTGTCGAACGCGATTTCGCCCCGCCAGTCGAAGCCGCTGCCCCAGTAGGCGAGGTGGGGTTTGAGCAGCGTGGCCATGCCGCGCTCGTTGGCCCATTCGATGGGTTTCACGGTGGCGGGCGTCACCGGGCCCGGGCGGTAGGCCACCCCGCCGTCGCGATCGATCCCGGCGTAGGGATGGATCTGTATGGCGTTGACGCCGAGCTGGCCCAACTCATCGAGCAACGGCTCCATGGCGGGCCCGTCCCACTCCCCGGGCCCCCAGCGGTAGCAACTCACCACCACGCCACGCATGACCGAGGCCTCGCGCAACACCGGTTCGCTCACACCCGACACCTCTTGAGCCGACGCCGCCCCTGCCGTGCGGACCTCGGCCTGCCGGTCGCACGATACCGCGACCAACAGCCAACCCGCCAACAGCAAGAGTGCATTTCGCATCGTGCAATCATAGCCGACCGCGTTCATTCCGATCGGGCCAAGCCGGGTCCGAAGTCCGCGAGAGCGGTGCAGATGTAGGGGTTCATGTAGTCGTCGCGGTGATCGAGCATCATCGTCCAGAGCCGAGCGTAGAGCTCGCGCTGGATGTCTTGGTAGCCCGGCTTGCCGTAGAGATTGGTCACCTGCCCCGGGTCGGCCTTGCGGTCGTAGAGCTCGTCGTAGTCGAAGGCGTTGAAGGTCAGTTTCCAGTCGTCGGTCATGATGGTGCGCTGGATGCCGTAGACCTCGTTGCCGTTGGTCTGGAAGAACATCGCGTCGCGCCACTCGGCAGGGGACTCGCTTCCGAACCACGGCATGAGGCTCTCGCCCGACATCGCCTGGTATGTCTCTACTTTGGTCGCCTCGGCGAACGTCGGCCCGAAGTCGGCGAGACTCACCATCGCCTCGACGGACTGCCCTTTCGAAGCGTTATCGATCGAAACCGGCGGACGGACGATCGCGGGGACGTGATACGCCCCGTCGAACGCGGGCAGGCCCTTGGTCCAAAGGCCGTGCTCGCCGACATAGTCGCCGTGGTCCGAGAGGTAGAGCACCCAGGTGTTCTCGGCCTGCCCGGTGGCGTCAAGCGCCTCAAGCACCTGCCCGAACAACCAGTCTTCGTAGGAACAGAACGCCAGGTAATGCCGGATCGCTTGGCGGTGCTCTTCTTCGCTGAGCTGCGCAAAGCGGTCGCTCATCCGGCGATACAGCGCGGGCTTGTCGTCCATCGCATCGGCGAAGTTGTCGGGCAGCGGCGGCAGGTCGTCGGGGTCGTACAGGTCGAGGAACCGCTGGGGCACGAAGTACGGGTCGTGCGGGCCCAGCGTCCCGATGTACTGGCACCACGGCTCACCCGCCGCGGCCATCGATGTCATCTTGGCGATGCCGGCCTCGGTGGTGGTGGTGTCGCCGAAGGGGTTTTCGCGCTGGCCGTAGTGGACGTAGCGCGGGTAGCCGGGCCGGATGATCTCGCCCTCGCCGCGGTCTTCGGGGGCGACGTGTTGGCGGAACGCGTCCATGTTGGCCAAGGTCTGGGCCTGAGCGGCGCGGAGCTCGGCCTCGCGGTCGTTGGGGGTGGGGGTGACGTAGCTGCCGCCGTGGACCAGGTCCCAGCCGTAATGCTCGGGGGAATGGTCCTGGCCGACGTGCCACTTGCCGGAAAAGCCGAGCTGATACCCCGCCTCTTTCAGGTCCACGCTCCACGGCCGGACGCTGGGGAACAGGCCACGGCTGAGCGCATTAGGCACGTTGACGTTGTTCCACACGCCGTGCTCGGAAGGGTAGCGCCCGGTGAAGAACGTGGCCCGCGACGGGCAGCAGTGCGGGGCCGGGCAGTACGCACGGCTAAAGGTGGTCGCTTGCTGCTGGAAGCGGTCGAGCGTGGGTGTCTGCGCTTTGAGCCGATGGCCGGGCAGCACGGTGCCGCCGTGCTGCTGATCGGTCATGAAGATGAGGATGTTCGGCCGCGCCTCGGCCATGGGCCACACGCCTCCTAGTCAAAGCGTCGGATTAATACGCGAAATCAGAGCAGCACTTCGTCACCCGGGCGGATCGCCACGGGCAGCTCGACGGCTTTCAGGTCTTCGGGGTAGATCGCGGTGGTCTGCTTAATCTCGATCACCGCCTCGACCGCGCCGTCCGCGTCACGCGTAACCTCGACACCCGCCGCTTCGAGCCAGCGTGCGGCGCGTTCGGTCTGCAGCTTCTTGCTCGACGCGGGGCTGTCGGTCGCGTCCGCTTCGCCCTCGGGGGTATCGGCGTTCTTGATCGGGGCGAACTCATCCACGCGGTCGGTCTCGTACACGATCGAGTCCTCGCACATCGGCAGCGCATCGAACACGAACGTCTCGAGCTTCACCGCGTTGGGCGACTCGGGCTTGACGGTCTGCCCGGTGGCTTCGTCGAGGAAAGGCACCTTTTTCTCCGCCCGGTTGAACGGCAGGCTGAAACCCTCGGGCGAGGTGTTGATCGATTCCACAAAATCCACGTTGATGCAGTGCAGCGCGATCGATCCCGCGCGGAAACGCAGCTCGCCGTCTTCGGTGGTCTGCTCGGCGAGTTCGTCGGGCAGGTTCGAGTATTCGATCACGGTCATCTTGTCGTCGGCCAGACAGAAGTTGCCGAGCTTTTCCTTGGGGAACGCCTTGGGCAGCATCTTGCTGGACATCTGCGCTTCGTCGAGCGAGTGCAGCCCGATGAACAGCGGGTCGATCATGCGGACCGTGGGGTTGTCGACCTGGGTGTAGCTGATCTGTTCGACGCCGCGCTGCTTCATGTCGGCGATCGCGCCGCTGGTCCACAGCGCCTTGAGCGAGCCGCCGTGCCCGTTGGGCGAGAGGGCGAGGCTCGACGGGGTTTCCAGCAGCACCTTGTGCGAGGCCATGTCGATGGCGGGCATCATGGCCTGGGGGAAGATCATCACGTTGGCCGCGTCCAGGCCGAAGTGGTTGTTCTCTTCGAAGAACGCGCGGGTGGCCGCGTCGTTGATCGGGCTGGTCATGACGTACCACGGCACCGCCTTGCCGTACTTCGCCTCGACCTTGAGCAGGTACTCGGCGAAACAGGCAAACAACGTCGTGCCCCGGATCGGCGACGCGGGGAACGTGCCCTTGGGCCCGTCACAACCCAGACGAGTGCCCTGCCCGCCCGCCACGGTGAACGCCGCGACCTTGCCTTCGCCGACGAGCTTCTCACCCAGGGCGCGGGCTTCGTTGTACTTGGCTTCCAGATTGGCGTGCGGCACGTGGGGGTACCACGGCGCGGGCTGGATGTCGTCGGAGAGCTCGAACTCGGGCTTGTTCTTGACGTGGGTCTCGATCAGCCGGGCGACCTCGGGCCAGTCGATGCCTTCGCATTCACTGAGCAGCGACTCTTTTTGAGCGTCGTCGAGCGAGGCGTAGTGGGCGAGCACGTGTGCCTGGCCGACGGATTCGAGGGTGGCGTGAACCGCGGCGTAACGTTCATCTAGCGACATGGGTCCCAACTCCAAAGATTCGGGGTTTTCAAGGGCAAAATACGGCAATCCCCGTCACATTATCACAGATTCATCGGCCGGGACTGAAACCGACCTGCGCTAATCTTCGACAAACAATTCACGCTTCCATCGGCGACTGATACACCACACGTCCCACGAAAAACGGGCCGAGCTTTTCCAGATACGTCGAGGTCTGCACCGTGCCGCGCATGGTCTGCACGAGCTGGGACAGCGGGGTGAGCTCGGGGCCCATGAGCCCGATGACGAAGTCGTTGTCGTTGGCGTCCAGGCCGTGGCAGGCCAAGCGGATGTCGCTGGCCACGCCCGCCCCGCCGAACGAGAAGCCGATGGTGCCGTGCTCTTTGAGGATGGTCTTCTGCTCCTCGGCCGGCAGGCGGGTGAACGCGCCGCTCCGCCGCAGCGGGTACCAGACGACCCACGGCATCTTGGGGTCGAGCGCGTGACGCTTCGGTCGGCCGACCAGCGTGTCTTCAAGATCGCGCTCATAACCCAACGAATACGATCGGCCGAACATGGTGTACCGCGGGCGCGGCGTCAGCTCGGCCAACGGCCCGTTCTGCACCAGCGCCCGGGTGTGCGCCACGAAGTCGGCCGGGTCAGTCGAGAAGCTCAACACCGCCACGCCGAAGGGGTCGTTGAGGTCTTCGTAGACCACGGCCCCCGTCTTGGCGTTCTGTTTCACATCCTCTACCACCGCGGCGGTATCTCGGCACCCGGTGAAGGCCAGGAGCTGCATGAACATGCGGGTGTCGGAGGTTTGGCCGCCGCCGCCGTGCTCACGGAGGTCGGGAGCGGGCGGTGGCGCGGGCGGGCCGCTGCGGGTCGGGGCGGGGGAAGAGCTGGACATACACGAAGGATAGAGCCGTGTCCGCCGAACCGCTAGCCGACCCAACAGGGGCGGCTGGACCGCGGCTACTCAGGCCATCAAAAAGGGAAAACCCGCGGATTCCGTTTGCCTCCCGGCGATCTGTATCGTTGAGTTATCGGGAGCCGGGACCGGGGGAATGTTGCCCGCTTTTCATCCGTTTCAGGTTCATTGATCAGGAGGCCCCGCGGTGTTTTGGAAGAAGTATGGAAAGCTGTTTGTGGTGCCCGTCGTCGCGATCCTCGGGATCGGGGCCGGGGCGGTCGGCGGCGCGGTTGCGATTGACCAGCTCGCCGCGAAATACCTCTGGCCCGAGCCCGTGAACATCGCGGTCGTGCACGCCACGCCCGAGTCGTCCACCCGGGAATACGCCGACCCGGCCTTCACGCAAGACGCCCAGCCCATCGACTGATCCCCGGATTATTCACGCCGTGAGGTAGCGCAGGATCGACACCGCTGCGGTCGCCGCCGTCTCGATCCGCAGGACGTGTTCGGCCATGCGCCACCGCACGCATCCCGCCGACTGGGCCTCGGCCAGCTCACCCTCGGACCACCCCCCTTCCGGGCCGACCAGGACCAATACGTCTTTCGCCGTTTGGAGTTGATCCGACAACCCGGGCATGGGTTGCCCGCGCGGGTCGAGGATCAGCTTCACGTCGCTGGGCCGGGCCAGCACCTCGCCCAACGTCGCCATCGGCTCGACCGCCATCAGCCTCGGACGGCCCGACTGCTTGGCCGAGGCCAGCGCTGCTTTCTCGTATCGCTCAACCTTGCCCGCACCGGGCTCGACCACGCTCCGCTCGCTCTGCACGGGCACGAGCACGTCGGCGCCGAGCTGGCCGAGCTGGTTCACCATGGCCTCGGCCCGCGGGCCTTTGGGGATCGCGGTCGCCACAGTCAGCCTCGGGAATACCTCCGGCACCTCGCGCACCCCGCCGAGACGGCATTGGGTCAGGCCACCGCCATCCCGTTCGTACGCCACGACCTCGGCCTCGGCGAGCCGGCCGCTGCCGTCAAAAACCTCGATCGAAGCCCCGACCGGCAGCCGCAGCACCTTCCGCGCGTGCTTTGTTTCGTCCGGCCCCAGGGTGCAGAACCGCTCGGGCGAATCGGCCGCTTCCGATAATGACGCGGCGGGCAGGCTGGAACAAAAGAATCGCGGGGGCATGGGCAAATCCTCGCCCGAAGTATCCCAGATATCACCCTTCAGCGTTTTCGGGGATTCACGCCCCGCGGTGGATTAACACGGGTTTTATGTCGATAAATCCATGCAAGTGCGCTACGTAATGCGCCCAACCCACCCCGCGTGTGGACATGACTGACGTACCTCCCCAAACCCAAGACGACTCGCCCGACGACATGGCGGCCCAGCTCGAATCCCTGCTGGAGCAGGTCCAGAGCGGTGATGCGCCAGGCGAGCAGGACGAAGCGTCCGCCGCCACCGCGGTAGCAGAGAGCGAGTTCGAGGAAGAGTTCGGCATGTCCGAGGAGACCGAGGCTCTGACTTCGCAGATCGATGCGCTGATGGCCCAGGTGTCCGGGGTGGACGAGAAAGACGAAGCGCCCGAAGACACCGCCAACGACCAGGTGATTGCCGACGGGCCCGCCGATGTCGAGGCGGCGCTCGACGGGGTGCAAGGCGCATTCGATGCGGTGCAGGATGTCATCGCGGAAATCGAAGAAGCCGAGGAAGCCGAAGCCCAAGCCATCGAAGAGATTCAGTCGGCACCCCAGACCGACGCCAACGACGAGCCGGCCGCCCCCACGCGGGCCGAGCTCGATGCCCAGGAGGACGACTTGGCCGCACAGGTGCAGTCGCTGCTCGACGAAGCCCAGGCCGAGGAAGCCGCCGGCTTTGTCAGCCCCGAAGAAGTCATCAACGAATATCAAGACGAGCCAACCGCCGAAGAAACAGCCGGCCCGATCGATGACCAAGACCTCGAAGGCCACTTCCACGCCACGGTCGATGATGTCATCGCCGAGACGCAAGACGAGCCCGAAGCCGTCGCGCCCCAACCCGTGGCCGCGTCGCCCGAGCCCCAAGCCCAGGCCGTCGAGCCCGAGCCCACACCCGAGCCAACCCCAACCGCCGAAGCCACCGAGGCCTCGGCCGATGATCCGCCGCTGATCGAGCAGATCGACACGCTGCTCGCCGACCACGCCGAGGACGCCATCAGCGGGGAATTCGAAAGCGTCGACGAATTGCTCGGCGTCGGATCCACCCCAGAAGCCGATAGCTCCGAAACCGAAGAAGCCATCGCTCCTGAGGATGACGCCGAAGAAGCAGACGACCTGGGTGGCGATTTCCAATCGATGGAAGACCTGCTCGGCAATCCCGACGAAGCCAGCGAACCCGAAGCGGAAGCAGCAGCAAAGAAGCCGACGCGGGAAGAGATGTCCGTCGAACTCGATCAGCTCGACGGCCTGTTCGCTGCCCCCACCGCAATAGCCGAACCCGACCCGGCCCCACCGGCCGAAGAAGCCACGCCCGAGGAAGAGCCCGCCGAGGACGACGACGTGACCAGCGGATTCGAATCGCTCGACGACCTGCTCGACGCCCCGCCGCCGACTGAAGAAGAGCGCGACGGGGCGCCACCCGCCGCCGCCGATAGTACGCCCGCCGAAAAGCAAGCCGGCTCCGCAGAATCAGGCTTAAAGCTCACACTCAAACTAGCGCTCTTCAAAGCCGCGGCGGTGTTCCTGTTGGGCTGGACGCTCTGGGCCTGTGCGATCGTAAACCAGCCGCTCGACAAGCTCCCCGAGCAGATCAAGCAAACCGTCGGCTGGGTCGCCCTGGCCGTGGTGGGCCCGGCGATGCTGTTGATCACCTACGGCCTATTCCTCGGCTAACCCCTCGCCCGCCTCGAGATCGGGCCGGGCCTCCAGAAAATCACGCAGGATCGCCGCCGCCGCCAGCGCGTCGCGTCGGGCTTTCTTCTGGCCGTGGGTAAGCCCCGACTGGGCCATCTGCTGGTCCGCCGTCGCCGAGGTCAGCCGCTCGTCCATCGGGTGCACCGGCAACCCGAACCGCTCGGTCAACGTCTTGGCCAATGCCACCGACTTCGCCGCCGCCGGCCCGAGCGTCCCGTCCATGTTGAACGGCATCCCCAACACCAACGCGTCCGGCTGCTCGTCCTCAATAAACTTCCCCAGCTGCCGCAACCGCTCCTCTTCGTTGCTAGTGACGATCACATCCAACGGCGAAACAATCCCCGTCTCGTCATCGCCCGTCGCGAGGCCGGTCCGCTTGCCGCCGAGATCAATGGAGAGGAATCTCATATGAGTATAAATCTGTACTTAGCGAAAATAAACCGAGAACTTTAAGAATCAAAATATAGTGGTTCGCCAGGATTCTCGACCATATGCCTATGAAGATACTTAGCGACATCTTTCTCGAAGTCACTCAGTGGGACATTAAGGTTTGTCAATATGTCAATCACTTGAGGGGCTTGCAAGATCATCACTCGGAGAAGGCCTGCGGTACCCACAGAGTCATGGCGTTCACCAATGGCGTGATCAATTGCGTCGTTGATGTAGCCCCACCCGTTTTGAGAGAGTGGAAGTTTCCCGAAAATTGTAAATTGCCTTTGCGACGCATCTGGGCGCGTAACAGAACGCTTTATTTCCTTTGCCGATAACCCTTGGCACCTGAGCAAATGACCAGCTAGCCCAGTCGGTTCTTTTATCAAAGCATAAAGAAGATGAGGCGTCTCGATTTCGCGTGATCGCATCGCCTTGGCAAATCGATTTGCAATCCGCATCGCATCCCGTAAATCATCCGAAAAGCGGTCATAGCTAGCGATCTTTTGTGACATAGCGATCACTGTAACGCTAAGCCTACGACGGCTAAATTAAACTCATAGATAATCTTCGCCGATCTGCTCACCCACCAACCCGTGCAACTGCTTGATCTTCTCCGCGTGGTCCTTGTGACAGACCAGCGTCGACTCGGGCGTGTGGATCACGATCAGGTCTTCGCAGCCCAGCGTGGTGATGAGGTGTCTGGGGTCGCTGGTCGCGGCGAGGACGTTGTTGCTCTCGACATGCACAGTCCGGCCGCCGGATGAGGCGTTGCCGTCACCATCTTTCTCCAGCGTGTCGGCGAAGCTCGGCCAGCTGCCGACGTCGAGCCAGCTCAGCGGCATGGGCACCGCGGCGACGGTCATCGACTCGTCGGCCGAGGCGGGCTCCATCACGGCGTAATCCACACTGACCTTCTCCAGCGTCGGGTACACCTCGGCCAGCTTCGCGTCGCGCTCGGGGGTGTCCCAGTTTTTGCCGAGGTCGTCGAGCTTGGCGAAGTTTTCCGGAGCATACTTCTCGATGCAACCCATCACAGCCGAGGCCTGCCACACGAACATGCCCGAGTTCCAGAGGTACTTCTCGGGGCCCGCGGCGAAGTAGCCGTCCGCAATGTCCGCGGCGGGTTTTTCTTTGAATTGGTCGACCACGAACCCGCCGCCGTCGATCGCGTCGCCGAGCTGGAGGTAGCCGTAGCCCGTGGCGGCGTGGGTGGGGGCGATGCCGAAGGTGACGAGCGTCTTGTCGCTGGCCTCGGCGAGCTGGAAGCCCTGGTCGACGATCTTCAAGAGGTCCTCGACCGGCTCGATGATGTGGTCGGCGGTGAAGATCGCGACCGTGGCGTCCGGGTCCTTGTGCTTCAGGACGCTGCAGCCCAGGCCCACGGCGTTGAGCGTGTCGCGGCCCATCGGCTCGCTGATGAAGCGGTCCTCGGTCAGGCCGGGCAGTTTGTCGAGCATGACCTGCTTGGTCGATTCCCCCGCACAGACGTAGATCTGCTCGGCGGGGAGCAGGCCTTCGAGGCGCTCCATGGCGATCTGAAGCAGCGATCGGCCGCCCTGGCCCTGCTCGTCCGAGCCGACGAAGGGGATGAGCTGCTTGGGGAGCTCCTTGGTGGACATCGGCCAGAGACGAGTGCCCGAACCGCCAGCGATAATCAGTGCGTATCTCATGCCGACGAAGATACCCGGCCCGCCCCCGGCCTGCCGAACCGGGGCTAAAATCTTTCGTAATACTCACACAAACCCCTCACCCCAACGGGATTACCCATGGACGACAACCAACGTCAGACCATCGTCGACCTGCTCCGCATCAGCTACAACATGGAGATCGAGACCGTCGCCAACTACCTGGCCAACTCGATCCATCTCGACGGCTTCAAGGCCAAGCACATCAAGGACGCCCTCGCGGCCGACATCCAGGAAGAACTGACTCACGCCACGCAACTCGCCCAGCGGATCAAGGTCCTCGAGGGCCGGGTGCCCGGCTCGCAGGAGCTCAGCATGGCCCAGACCTCGCTCCAGCCGCCCGAGAACCAGCTGGATGTGCTGTCGGTGATCCACGGCGTGATCGACGCCGAGCAAGGCGCGATCGACCAGTACCAGACCATCATCGAGGCGACCGACGGCATCGACCCGGTGACCCAAGACCTTTGCATCGCGCTCAAGGGCGACGAAGAGGAGCACCGCCGGCTGTTCAAGGGCTTCCTCGCCGAGATGCTCGCCGACCAGTAAACCCGCCCCCTATTCCGCTTGTCCGGCCGACCCCGGGCCCGCTACGATATCCCTCAGACCTGCACCCACCCTTTTCCTCCGGGACACCCCAACTATGTTCAGCAGCAACCCCACCCTGAATGACGACACCTTCCGCAACCAGGCCGTCGATGTGTACGACGCCGAGAAACCCGACGTGATGACCGTGCAGGGCGCGGTCAACAAGACGCTGATCCTCCTGGCGATCTGCGTCGGCACCTCGGTCTTCTCGTGGAGCGCCGCGAGCTCTGGCGCTTCGTACACGATGCCCATGGCCCTGGGCGGAGCGATCGGCGGGTTCATCGTCGCGCTCATCACGATGTTCAAGCCGCGCTGGTCGCCCTTCACCTCGCCGATCTACGCCCTGCTCCAGGGCCTGTTCCTCGGAGCGATCTCGTACATCTACGAAGCCTCGTTCGGTGCCCAGCAGACCAGCGGCGGCCTGCCGCTGAACGGCATCGTCGTGCAGGCCGTGGGTTGCACCCTGGGGGTCGCGGCGTCGATGCTGATCCTCTACAGCTTCCGCATCATCAAGGTGACCGAGAAACTCCGGGCGGGCATCATCATGGCGGTCACCGGCGTGATGCTGTTTTACCTCGTCTCAATCGTCCTCAGCCTCTTCGGTATCGGCCAGTCGATCCTCCACGGCACCGGCCCGCTGTCCATCGGCATCAGCCTGCTCATCGTGGGGATCGCCGCGTTCAGCCTGCTGCTCGACTTCGACCTCATCGAACGCGGTGCCCAGCAAGGCGCCCCGGACTACATGGAGTGGTACGCGGGCTTCGGCCTCCTGGTCACGCTGATCTGGCTGTACCTCGAGATGCTGCGTCTGCTGGCCAAGCTGAAGAACCGCTGAGCCCAGCCTTTCCGACCACCCCACGCTTGCGGCGGACCGATTTTGATCGTTCTGCCGCAAGCGTTTTTGTTTGAGACCCGCGATGAACACCACGCCGCCCACCCCCGACGTCGACCCGTTCGGCTCGCTGTACACCCGCATCGGCGAAGACGGGTTTGCCCGACTCGTCGCGGGGTTCTATGAGCGGGTGAAGGCCGACGACATCCTCGGGCCGATGTATCCCAAGAACGATTGGGAGGGGGCCGAGCAGCGGCTGCGCGACTTTCTGGTGCAACGCTTCGGCGGCCCGACGCGGTATTCCGATCAGCGTGGCCACCCGCGGCTGAGGATGCGGCACATGCCGTTTGCGATCGACCAGGCGGCGCGGGACCGCTGGACCCAGTTGATGGGCCAGTCGCTGGCCGAGGCCGATCTGCCCGAAGACACCCACGCCCCGCTGACGCAGTTCTTCGACCAGGTCGCGACGTTCATGATGAACCGCAGCTGAGGACCGGTGGCTCCAAGGCGATCTTCCATTCCCCTCCCTTGAGGGAGGGGTTAGGGGAGGGTGCGGCGCCTCTCGAAACCGCGGCACGCTCGTAAACCCAGAGCACACGTCACCCCCACCCGGCCTCCCCCTCAAGGGGGAGGAGTAGAACCAACCTATCCGCGAACCAACCCGCTACACTCCCGCCCATGGACGAATGGCTGAATGTGCTCGCCGCGACGCTGGCGGTGTTCGGCGTGGTCGGGCTCGGGGGCCTGCTCCGCCGAGTCAACTGGCTGACCGAAGAGGCCGACGCCTCGCTGCTAAAGGTGGTGGTGCGCGTGCTCGTGCCCTGCCTGATCCTGCGCAGCGTCGTGGGCAACCCCTCGCTCGATGAAGCAAACAACGTCTGGCTGCCGCCGGTCGTAGGGTTCGGGGTCACCGCGTTGTCCTTCGGCATCAGCGGGCTGTTCGCCTGGATGCTGGGGCCGAAGATCGGACTCAAGAGCCCCGCAGCGCGGCGGACGTTTGCCCTCGCGGTCGGCCTGCACAACTACGGCTACCTGCCCATCCCGCTCGCCGAGTCGCTCTACGGCCCGGGCGACCCGATGCTCGGCGTGCTCTTCGTCAACAACGTCGGCGTCGACCTGGCGATGTGGACCCTGGGCATCGCGGTGGTGAGCGGCTCGCTGGGGTTGTCCGGGCTGCGTCGCATGCTCAACGGCCCATCGATCGCGCTGGTCGTGGCGCTCGGGCTGCATATGGTCGATGCGCGGTCGTGGTGGCCCGGGGCCACGGGCTTCATCTGGCAGGGCATCGATTGGCTGGCGAGCTGCGCGATCCCCGTGGCGCTGCTCTTGATCGGCGCGACGATGGTGGATGCGCTGGGCGGGCTCCGCCGTACGAAGGTCGACGGCGGCGCACTCGGCCGAGCGGGCGCGATCATCACGACCGGCTGCATCCTGCGCTTGGGCTTGCTACCGATGATGTTCCTCGGCCTCGCCGTGGCCTTGGGGAGCTCGGGGCTAATCGGCTCGCACCTGCCCGGCGGCGGCGCAAGCGTCGAGCTCCAACGCGTCATGCTCCTGCACAGCGCGATGCCCTCGGCCATCTTCCCGATCCTGCTCGCCCGCCACTTCGGCGGCCACCCCCCCACCGCCACGATCATCGCGCTGTCGACCTCCGCCCTGAGCCTCCTCACTATGCCCATCTGGCTCGCCGTCGGACGGCAGTTCGTGTCTTAGTGGCTGTTTACGGGGTGCAGGGGCAGAGCCCCTGCCGCTCGCCGCGCAGGCGACCCGACAGCCAAAAAAACATCGCCGCGTTTAAACCCTGTCTTTGTAGAACTCCGTATCCGGCCCCGCAAACTCCGATGCCTTGTCGATCAACGCCAGCCGGTGCTCTTCGGTCAGGTCCACGTGAGCCCGGGCCAACGCCGCGTTCTCCCGCACCATCTCCGGCGACATCATGCCGCTGATGATCGTGCTCACCGGCAGCGACCACACAAAACCCAACGCCTCGGCCAGCGTCATCTTCTCGGGCACCACCTTCGGCGCAACCCTGTTCTTCCGTCCCCAGCCCTCGTTCTTACCGACGATCTGACCGAACGCCAGCGTCTTCATCGCCAAGACGCCGTAGTCGCGCTCGACCAGCGCGGGCAGGACTTCCAGGATGAAGCTTTCGTAGCTCGGGTCGACCACGTTCATGGGCATCTGCACCGTGTCGAATTCCACGCCCATCGCGTCGAGGCGTTTGAGCATGTGCAGGTGGGCGCGGTGCGTGTCGTGGCCGGTGAACCCGAGGTGGCGGATCTTGCCTTCCTCGCGGGCCTTGAGCAGGACATCGACGACCCCCGCGTCGATACGTTGATCGACGTCCTCGGGGCTGGCGATGTGGTGGACCTGCATCAGGTCGATCACATCCACCTTCATCCGGCTGCGGCACTCGTCCATGTCGCGCTCGGCCTGCTTCCGGGTGGTCGCCTGGGTCTTGGACATGAGGTAGATCACGTCGCGGTACTTGGGCGTGAGGAACTGGCCGAAGCGGCGCTCCGCCTCGCCGTTGCCGTACTGCTGGGCGTTGTCGAAGAAGCGCACGCCCTCTTCCATCGCGCTTTCGATGATGGCCTGGGCCTCTTTCATCGAGATGCGTCCGCGGTATTCGATGTGCGAGCCGCCGAGGCCCAGCGTGGTCACCCATTCGTTGGTGCGTCCCATCCGCCGCATCGGCAGGAGCTTGCCCAGCCGGTCTTCGGTGGGCGGGCTGGCCATCGCCGCCGCTCCGGCTTGTGCCTCGCCCGCCAAAGCGGGTCGGCCGATCGCCAAACCCGCGGTCACTCCCATCAGGGACCGTAAAAAATCGCGTCGATCAAACATACTTTGATCTTACGCGTCGCCGCGGTTCGGGGAACCCTGATTTATCGGAATTTCACAGAGATGCGGGAACGCGGGCCCCGGAACCTATCCCGCATAACCCGCATCAAGCGCTCAAGCCGACCCCGGATCTTCCCGATGCAACCAAGGATCGCTTTCCCTGTTTTCCCCGCGACAAGAGAGACCACCATGCCCCGACGCACCCTGAAGAAGAAGACCGCCGAACCGGTTGCCGCCGTTCCCGCCGAAGCCCCCGCCGTGCCCACGCCGCCGATGACCGACGGCGCGGCCCTCATGGCCGACCTCGAACAGCACTGCGTCTCCCTGCAGAACTGGCACAAGAGCGCCACCGCCACGCTGGAGACCCGTGAGCAGCAGCTCAACGACCACGCCGAGCAGCTCGCCACCCGCCAGGAAGCGATGGCCCGGACCCACGCCCAGCTGAACGCCGAGCTCGAACAGCTCGCCCAGGCTCAGTCGCAGGTCGAGAACGACCGTGCCGAGGTCGCCGAGATGCGCAGCGAACTCGAAGCCGAGTGGACCGCGTTGCGTAACCTGCGTGACGCCCAGGCCAAGCTCGGCCGCGAGCTCGACGCCGAGCGTCAACGGCTCAACCGCCGCGCGTTCAAAATCACCACGCCCGCCGTCGGCCAGAGCCCCAAGCTCAAAGCCGCGTAAGACGGTTGATCGTGCGATGGCGGTTTATCCCCCTCCCTTGAGGGAGGGGTTAGGGGAGGGTGTGAAACCTTGCCCTCAACCGCGGCATTATCACAGGCCATGCACCCTCCCCCGGCCCCTCCCTCAAGGGAGGGGAGTAAGGCAACCAACACATTCGGAAGCTTCCGTGCTCAGCCCCCCGCCGAGCGGAGCATCTCCCGTGCTTCGGGCGGCAGGCTGCCGTACAGGAACATCAGCCCGTAGCCCACGGTGAAGACCCAGCAGCCGTAGAGCGCGTGCTCGATGGACGACAGCAGCATCGAGCCGCTTCGGCGATAGGTCTGCGCAAACATCACGCCCCCGACCAGCGTCGCCACCACCGCGAACCAGTTCAGCATTACCACGTGCACCCACCCGAACGCCACCGCCGAGGCCGCGACCATGCCCACGCCCGTCCCAAACAACGAACGGTAGCGGTGGAAGAAAAACGCCCGCCACACCACGTTCTGCAACAGCACCGACACGATCGGGTACCCCACCATCACCGCCACCCAGATCCACGGCTTGTACCGGGGCAGCATCCACATCTCCGGCGGAAACTTCAGCCCCCAAATCTCTTTACCCAGACACACTTGCAACAGCCCCGCCAACACTGCGGCCAACACCGCAAAACGTCCCAGGATGAAAAGCAGGTCCGCCCGGCGGATCACCTTCGCGTTCCAGAGCTGCCGACGGTCGAACGACGGGTCGCGACGCAGCAGCCAGAGACACGTCAACGCCATCACCACCAGCAGCGGGATCAACGGCACCTTGATCGGCACAAATGCGATCAACGCGGGCAGCACAAGGAACACCGCCGACATCTCCACGGCCAGCCACGGCGTCTTGCCAGATAGCTGCGGCGAAACCGTTTCGGAAACAGCGGGGCTCTCGGTCGACATACCGATAAGCCTATGCCTGAAATGCAAAAATTACCACGCGGATTTCCGATCCCGCGTCGCTGCCGTTCGTACGATTCACAGTTCCATTCCCCCTTTCATTAAAGGAGAACCTCATGATCGTGCAAGTGAACGCAGGCGACATCCAATCCAGCCAGGCCCTGATCGATTCGGCCACCGAATCCGTCACCTCGGCCCTACGCCACGTCGCAGACCGCGTCACCCGGGTTGAGGTCCACCTCCGCGACGACAACGCCAGCAAATCCGCGTCAGACGACAAGCGCGTCACAATGGAGGCCCGCATCGCCGGGCAGCAGCCGTTCGCCGTCGACCACGCCAGCGACGATCTGTACAAGTCCATCAGCGAAGCCGCCGGCAAGCTCGGCCGTGCCGTGAAGACCCGCCTCGAGCGGATCGCCGCGGCCTGACATTCCCACACCTCTTACTCAATCACGGCCGAGTTCATCGCACCACGATCGAACCCCGGCCGTGATTTTTTTGCGCCCGGCCGTGAGAACGACCGACGCGATCGCTTCGTAAAAAAGCCCGGCCGTCGAAACGGCAGGGCTTTTGAGATTCTGGGTTGTCGGCAGGTTTACTTGAGCTGCTGCCAGTAGCTCGGGGGCATGTCGAGCGCCAGTTGCAGCGCGCCGTTCGCACCAGCGTACATCGGCTCTTCGACAACGGTGACGCTGCCGCCGCCGACGCGGTCGAGCTTGTCTTCGATCGCCTTGTTCAGGCCGTCCATCAGGCCACCACCACCCGAGAGGATGATGTTGCCGCGGAGGGTGTCCTGGAACTCGGGGTCGAAGGTGGCGATCAGCTTGTGGATCGCTTCGACGATCGGATCGACCAGGATGGTACAAGCCTCGCGGACGATGTCGGTGACGTCGTGCGGGGTGGGCTTACCGTTGACCGGGAACTCGACTTCGATCTTGTCCTTGGCGTGGTGGACGTAGCCGAACTTCTCCTTCATCCGCTTGATCATGTTGATCGTGACCTGGGCGTTGGGATAGTTCTTGTTGATGAGTTCCATCATCTTCTTGTCGACAGCGTCACCGGCGACGTTCAGCGAGATCTGGTCGTCGGCCGAGGGCACGGTGCCGTGCATGCGGCAGAGGTCGGTCGTACCCGCACCGATGTCGACCACGAGCACGTCGCTGATCCGGTCCAGGCCGTAGGCCACACAGAACGGCTCGGTGACGATCATGACCGAGTCGAAGATGCCTTTGGTCGATTCGATGATGGCTTCTTTGTTCTTGTCCGAAGCTTCGGACGGCACGCCGACGACGCCGTAGAGCGCTTGGCCGCGGCCGGGCTCGATCATCTCGACGAGGTAGTTGATCAGCTCGCGGGCGGCTTCCATGTTGCGGTCGCCTTCCTTGTCGACCTGGATCACACCTTCCGCCAGCGGGCGGTAGAGGTCCAGCGACATGCGGTTGTCCAGGGCGGTCTTGCCGAAGATGATCTCCTGGCCGCCGAACTTCTTGAGCGACACCGCGTCCTTGGGCCAACCGACGTAGGACTCAACGGTTTTGCGGACGCCCGAGGCGCTGGCGATCGACGATCGGCTGGTGCCAAGGTCGATGCCGAAGTACAGCGCGTTCTCAGCGGCGACGCTGTCGTCTTGGGGGGCGGAAACGGTGTCTTTACTCATCGGAGCTACTCCTAATCGATGGGCCGACGCAGGGGACGGTCGGGCCGGGGGTTGTCGGAAATACCGTAGGGCTTTCGCGGGGAAGTTTCGAATCTTTGGGTGTTATCGGCGGTTTAGGACGACGCCTTGGGGTCCGGGGATTTTTCCTTAGTGCCGCGTTGCAGCTTGAGGTTGCTCTCAAAGATCTCCAGCAGGACCTTGTCGTTCTTGGGGTCTTTGACCGCCTTGATCATGTCGCCGCGGGTGCTGTGGTCGGCCGATCCGCCGCCCCAGCCGCCGCCACGGCGCATGGCCATGGTGAGCTGGGCCATCGACTTCTCCATGGTCATGACGACCTTGTTGAGCCGATTGATCTGGTCTTCCATCGCCACCTGTTGGGGCGAGAGTTCGCTGGTGAGGTTGTTGTTGTCGCCGAACATCTTGCCCAGCGCTTCTTCAACCCGTTCGAGGGTCTGGTCGCGGTCGTCCTTGCCGGATACCGATTGCTGCAGCGCCTTGGTCACGACGTTCATGACGCGTTGGCGGATCTTGTCGCGGTCGATGACGCGGACCTTCTGCCCGCGGTAACGCCGCCAGAGGTCGTCCACATTGACTTGCGTGGAGCTGGTATCGAGCGCCGAGTCGATCGCGCTGGTGAATTCATCGGGGGCGCCGCCTTCGCCTGGGGCCGCACCGGGTTGCCCCGCGGGGGCCTGGCCGCCGGGCGTGGTGAAGTCGCCCATGCGGGGGTCTTCACGCATCGCCTCGCAGACGATGCCGTTGTCGGCCATCAGGTCATAGGCCTGATCGACCGTGGGGGCCTCGACGTGGCCCTCCACCGCTTTGCCGGTCTCGCGCAGTAGTCCTCTAAATCGATATCGCACAGCTTGAATGATCCTAAGGACAGAAAACGCCCCGCGAACAGTTTCATCGGGTGCCTAACGCCCCATCATCACCCTCAACCCCCGAAACCGTCAACCGAAGCCCGCCCGCTGGCCGATAATCATTGGAATCCACACAACCGTAAGTTGCTGTGGACAATGGCCTTTCGACGCTGCCCGGCGCCCCGCACCCGGGGCCGCAAAGTTTATTGAGGTTCCAACACCGCAAAGCCTCCGCCCCGCGCCCGGCTGCACTAGGCTGTGTTGAACCACTCGCCCCGTCCGAGCCCCCTGATGCCGCTACCGCTGCTGCTCGCCGAGATCGCCGACTACGCCGACGAGGCCACCCTCGTGGCGAACCTGATCTTCATCGCAGACCTGGTCATCCGCGTCGGGCTCTCGGTACGGGTCGTGATGCGTCGGCATTCGGTCGGCGTCTCGCTGTCCTGGCTCACGCTGATCCTGCTCATCCCGTTCGTCGGTGCGGGCATCTACCTCATCCTCGGCGAAAACCGCTTGGGCTCTCGCCGGGCTCAAGCCACCGTGCAGCTGCACAACGCCTTCGCCGGCTGGCGCTCCGAGCTGCGCGAGCAGCGGCCCCAGCCCGATTGGGAAGCGCTGCCCGTCGACGCCCAGCCGATCCACCGCCAGGCGACACGCGTCTCGGGCATGCCCGCCCTGCCCGGCAACCAGTTGGACCTGTACGACGACTCCCACGATGCGCTCGAAGCCATGGCCCGAGACATCGACGCGGCGCAAAACCGCGTGCACCTGGAGTTCTACATCTGGGCGGACGGCGGAGACGTGGACCTCATCGCCGACGCCCTGATCCGCGCCGCCGAGCGCGGCGTGACCTGCCGTATCCTGGTCGATGCGGTCGGCAGCAAGACCTTCCTCCGCCGATCCCCAAAACTCAAAGCGATGCGCAGCGCCGGGGTGCAGATTGTCGCGTCGCTGCCCGCGGGCTTGTTCCGGGCGATCTTCCGTCGGCTGGACCTACGCAACCACCGCAAGCTGCTGATCGTCGATGACCACATCGGCTACACCGGATCGCTGAACATGATCGACCCCAACACCTTCAAACAAGACGCGGGCGTCGGCAAGTGGATCGACGCGATGGTGCGCGTCCAGGGCCCGGCCGTCGAGGCGCTGGGCATGACCTTCCTCGAAGACTGGCAGCTCGAAACTCAGGAAGACCTGGGACAACTGGGTCGCGGCTCCGGGGCGGTTGTTCCCTCTGATGAGGACACGACAGGCGTCATGAAGCCCGGCGCGTCGGTCCAGGCGGTGCCGTCGGGCCCGTCGCTCAACCCCGAGTCGATCCACCGCCTGCTCATCGGCGCGATCTACGCCGCCCGCGAATCGATCACGCTGACCACGCCCTACTTCGTCCCCGACGAGGCGCTGCTCATCGCGCTGACCTCCGCCGCGGCGCGTGGCGTCGACACGCTGATCATCCTGCCGAAGGAGAACGACTCGTTCCTCGTGCGTCACGCCAGCAACGCCTACCTCGGCGACCTGCTCCAGGCCGGGGTGAAAGTCGCCCAGTACCGCGACGGCCTCTTGCACACCAAATCCGTCACCATCGACTCCCACCTCGCCGCCTTCGGCACGGTCAACCTCGACATGCGCTCGTTCTACCTCAACTTCGAGCTCACCCTGTTCATCTACGACACCAACTTCTCACGCAAACTCACCAGCCTCCAGCAGTCCTACCTCATGAACTGCAACATGGCCAGCCTCGACGACTGGAAGAACCGCCCCCTCCGCACCCGCCTCCTCGACAACACCGCCCGCCTGCTCGGCCCGTTGCTCTGACCGCCCGGGGCGTGAGACTTTTTCTGCCGAATATCGTTACGCCGTTGCAGCACATCGCCCGCCCGATCCGTCATGACTGTAGACACACCATGACGACACCCGATCCAACCAGTCTCATCCATCGTTTCCGCAACCACGGCGACACCGAGGCGTTCGGCACGCTCTTGTCGCTTTACGATCAGCCGATGTACGCCACCGCGTTCTCGATCCTCCGCAACGACGCGGATGCGAACGACGCGGTTCAGGACGCGGCGATCCGGGCGATGCAGAACCTCGACGCCCTGGCCGACCCGCAGCGTTTCGGCGGCTGGCTGATGCGGATTGTGTTCGGCTGCAGCATCGACCGCCTGCGTACCCGGCGAGACACGCTCTCGCTGGACCACGACAACGCGAGTGAACCGCTCGCCGCGACCCACCGGCCCGGCGACCACCTCGATGCCCGTGAGTGGGCCGAGCAGCTTAATCGCGCCCTGGACCAACTCCCCCCGCGCTACCGTGCCCCCCTGCTGCTGTTCCACCTCGACGGGCTCAGCACCCAACAGGTCGCGCAGCACCTGGACATCCCCGCCGGAACCGCCCGCTCTCTGCTCAGCCGTGCCCGCGGCCGGCTCAGCGATCTGTTCCCCGACACCACTGAAGGCATCCCCGACATGGCCCACGACATCTTTCGCGAACAACAGGCATCCAACAGCCTTGTCGCTCAAGCCGAGCTCGGCTGCCTGCATGTGATGAACGGCGACGCGGCCGCGGACCAACTCCGCCAAGCCGAGCCGCCCGACCCGATCGTCGTCTGGTCCGACATCCTTCACGAAGGCCCCACGCCGGTCCGCGTCTCGCCGGACGCCTGGCGTCAGACCCGGGCCGAACACCTCGCTGCCATGGGCTTCGGCGACGCCGTTGGCATCCAAAAACACATGGCGGCAGCCGACGCCGCACTCGCCAACCCGGGCGACGGAAGGGAACGGGTTTTCTGGTTTGAACACGACCTGTACGACCAGCTGCTGCTGATCCGCCACCTCCACTGGCTCGCGCAGCACGACCCCGCGACGCGTTCGCGGGTGAGCCTGATCTGCATCGGCGAATTCCCCGGCATCCCGCGTTTCCTCGGCCTGGGCCAACTCCAACCCGACCAGATCATCTCGCTGCTCGACACCCGCCTGCCCCTCACTGCCGACCACATCGAACTCGGGCAGCGCGTCTGGGAAGACTTCTGCAGCTGCGATCCCCAGCAACTTCGGAGCTGGCTCGACCGAGACACCGCGCACTTGCCCTTCCTCGACGCAGCGCTTCGGCGTCACTTCCAACAATACCCCTCCACCTTCAACGGCCTGGGCCTCACCGAACAACTCCTGCTCGAAGAACTGCAAGCCGAATCGCTCACCGCATCCGAACTCTTTGCCAAAACTCAAGCGCGCGAGGCCGCCCCGTTCCTCGGCGACGCGGTGGTGTATCACTACCTCCAACGCTTGGTCGATGCGCCGACACCGCCGATGGTGATGGCCGCGGGAGATGAACGCGTGACGGCGGACACCCGACTCGAGCTGACCGATTTCGGGCGCCAACTTCTGTCCGGTGAAGCGGATTTCATCAAGGCCAACGGCATCGATCGCTGGTTCGGCGGCGTCCACTTGACCATGGACCAAACCGAGTGGCGGTGGGATAACGCGTTGTGCACGCTGGTGCGGGTCTGAGCCGCGTTAGTTCGCTTCGACCCGCAGCCGAAGCTGCCAACGTTTTTCTTCTTGCGGCTGCAGAAAAACATCATCGCGTGGGGCGTGGGCGATGGCGTCGCTCAGGCGGCCGTAGGGCGCGTTGGTGGGTTCGATCGCCAGGTGCTGGTAGCCCTGCCACCCGCCGCGGTCCAGCCAGATCCCCAGCGTGTTCAACCACTCGCCCGCCTCAAACGCCATCGTCAACACGCCGACGCCCGGCTCCTCCATGCTCGCCTCGACCGTCTGGCCCCGCTGCGCATCAAGCGGGTAAAAGAGCTTCGTGCAGCTGCCCTCGGGGAAGCTGGCGCCGTCGAAGCTGAGGCCCGGCGAGAGGTCGGGGAACGCCACCTCCTGGCCATCCTCCAACGGCATCCCGACCGCCGCCTCGACTTCACCCAAGCAACCCGCGAGCCGCGGAATCCGCAGCCGTGTCCTTGGCGTGAGGGTGAACAACGGGTGAATGCACCACAACACCGGCACCTCGGCGTCCGTCGGGTTCTGCAGCGCGTAATCCAGCAACACGGTGTCGCCCTCGACCTGCAGGCTGCGCGAAAAGACCAACGCCCCCGCGCAGAGCTCGACCCGCATCGCGATGCGCTCTGGCCCACCCGGATCTTGCGGAAGCACTTCCCACGGCTTGCTCCACGCCTCGCCGTGGTCGGCCAAGGGCGAGCCGCCGACTTCGCACGGCGCCACCGTCGGGATGCACTCGTCGATCCCCGTCATCATGCTGTCCTCGAACGCATCGTTGGGGTCGTTGGCGAACAACGCCGCCTCGCGGTCGGCCGACCACAACCATTCGTAGCCGTTGCGCTGGTCGCGGATCGAAATGATCTTCCCGCCGAGCTCGGGCACCACCTCAATACGCAGGGGGCCGCTTTCAATCACTTGGGTCTGAAACATACGGGTCTCGATTCGCGGGGGTATGGCTACAGCTCGGGGACAAGCACGACAACATACCAACCACACCCGGTCGAGCCACACAGCAGGCACAACCGTCACAACCCCTACCCCGCCCAAGCCCGATCTCCCGGACCCCGCTTTTCCCTTGCCGACCGCGACGCGTGGAGCATGTTTATCGCATTCCACCTTCTTACCGGAGCCCGCTATGTTTTTCCGCTCGTCGATGATCGCAGCCACCCTCACCGCCGCCGTCCTGTCCTCGGCCGCGCACGCCGCGAGCGTGCCCGCCGGCAGCCAACTCATCGACACCCTCTTCACGGCCAACGGCGGCAGCGGACAAGTCGTCGACTACGACACCCTCCGCGTCGAGATCGGCTTCGCTCAACCCGGCAACGCGATCATCAACGTGCTGGGCCCGATGGACGGCACCCTGTTTACCAACCGCCAGCTCACCACCGATGACGACGGCACCCGTCTCGTCGCCACCGCCGACAACGACCCCGGGTTCAACGACTTTGTCGCCGCCCTGACCCAGCCCGCCGGCCGGGTGGTCAACTCCCGCCTCACCGCGCTGCCCGACCAGCAACCCGATTTTTTCCTGGCCAACTTCGCCAAAGAACTGCCCGCCTCGGCCCAGGCGATCGATTGGTCGGACTGGCAGATCGACGCGGTCGAGCTGGTGATCAAGGAAATCGAGATCGCCCCCGTCCAGTTCAACCGCGACGCGTCGGGCACCACCGTCTTCCTGCAACAGGAAGTCAACGTCTTCGGCCGGGCCGCGGTCCAGGCCGTGCCCACCCCCACCGCCGCCGCGGCCGGGCTCGGGTTGATCGGACTGATGGCCGGCCGACGCCGTAAGACGTCCGACGAAGACTAATCCACCGCATGACATTCACACAACGCTGACACGGCGGGTTTATCGTTCGCGGGTCCTTAATCACCCCAACGAGAAACCCGCCATGTCTGATGTTGAGAAAGCCGACCGCGACCTCGAAAAAACCTACCCCATCGATCAGTTCATCGCCAAGCTCCGCCGCCTGGCCGACGACCTGGAAGCGGGTGAGCAGTTCGAGATCCAGATCGCCGGTGAACGCATCTACGTCCCCGTCCGCGCGACGTACAACATCGAACACGAGCGCGAAGACGGCAACGAAGAGATCGAGTTCCAGATCAAGTGGAGCGCCGAGTAAGCCGCGATCTGCGATTAATCACTGCTGTACCACGCGACACTTATTCCGCAATTTCGAACACGAGTTGGGACACGTTGCCGACCACGCCGGCCGCGCTACCCTCGGGCATCGTCAGGCGCAGGACCTGTGCACCCTGCTCGAGTTCGACCACGCCCAGCGACACCGTCTGCCAGTTCTGCCAGTCGCCGGTGTCGGGGATCACGGCCGCCTCGCCGATCGGTTGGCCGTTCAGGTCGAGTTGGAGCACGCCGCCCGGGCCTTTGCACGCCACGTGTGCGGTGACTTGGTACTTGCCCGCCTGCTGAACATCGAGGTCGTAAGCCAACCACTCCCCGGGTGATGTCCAGCCCACGCTGAAGTCCACGCCCTCCTGCGAGCAGTAGCCCAGGTCCACGCCTTCGCTCTGCCGGAACGCGCCGCTGCCCTGGTTGGCGGCGTCGGCGTCGTGATAGCCCACGCCTTCGCCGCCCGGACGGAAGTGCGCCGCCTGCACCACACCCGGAATCGGCTTGGGCTCCAGCACCGCTTCGAGCTTGGCCTGCTCGACCAGGATGTGGTTGGCTTTACGCGCTTCGTGATACGCCGCCAGCTCGGCGTCGTCGTACGCTAGGTTCTGATCCCGGTACACCCGCACGTAATCAATCAGCATCTGCTGAGGGAACTGTGTCGTCTCGTCCGGGTAGCCCGGCCAGGCCCCGCCCACGGCAATATTCAGAATCACGAAGTGCGGGACTTCAAACGCCCACTCGTTCAACCCCGCGTCTTCGGGGGTCCGCGTGTGATACAGCTCGCCGTCGACGTACCAACGGATTTCCTTGGGCTCCCACTCCACCGCGTACACGTGGAAGCCGTCCGCAAACGAGCCGCCGTCGGCGAGGTGGTACGAACCCTGCAGGCCCGCCCCGGCGGAGTAGCCCGGGCCGTGCAATGTGCCGTGAACTTCGTGGGGCTTGTGGCCGAGCAGTTCCATGATGTCGATCTCGCCGCACGCCGGCCAACCTTCGCTGGTGATCGTGTCGCCCAACATCCAGAACGCCGGCCAAATCCCTTGGCCCTCGGGCAGTTTCAATCGGCCCTCGATCCGACCGTAGCGCTGCGAGAAAATCCCCTGCGTCTTGATCCGTGCAGAGGTGAACTCCGCCGCGATGCCGTCCTCGCCCGTTCGGTTTTCCCGACGCGCTTCGATGATGAGCATGCCGTTGCCGTCGTAAAACGCGTTGTCGTTGCCTGGCGTGTAGGTCTGGGGTTCCTGGTTGCCCCACCCCCAGCCGCCGATGTCGTGCACCCACTTCGCCGGGTCGGGCGCTGCGCCCTGTTCGCCATCGCCTTCCTCCGCGAAGACGAGTTCCCAAGCGGGGCCGTCCTGCACCTGAGCACAGCCCACCAGCGCAAGCATCCACAAACAACATCCCAATCGCAGCATCGATCGATTCCTGAATTCGAGAAATGAAAAATAGACGTAAGTATGCTAGCCGACCCGCGGGGGCGGATTCAATCCAGACGCAGGCCGAACTTAGCGTGGGCGGCTACTTCCGGCGGAGGCCTTTGTTTTTGCGGATGGGCTTGCCGCCGCCGCCCGCAAAGGGGGCCGGGGCGAGCGAGTGCCCGCCGTCGGAATTCTTGGTTTTGGACTTCTTCTTCACGCCGCCGCCGGGCTTGCCCGCGAGTTTCTTGCCCGCCTTGGCTTTGTGCTTGGGCTTGAATTTGTTGGGCTTGAACTTCTTGTCCGATGGGCTGTCGGCCGAAGGATTGAACTTGCCCTTGGGTTTGAACTTGGTCTTACCCTTGGGCTTCTTCGGGGCGGGCGTGGCGTCGGATGGCGCATGGCCTCCCGACGGCTTGGGCTTGTGGGGGCGCGGGTGGTGCTTGATCGGCTGGTGGCGCTTGGTGGGCGCGTGCGCGGGGCCGGTGTGGGTGACCTCGTCGCGCGGGGCCGAGGCGAGCTTGATGCGCAGCGGCTTGCCGAGCACGGTGGTGCGCTGCAGCAGGTCGTAGACGTTGCTGGGCATGCCCTCGGGCAGTTCGAGCGTGCTGTAGGAATCGAAGATGCGGATCTTGTTGATGTCCTGGCCGTCGAGGCCGGTCTCGTTGGCGATCGCGCCGACCAGGTGACCCGCACGTACACCATCGGCCCGACCGACCGCCACGCGGTACAGCTCGCCGCCCCCGCCAATCGGCGCACGCGGCGCGGGACGGTCCGAACGGTCGAAGCGCGGCTTCTCCGAACGGGGCGCATCGCGTCGCGGCCGATCGGGCGAACTGCTGGGTGCGCTGCCCGACGGCGCACGGGTGCCGCCGAGCACAGACGCCATCGCCGGGCCCACGAGGAACGCCGCGACATCCGCCGCGTCGCGCCCCGTCTCCTCACAGATCGCATCGATGAAGCCACGCAGCTTCGGCGGCTTGGGCGCTTCGTCTTCGCCCTCACCCGACGGCTTGCGGGTCAGGCGTTCCTTGAGCTGATCGCCGAAGCGCTCGAGCTGGATCGCGTGCACATCCGCGGCGGTGGGCAGCAGCATCTTCTCGATCGGCTTGCCGGTCGCTCGTTCGATGTTGATCAGCAGTCGGCGTTGGCGGTTCTCCACGAATAGGATCGCCTCGCCCGTCCGGCCCGCGCGTCCCGTCCGGCCGATGCGGTGGATGTACGCCTCCGAGTCCTCGGGCACGTCGAAGTTGAACACGTGAGAGATGCTCTCGACATCGATCCCCCGCGCCGCGACGTCCGTCGCCACCACGAGTTTTAATCGGCCCTTGCGTAGCGCCTCGATCGTCCGCTCCCGCTGGGCCTGGGGCACGTCGCCCGACAGCGGCGCGGCGGGGAAGCCCGCATCTTCGAGTGAGCGGGCCAGTTCGGACGTCGCCGAACGAGTGCGCACGAACACGATCGCAGCGTCGACCGGCTCGGTCGCCAGCAATCGACACAACGCCTCGACCTTACGCACACCCTCGACCCGCCAGTAGCGCTGCCGCACGGTGTCGGCCGTCTTGCTCCCGCCCTGGATCGTGATCCGTTCGGGGTTCTCCAATTGCTTCTCGGCGATCTTCTTGATCGCGTGGGGCATCGTCGCGCTGAAGAGCGCGACCTGCCGGCCGGGCGGGGTCTCGCTGAGGACCCACTCGACGTCTTCCACGAAACCCATCCGCAGCATCTCGTCGGCCTCGTCCAACACGAGGGTGCGCACGTTCGACACGTCCAGCGTGCCGCGGCGCATGTGGTCCATGATCCGGCCCGGCGTGCCGACAACGACATCCACGCCGCGCTGCAGCGGGATCGCCTGGCCACGGAAGTCGGCCCCGCCGTACACCGCGAGCACGCGCACCTTCTTCATCTTGCGGGAGTAGCGGGCGAAGTTGTCGGCCACTTGGATCGCCAGCTCACGCGTTGGCGCGAGGATAAGCGCCTTGGGGCCTTTGGACTTCTTGCCGTCTTCGTCACCCGATTCTTGCGCGGCAGCAAGTTGGCCGAGGATCGGCAGCGCGAACGCCGCGGTCTTGCCGGTGCCCGTCTGGGCCTGGCCGATCACGTCACGGCCCTCCAAGAGGAACGGGATGATCGCCGCCTGGATCGGCGAAGGGGTCTCGTAGCCGTCCTCGGCCAGCGCGGCCTGGACCGCCTCGGGCAGGGCGAGGTCGGCAAAGCGGACGGAGGTCGCCGCGTCGTCCCCGGCGTCGGGGGCGGGCGTGGGTTCAGATTCAGAAGTCATACGGGTCGTCGCGTGGGGGTGGGGTGGGGCTGCGTCGGGCGTCAGCCAATCCAACAGGGTACCGCAATCCGCGCCAAATCTCCATGACCCCATACGCTCCGCTCGCCCCAGGCTTTATCATGCGTGCTCCTCTCTGCTTCCCCCATTCTGACCGGAGCGCCCCGCATGAACCTCGACACCCTCCTCGCCGCCATGGCCGAGCACCAGGCCTCGGACCTGCACCTCCAGGTCGGCTCGCCGCCCATGGTCCGACTCAACGGCAAGCTCGTCGCCCTCCAACTCGACCCGCTCACCGACGAATCGCTCACCCAGCTCGTCGAGCCGATCCTCGACGACGGGCAGAAGGAGCGTTTCGAGGAGGACCGCGCGGTCGACCTGTCCTATGCCGTCGAGGGCCTGGCCCGCTTCCGCGTCGCGGTGTTCCACGAGAAGAGCCACCCCGCCGCGACCATCCGCCGGATCACCAGCGACGTGCCCACGGTCGAGAGCCTCAACCTCCCGCCCGTCGTCGAGGAGATCGCCTTGATCGAACGCGGCCTGGTCCTGGTCACCGGCACCACCGGCTCGGGTAAGTCCTCCACCCTCGCGGCGATGATGAACTACCTCAACCACAACCGCAGCAACCGCATCATCACCATCGAAGACCCCATCGAGTTCGTCCACGAACCCAAGAAGTCCCTCGTCGCCCAGCGCGAGGTCGGGCCCGACGCGTCGAGCTTCCTCGCGTCGCTGCGCGAAGCCCTGCGTCAAGACCCAGACGTCATCCTCATCGGCGAGCTGCGCGACCACACCACGATGGCCACCGCGCTCCAGGCCGCGGACACCGGACACGCCGTGTACTCCACGGTCCACACCACCACCGCCGCGCAGACCGTACAGCGCCTCATCGCGCTGTTCCCCCCCGCCGAGCGCGACCTGCTCTTGGTCCAACTCGCCACGAACCTCGAAGCGGTGATCAGCCAACGCCTCGCCCGGACGGTGGACGGCAAGGGACGCGTGCCCGTGGTCGAGGTGCTGCGGTCCAACTCGGCGGTGCGCAAGTTCATTCACGAAGGCCGGGCCGCCGACCTCAACGAGATCATCGAGCACCGCGAGAACGGCATGCAGACCTTCGACCAGCACCTGCTCGAGCTCTACACCGCCAAGACCATCTCCGGCACCGAAGCCCTCCGCCTCGCCTCGAACCCCGAAGCCGTGTCGATGGGCATGCGCAGCGCGCGGTTCAAGATGGTGTGACGACGACACACAAAATCTGTTTTAAGAAGTACACGATGAATCGACCGCCATTTGTTCCTCGCCTCGCTTCCTGCGTCCTTGCCTGCCTGCTGGCGTGTCCCAGTTCGGCCGACATCCCGCTGCTTGGGGATCGCGCTCCGCTGCCCCCGCTCCTTGATGGTGATTTCGAGGCCGTCCGTGCATCCTGGCGGGCGGGCAAGCAGTCTCCCCACTGGACGACACGAACGCTTCAGGGCAACACCAACATGGGGCTGCACGAAGGCGCGTTGTTCTCGATGAGTGCGTTGGGCATCGCCGAATCGGATGTGCTCGGCGCCAACCCGGACTACCCCACGCCCCGTGCCGGGGACACCCTCGATTGGAGCTTCGGGGCCGATCTCGAGTACATCAGCAACAGCACCCTCACCGTCAGCCTGGTCTTCGGTGAACACGAGCGCGTCCTCGCCGAGGACGTCGAGTTGCAGGGATCAGACAAACAAGTTGAACACTTCGAGGGGGCTTACACCGTCACCGAGGAAGACGCCGCCGCGGGTCTGCCGTTTGTGCGGGTCACGTTCCGCTCGGAGAAGAGCATCAAGCTGCTGCTGGAGTACGTGAACGTCAGCGTCCGCGCCCCCGAACGCGCGGGCCCCGATGTCGCTGCGAAAGTGGTTGACGATGGCATCGCGTTGAACTGGTCGGACCCCAACGCGCAGCCCAACAGCCAGTTCCGCATCTACCGCCAGGCCAACCCCCGCGAGGCCTATCAGCCGATCCACACCACATCATCGACCCGCTTTGTCGACCGCGATTTCATCCACGGCCTGAACTACCGCTACGTCGTCACCCGCCTGGGCGAACCCGAGTCTGCGGGGTCCGCCCCCGTAGTCATCGCCAAGGCCGATGCCCAGGCTCCCACCCCGCCGCGAGGTGTTCAGGCCGAGGTGTTCGACGCCGAGGTCAACGTGCGGTGGGATGCGCCGAGCGAACCGGACGTGGCGAGTTACACCGTCTACCGCGGCAACGCACAGGGACAGAGCCGCCAAGCGATCGCCCAGGGGCTCAACCGCCGATCGTTCATCGACTTCACCCCCGCCAAAGGCGTGAACAACACCTACGCCGTGGTGGCCACGGACCACAGTGGCAACGAAAGCCAACCCTCTGAGCCCATCACCGCTCGGGTCAAGACCGTCCCCGGTGCGTCCTTCAGCGATCTGATTCGGCCGATGCCGATCGTTGGCGAACTACGATCCGACCTCTGGGGGGCCGACTCGGTGCTGCCGCGTGATCCGTCCAACGGCATCGAGCACCCCGACTGGAGCTACTGGGGCGGGCGTCCGGTCAAGGACCACGACGGGCGGTACCACATGGTCGTCACCCGTTGGCCCGCCAACGCCACAAAGGGCCACTGGGAATGGCCGCACTCCACCGTCGCCCACGCGGTGTCGGACCACCCGGTCGGGCCGTACCGCGTCGAACGGGAGACCGCGTATGACTTCCGCAACGGCCTGGGACACAACCCCAACATCGTGCTGCTCAACGACGGCACGTACCTGCTCTACTCGCTGATCGATTGGAAGCCCACGATGCTGCATTCGACTTCGATGGCGGGGCCTTGGAAACGGCTGGGCGTGTTGACCTACGACGCCAGTGAATCGGGCGAGCCCGAGAAACTCCACTACCGCTTCGAGCGCAACCTCTCGGGCGTACATCTCAATGACGGCCGGTTCCTGTTCGTCACCAAGGCCGGGGCGATGATGGTCAGCGAAGACGCCAACCCGCTGGGCCCGTACAAGGTGCTCACCCGCCCGCTGCAGGGCAACCCGGTCGTCCCCGAGAAATACCGCAACTCCAACTACGAAGACCCGGTGCTGTGGAAGGACGAAGTCCAGTTCCACATGATCATCAACGCGTTCCTCGATTACCGCGCGATCTACCTGCGCTCGCCCGACGGCATCCACTGGATCTGCGACCCGGGTACCGCCTACACCCCCGGCGTCACCGCGTACGAAGACGGCACACGCACCAAGTGGTACAAGCTCGAACGGCCGCACATCCTCCAGGACGAGCACGGCCGAGCCACGCACCTCGCGCTCGCCGCGATCGATGTCCCCAAACGTCAGGACCTGGCCCGCGACAAACACAGCTCGAAGAACATGGTCTTGCCGCTGGTCGTCCACAAACGCTTAGCCATGCAACACACCGAGCCGATTACCGGTGAAACCACGCGGCTGGAAGTCTTGATCCGTTCTGAGCCGAGCTTCGATCCCTCGCGTGATCTCGATCTCGATTCGCTGCGCTTCGGCGCCTCGGCCGAGGTGAACTTCGGCCGAGGCGGTCGAGCCATCGAAAACATCCGCCACGATGATGGGATGCTTGTGGTGTTCGAGGATGCCGACGCCGGCCTGCTCGCCGAAGACTATGTAGGCAAGCTCCTCGGATTAACCAAAGACGGCAAACTGGTCATCGGCTTCGCCCGGCTGCCACAACGATGAGCGTTAAACCGCAGCAGTATCACTCTGAGGCTCGCGACACCCGCAGGACCACCGAGCCGATGCCGCCGCCTGTGCCGTCGGGGAAGCTGACCTCCACCGCGTTCTCGGCTTCGAGCCATTCGGCCGGGATACGAACCCGCTTGAGGGCGCCGTATTCGTCGGCGTACTTGTGCTTGCGGTCCAAGCGGTCGGCCGAGTCTTCTACGGGGATCGTGACCGCATGGCCGTTGAACTTCACCGCGAGGTCGCGGTCCGTGCCGTGGGGTCGGCCGACCGCAATGCGGAGCGTGACCGTCTCGGCGTCTTCCACGTCCGGCACCGCGACCTTGAACGTCGCCGAATCCTGACCCGTCAGTTCGACACACGACCGGTCGCCATAGTGCACCGATTCCTCGAAACGCTGCGCCTCAACGATCGGCTCAGCGTACGTCGCGACCACCACCACCGATTCCTGCGGCGCGAGCGTGAGTGCATCCACGCTTTCGACCGATTGCTCGGAGTAGTTCGGTGTGAAGTCCTCGTTGCGGCTCAAACGACGCAGCTCGTAAGACTGCACCTCATCCGCGTTGGCGATGTCGAGCGTCACGTCCTGCGGCACACCCGCCAGGTTGTTAAGCACGATAAACAGACGGTCCCCATCGACAAACGATTGCTGCTGGATGTCCGGGTCGATCGACCAGCCGCGGACGCGTCGGCCGTCGACATCCTTGAACACCTTCCAGAAGTCCACCATACGCGACTCGACCCACTCCTCAGCCGGGGATTGGTGATCTTTCGAAACCAGCAGCGCCGCGTAGTGGTCGGGCTTCCAACTCGAGGCCTCCAGCAGGATGAACGGAATCGCCTTCTCGACCGTATGCGGGTGGTCCATGAAGGTCAGCGTGTGGGCGATCGCGCCGTTGACCATCATGAAGTCGGTGATCTCCTTCTGCTTCATCCAGCGGTCCCAGTCAGACAGCTCGGGGAACAGGCGTACACCCAACGCATCGATCTGGTCGTAACGGACGGCGGTGTCGACCATGTACGCGCCGTGCTCGCTGATGACCACGTCGATTTCCTTGCCGTGCTCCAGCACGGTGTAGTTCACGAGCGCATCGAGGTCGGCGTCCATCGGCAGGCCGCCGGTGACGCGGGCGTCGAACGTCTGGGCCTCTTCGTCCCAGATCGTGTAGTCGTACGGGTGGAAGGAATAGAAATCCAGATCGCACTCGGTCTGGTCGATGAAGTGGCCCATGGTTTTGGGCAGCGTCTGGTAGTTGTTCTTGAAGTACTGCGACGTCGGGAAGCAAGGCCCGCCGACCTCCATGTTCAGGCCCGCCTCGTCGCGGTAGTTCTTGAAGCCCTCGTGCAGGCCGAAGAACGATTCGTCGTTGTACACGTTGAAGAACCAGTCGGGTTCGTTCAAGCCCTCAAACCAGCGTGGGCGGTCCCAGTCGTTAAACCGGTGATTCAGGTACGCGATCATGCCCTCGGCCGCGGCGTCGTGGTCCTTGACCATCGGGTGGTGGCCGGTGGTGTCTTCCTCGCGGACGTAGGTCTCCATGAACGGCGGCCAGGTCGTCTTCAGGAAGTTTTCGGTACCCACGAGGTCCAGCCCGTCGGGGAACATCTCGCGCAATTGGTCATCGAACTTGCCCGGCGTACGGGGCGGCTCGTTCTTGAGCCGATCGATATCGACCCGCCCCGGACGGTCGGGGTCTTCGAAGACGATTTCTTCGTAGGTGTGCCCCGCCAAGAGCAGGTTCACCCGTCGGCCGAACGTGATGCCCAGCTCGCGGAAGTAATAGTCGAACTGCTCTTGGCTAAGCTCATCCAAGCCGTCGCCCGCCGATTGGGCGATGCTGAAATACTGTTGGCGGTTTAGGTCGGAGTGGCCTTCGATCGACCAGGTCTGCGTCGGGTCGACGGTCACGGTGCTGGCAGTCGTGCGGGTACTCACCGCGTCGGTGGATGAACAGCCGACAACGCCAAGCAGGAGAACGGCAAAACTAGCGAGACACAGGCGGGGTTGCATAGTGATCCTTGCGCAAATGAAGTTGATTACGGGTGAGGTAATGGATTCAGTAGGCGTTCAGAGCGTTTCGATCTTGAACACATTGGCGAGCGGGCTGGACGTGAAGCCGTCGGGCAGGTCGATGACCAAGCCGTCGTCGCCGTGTTCCCAAGCCAGCGGCGCATCGCTACCCAGAAGCGACACGTTCTTGAGGGTGTCGGGCATGACCTTGAAGTTCGTGCTCAACGCCTGCACCACCACCCGTCCGCCGACCGGCTCGCCGAGGCAGGTGGCGTAGAGCGACGTGCCGTTGACGGTCAGGCGGATGTCCTCGGGGGTGAACAGCGTGGTGGCGAAGTGGTCGTTGTGGTGATACGAGCCGGGGTTCAACGGTTTGATCACCGTCGGCCCCTCGCCGAAGACCGACCAGGGCGAAGCGCCGTAGATCGCTTCGCCGTGGACCTTCAGCCACTGCCCGACCGCGTCGAGCGTGCCGCGCACCTCATCCGAAAAACTCCCGTCCGGCAGCGGCGGCACATTGAGCAGGAGGATGCCGTTCTTGCTGACGATGTCGACCAGAGCCCGGACGATGTTGGCCGCCGACCGCAACGGCAGGCCCTCGCGGTGGAACCAGCCGTGCACGTTCCAGTCGGGCGAAATATTCATGTCCACGTCGGTCATCCACGGGTCGTAGGCGACGTGGTCGAGCAGGCCGTTCTCCAGGTCGCGCATGCCGACGCCCGGCGGGATGTCGTGGGACTTGTAGATGAACTCGATGTCGGCCCCGCGCCGCTGCGCATCGTTGAACAGGTAGGCGAGGAAGGCCCGCTGGTTGTGGTCCGACAGCCGTTCGATCCCGCCGGGCGGGAAGTGCCCGGGGTTGGGCGCGTCGGGGTCGTAGGGCGTCGACTCGTCGGGCCCGAGGTAGTGGGACTGGTGAACGATCTTGAGGTGATGGGACTGCTTGGTGCCGCCGAAGCTGGCGTCGACCCAGAAGACATCGGGGTGGTGCAGATCGACGGCTTCCATCGCGCGCTCCATCCAGCCGTCGTCGCTGATGCTGTGAAACGAGCCGAAGAACTTCAGGCCGCGGGCGCGGATCGCCGTCGCCAACTCGCCCATGATGTCGCGGTGCGGGTTCTGCTTCACGCTGTTGAAATCATCGAGCTTGCTGTCCCAGTGCAGGAACGGGCTGCCGTGCCAGCAGATCGGCCCGGCGAATTTCGCGCCGGTCTTCTCGAACAGCTCGGCCCACTCCGCGGGATCGAATGCCTCGGCCGTGAAATACTCGACCGCCTGCTCGGGCGTGTAGTCTTCACAGCCCGGCTGCTGCTGGATCGACCCGAGCCCCCAGTGGCAGTACATCCCGAACTTCGCATCGATCAGCCACTGCGGCGTCTGGTGTCGGCGGAGCGAGGTCCAGGTGGGTTCGAACTCGGGGGTGTCGACGCTGGGCATACTGATTCCTTCCGTCCCCGCAGACCGCGGGATTGAATACTTAAGACGCGATTATTCTACCCGCCTACGGCATCCCGCTCGCGCTGCTTGCGCTGCTCAGGCGTCAACGGCTGGGCGTAGTAGAACTCGGGCTTGTGGAAGACGCGCGTGGATTTAAACGCCGGGTCGCCGGGTTCACGGCGGAGGTCGCAGTCGAACCGCGTCAGCACCGAGTACTGCTTGTCCGGCGTGCCCGCGTTGATGAAGTGGCCAAAGCCCCAGGTCACGCCCTGCCCGTCGCCGGTGTCGGTGAAGGCGTCGGGGGTGTAGAACTTCGCGGCGTTCGGGCCGAACTCAACGATCGAGGCGATCTCGAAGTTCACCCCGTCTTCCGCGTACTGGATCGTGTAGTGCTCGGGCCCGTCACGCAGCACCATCGCCGCGATGCCCGACTTCCACGGGAACAGCGTCACCTCGTGCCCCGAGTTGAGCACGGGGTTAAGCGGGTGCTTCTCGAACGGCTTCAGCGGGTCGTCGGAGATCGCCAGGCCCATCGTGATCCACACGCAGCCCGGGCGATTGAACGCGGACTTGTAGTAGCAGTAGATCTTGCCGTCGCGCACGAGCATGCACGGGCCGTGCACCGCGTACTGGTCCCACTCGCCTTCCTTGCCCGTCGGGATCACCTCCGCATCGACGGGCGTCCACGGCCCATCGGGCGAATCCGAGTGCGACACCGCGATCGGGCAGTAGTCACCCCGCAAACCGCTGGGCTCGGTGAACGCCTGGTAGTACAGGTAGAACCGCCCTTCCCACTTCAGGATGTCGGGCGTGCACACCGCGCGCCAACCCACTTGCGGCTTGGGCGGACGCGGCACCGCGACGCCCTGCTCTTCCCAGACAAAGCCGTCTTTGCTCGTGGCGTACCACACTTCGCCGAGGTCCCAGTCGGCCGAGGCGACGGTGTCGGTCGCGTCCTTGGCGCCTTCCATGCCCAGGCAAGGCGTCTCGGTGTCGCGTTTGGTGTACCAGACGTAGTACTGCCCGTTCTCGTAGATGATCTTCGAGGGGTCGCGGCGCGAGACGGTGCCATCGCCGTCGCTGTAGTCGAAGCCGACCAGGGGCGTGTACTTGAAGTTGGTGAACAGCGGGTTCTCTTCCGGGCGTGAGAACGGCCGGGTGTCGGCCTGACGCTGCATCGCGGCGCTGAGCGGTCGGTCCCAAACCTCGGGCGTCACGGTGTACGGAAACGCGTCTTCAGACATCAGCGGCTACCTCAAAAACAAGACGACTTGATTGATCTTCTCCCCTCCCTTGGGGGAGGGGCCGGGGGAGGGTGCCGAGGCGTGCGGTTGCAACGCGGTTTCGGGCAAGGCTTCACACCCTCCCCTAACCCCTCCCTCAAGGGAGGGGGATCAAGCCTGCCCTTCCGGTGGGATAGAAATTCACAAGCGTTCGAATCACTGCGGCTTCGCCGCAGCACGTTCCTTTTGCTTCTCTTCCGGCAGCGGATGCGAGAAGTAGAACTCGGGCTTGTGCAGGTACTTGGTCGTCTTGAACAGCGGGTCGAATTTGTCGCGACGCAGGTCGCAGTCGAACCGCGCCAGGATCGAGTGTTCCGTGCCCGGGCCGCCCGCGTTGACGAAGTGACACAAGCCCCAGGTCACGCCTGGGCCGTCGCCGCTGTCTTCGAACGCGTCGGGGTCGAAGAACTTCGCGGCGGTGGGCGCGAGCTCGACGATCGACGCGATGTCGAAGTTCACCCAGTCCTCGGCGTACTGCATGGTGTAGTGCTCGTTGCCGTCCTGGATGAGCAGCGCCGCGACGCCTTCCTTGAACGGGAACATCGCGACCTCGTGGCCGGAGTTCATCACCGGGTTCAGCGGGTGCTTCTCGAACGGCTTCAGCGGATCGTCCGAGATCGCCAGCCCCATCGCGACCCACAACCGGTCGGGGCGGTTGAACGCGGACTTGTAGTAGCAGTAGATCTTGTCGTTGTGGACGAGCATGCACGGGCCGTGAACCGCAAACTGGTCCCACTCGCCTTCCTTGCCGGTGGGGATGATCACGCCTTCTTCCGGGGTCCACGGCCCATCGGGCGAGTCGGAGTGCGACACCGCGATCGGGCAGTAGTCGCCCCGCAGACCGCTCGGCTCGGTGAAGGCCTGGTAGTAGAGGTAGAACCGCCCCTTCCACTTGAGGATGTCGGGCGTGCACACCGAGCGGAAGCCGACCTGCGGCTTGGGCGGGCGCGGCACGGCGACGCCCTGCTCTTCCCAGGTGAAGCCGTCGTCACTGGTCGCGTACCAGACTTCGGCCAGGTCCCAGTCGGCCGAGGCCACGGTGTCGGTCGCGTCCTTCGCGCCCTTCATCCCCAAGCAAGGCGTTTCGGTGTCGCGCTTGGTGTACCAGACGTAGTACTTGCCGTTCTCGAACAGGATCTTCGACGGGTCACGGCGGGTGGTGGTGCCGTCGCCGTCGCTGTAGTCGAAGCCCTTGAGCGGGGTGTACTTGAAGTTGGTGAACAGCGGGTTGTCTTCGGGGCGCTCGTTGGGGTAGTGGTAGAAGCTGCGCTTCATCGCGGCACTGAGCTCGCGGTTCTTGGTGTCGGGGGTGACGGTATACGGGAAGGCTTCGGTGGACATGGGGGGCTCGGGTGGGTGGATTCTTCGGCTGAGTCATCGAGGCCCGCGGAAGAGAAGCGGGATGACGAGTTGGGTCAAAATATTAACAATTATCAGTTTTTACGCCAGTAAATTCTGGTATTCACCCGTAATAAGCCCGAATGAGCTGGGAAATCTGCCCCGTGGGCCCCGATTGATTCCGCGGAGAAGTTCGGGCTACTGGTGGCCGCGGGCGAGATTAGCCGCCTCGCACCAGACCTTGGCCCGCTCGGTTAAGCCCTCCCAATCACCCCGGCGGACCAAGTCGGGATCGATCATCGTCCCCCCCACGCCCACCGCGGTCGCCCCCGCCCGGAAATAGTCGGGCAAGTCATCCAGCGTCAGGTGCCCCGTCGGGACCAGGCGGAGCATGTCCAAGGGGGCCAACACGTTGCCGATGTACCGCGGCCCCAGGTCCTCGGCCGGGAAGACCTTCACCGCCGTCGCCCCCGCCCGCCACGCCGCCAACGCCTCGCTCGGCGTGAACGCGCCCGGCAATACCGGCACCCCCCGCTCCACCGCCCATTGAACCACCGGCAGCTCCGTCGTCGGCGTTACCAAAAACTCCGCCCCCGCCTCCACCGCACGCTCGGCCGACTCCACATCCAACACCGTCCCCGCGCCGATCAGCCCCGTGTCTTCATCCGTCCGCGCTTTACGCACCGCCCGGATCGACTCGCACACCCCCGGCGTGTTCATCGTCACCTCGACCAACCCCAAGCCCCCCGCGCCGAGCGCCCGCACCACCGGCACGACATCCACCGGCTCGGGCCAACGAAAAATCCCCACCACCGGGCAACGCGCCACCGCCGACTCAAATCGTTCTGCAAGGTCCATCGTCTGAGTGTGCGCGACAACACGGCGCATGACAAGCCCCGCCACACACATGCCCTGATGTAGGGTGAACAAACGCAGACGCTCTCGGAATTCTTATTCCCCCGCGTCGATCTTCTCCAGCGTCCAAGCGCGGATGTAGTCGTACCGCGTCGTGTTGAGCCGATCGTTTTTCAGGTTTTCCATAATCGGCGGGTGTTCCCAGGAATACGTCTCGCACACGGCGTTCAAAAACATCGGCTTGTCGAACGGCGTGGGCTCGATGTCGGTCGGGAACTCGATCGTGTGCACCTTCTTGCCGTTGAGGTAGAAGTGCATCGTCGTCGCGTCCACCCACCAGCAGCCGTAGCGGTGGAACGCGGTGTTCACCCGCTTGCCCTTGGGCAGATTGGTATTGCCGCCCTGCTTCAGGTTGGTGGGATTGCCCTCGGCGTCGGGGATGTCGCGGTACACCACGTGCGTGTTGGACTTCATCTGCGTCGCAAACGCCGGGAACCGCTGGGCGTTGCCGACCGCTTCCATGATGTCGAGCTCGGTCGACTTGACGATCTCGTCGTCCTTGTGCGGCCGCCGCTTCAGCCAGAACGTGGTCGACGTCGCGACACTCGAGGCCTTCACGCGCGTCTCGTAGTAGCCGTAGAACGCGCCCTGCTCGACCGACTGGATCGCGCCGCACGCGATGGTCCACTTGCCGTCTTCCTGGGGCGGGTCGAGCGGGGTGCTCTTGATCGTGAGAAAACCCTTCTCGACACTCACGTTCTCCGCGACAAACAAACCGGGCGGCCGACCCTTCCAGCCGGGGAAGATGTTGTTCCACTTGGTGCGATCAAGCTCGTCGCCATCGAACTCGTCGCTGTACTGCTCGTTGAGCACCCACTTGTAACCCGCGGGAGCCTTCACCGGCGGCTTTGGGATACGCTTCTTCTTCTCCGTCGGCTCGGACACCGACACCCCGGCAACACAAAACAGCAAACAAACAATCAGCAGACCGCAGCAGACGCGAAGATTCATAGCAGAGTTCCTGGAATAGTGGATTTAACTATTTTATCGACGTAACCCCCAACGCGAAAGCCCCCGCGATTCCCCCGCCATCAACGCCCCAAACCCCACGCCGACGCTGAGCCCGTGGGCGAAGCATCTGGTACCGCGCCTCACGCGTTCCGCGCCGCCTCCGCCCGCGCCGCCCGCTGCTCTTCGCTCAACCCCTGCGCCCAATACGTCTCGGGCTTGTGCAGATACGTCGTCGACTTGAACGCCGGGTCGCCCGGCTCACGGTGCAGATCACAATCGAACCGCGTCAGCATGCTGTGCTGCGTCGTCGGCGTGCCTGCGTTCACAAAGTGCGACAACCCCCAACGCACGCCCTGTCCGTCCCCCGAATCGGTAAACGCATCGGGCACATACAACCCCGCCGCCGTGGGCATCAACTCGACGATCGATTCGATCTCGAAGTTCACCCAGTCCTTGGCGTACTGCACCGTGTAGTGCTCGGGCCCATCGCGGATCACCAGCGCCGCGACACCTTCCTTATACGGAAACAGCGCCGTCTCGTGCCCCGAGTTCATCACCGGGTTCAATGGGTGTTTCTCAAACGGCCCCAACGGATCGCGGCTGATCGCCAAACCCTGCCCCAGCCACATGTGACCGGGCCGATTGAACACCGACTTGTAATAGATATAGATCTGCCCATCGTGCACCAGCGGATACGGATCATGAATCGCGAACTGATCCCACTCGCCCTCAGCGCCGTTCGGCAACACCACGCCGTCGCTGCGCGTCCAGGGGCCGTCCGGCGAATCCGCCGAGGACACGCACACCGGGCAGTAGTCCCCCCGCAACCCGCTGGGCTCCAAAAACGCTTGGTAATAAAGGTAAAATCTGCCTTCCCACTTCAGGATGTCGGGCGTACATACCGACCGCCAACCCACCGTCGGCTGAGGCGGCCGCTCGATCGCCACGCCCTGCTCTTCCCAAACGAAGCCGTCCTCGCTCGTCGCGTACCAGACTTCCGCCAAGTCCCAGTCCGCCGACGGGATCACACCCGTCGCTTCCTTAGCTCTACCCATCCCGACCGGCGCGGCACTCGTCTCCCGCCGTGTGTACCACACGTAGTACTTGCCGTTCTCCCGGATCACCTTCGACGCATCGCGCCGCGACACCGTGCCGTCACCATCGCGGTAATCGAAACCTTCGAGCGGCGTGTACTTGAAGTTCGTAAACAGCGGGTTTTCCTGCGGCCGCGAATAAGGCCGCTTGTCCGCTTGACGCTGCATCGCCGCGCTGAGCGGCCGATCAAAAGTTTCGGGGGTGACGGTGTACGGAAACGCTTTGGTGGGCATCAAAAACTTTCGTGTCAAAACTGAGTGATCCAGCGAAGCCAGAATCTAATTCGACGACTGCGGCTTGAAACCACCGCCCAGATGGTCGATTGTAACCCGCGGTAAAATCAGCTTCACCCGCCTTCGCCTCGTAACCCACACAGCGGCGCCGCCATGCCCGACCACGCCACCTCAAACCCGCCGCCCAACATCCTCTGGATCCTCACCGACGACCAGCGCCCCGACTCGTTGGCCCGCTACAACCGGGCCACCCTCGGCACCGACGAAAGCACGCTGGGCCACGTCATGTCGCCCCACACCGATCGGCTCGCCGCCGAGGGCGTATTGTTCACCCGGGCGTTCTGCAACTCACCGATGTGCACGCCGTCCCGAGGCTCGATGCACACCGGCCGATACCCGTTCCGAACCGGGCACTACCGCTTCACCGGCACGCATCAGCAGCCCGACTTCGTGCGCCCCACCGTGTCGCAGGTGCTGCGCGCTACAGCACCTCCGTCTTCGGCAAGACCGGCTGGGGCATCCGCAAACACCTCGACCCCGACCAGAACCAGCGCGACGACTTCTTCGACCACACCGTCGAGTTCCAGGCCGACCTTGAACAACACGGCTTCGGCGACATCTTCTACAGCGCCGGCCAATACGATTTCATCGACGGCATCATCAGCCCCGTCTTCACGAAAGAAACCGTCCAATACCCCGGCGGCGAAGCCCACACCTACCACACCCAGCGACGCGACGAGCCGATCCCCGAAGACGAATTGGAGATCAAAGAGAAGGTCGAACGGGAGTTCGACATCCTGCGTGCCTACACCCGGCTCAACAAGGGGCTCATCCTCGGTGGCGTGAACCCGCAACCCGCCGGGCAAACCGTGGATGGCCACGTCGTCACCGAGTTCTGCAATCACCTGCAAAATGCGGGGAAAAACTACGAAACCCTGGCGGGTAAAACAGCTCAAGGCGTCGACCCCGACAAGCCGTTGTTTAGTCACCTGAGTTTCCACTGGCCGCACACGCCGGTGCTGCCGCCACAGGAGTACCGCAACCTGTTTAAAGACTTGCCGTATGACCTGCCGGAGTTTTCGACGGATGAACTCTCGCGTTTCCCCCCGCAGCTCGTCACGCTGTACAACGAGTGTAAGACCGACGGGCTGAAAGACGAAGAAAAACTCCAGGCCGTCCGCGACTACTACGCGTTCTGTGCTTATGGCGATGCGCTGATCGGCCGGGCGGTGGAGGAATTCAAGACCTACTGCGAGAAACAAGGCCGGGAGTACCTCATCGTCTTCACCGTCGGCGACAACGGCTGGCACCTCGGCGAACAGGGCATCATGGCGAAGTTCGGGCCGTGGCGGCAGTCGCTGCACAACGCCGCCATCGTTGTGTCGTCCGACCCCGACACCTACCCGGCCGGGCAGGTCTGTCACGACATGGTGGAGTTTGTCGACTTCGCGCCGACGCTGCTGACCGGTGCGGGCATCGATGTGGACACACCGGAGTACGACCACCTCGACGGCTACGACCTGCACCGCACGCTCGATGGCAACGCCCCGAAACGCGACTACGTCCTGGGCGAGCTCAACGTCGTCTGCGGCCACCGCGCGTTCCTGCGTACCGACGACTTCGCGTTTTCCATGCGCACCCGCGACATGTGGGACCAGGGCCGCGCGCCCGACCTCAACCACGACGTCACCTGGGCGCTCACCTGCGACCGGCCCAAGGCCGACCTGGCGTTGTACGACCTGCGTGTCGATCCGCTGGAGCGCAACAACGTGGCCGAGGACCACGCCTACCGCGGGCTGGCCGACTGGTTCCGCGAGAAGCTCGGGACCATCGTCCTGGGTGACGGCCGGATCGAGTGCGATTGGAGGAAGCCCAACAGCTACAGCCTCAGCAACTTCGCCGGCGGTGCCCACGACCACCAACTCAACATCCCCGAAGAACTGATCCCGTAGGTCAGGCATGCTTGCCTGACACGGCTCATCGAAACTTTGCGTCAGGCAGGCATGCCTGACCTACAAGCCCCGCTCCATGCGCAGCCCAAGCCCCTAAGCCCCCAACACCCAACCCCTAATTGCCAAAGAGCGAACGCTCGGCCCTCGGTGGACGCACGCATCGGCCCGCGCGCCCACCAACTCACCATCAACCGTCGTCCTCGACCCGCGTGTTGGGGGTGGCTACGCGATTACGCGGTAGTCCATCGTGTCTGTTGCCGGCAAGGTGGCTCACCGACGAACGCCGAAACCCCCGCGCTTCAAGACGCGAGCCCGGCCCTCCCGACGCGCCCGGCGAGACAGTCCTTGCCTGCCACCGCCCCGCCGCCGTCGGGTGCCGATTCATACTCTCCTCCAACAAGGGACGCGGCGCGCCCCCAGTGCGCACGGAGACGTCGTGCGTCTTGCCCCACCGTGCGTAAACCGTGCAATCACTTACAGATGATTGAATGGACTGAATCAATATTTTTGTGCGTCGTGGGCGCAAGACCGTGCGCACCCCAACGTCGCTTCAATCCGTTGCCAAGACCTCACGATACGCCCCGGCAAACAGGAACGACGACTTGCCGTAGATGCCGTAGCCGTTGATCTCGTAGGTCCTCAGCTCGGCCCCGCCATCGCCCGTCGCCACAGCGACACGTTCCTTAAAGCTTTCCAAAGTCCCCGGCCGATCGGCGTGCCAGAACAAGTACCCATCACTCCACGTGCCGAAGTGCAGCGAACGTTCGCCGTTGGACTTCACCACGGTGCACACCAGCCGGCCCTGCGCGTCCTGATAGTTCGCGGCCTCGGCGGTGGTCACGTTGCCGTCCTGATCCGTTTCGTGGAACGTCGCCCGCTGGATCGCACCGTCCCACCGGTAGTGCTGCTTTACGTCCAACGTGGTCAGCAGCGATCCGTCGGGCCGATACACCTTGAACCGCCCTTCCCAGCGCCCGGTCCACGGGTCAAGGATCGCCCGGTTCTCATCCGAGATCGCCTCGCCCGGCTCGGGGAACTCGAGCGCCCCACTGCTTGGCACCACCAGGAACAACGTCAAGACCAGCGGCAAAATCCAGCAACCGGGGCGTGCGTATTTCATAACGGATTTTAGCCGACCGAGCGGCGCTTCATACCCAATCCGCCATTGGCGGAATTGCCCCGAAGCATCACGTCCTTCGCACTATCATTTTGGCTGAAGCAGCGGCGTGTCGCCGGGGCTTGGCACAACAGATCGAGAGGCCTTCCATGTCCAAACCCACCGCCAGCCAACCCCTGGGCCTCGGCGTGCTCGGCCTCGGCGAGGGGCGGAGCGTGATCAGTGCTGCACTCAGCAGCGACCGCTGGCAACTCCGCGTGCTCTGCGACCTCGACGAGGAGCTCTGCAAAGAGCGTTGCGTAGAATTTGATTTCGATCGCTATACGCTGTCCTACGAGGATATGCTCGCCGACGCAGCGGTCGACGTCGTGGCGATCTACACGCCCGACCGTTTCCACGCCGACCACATCGAGCAGGCCCTCGCGGCGGGCAAGCACGTCATCTGCACCAAGCCGCTGATCGACGACCTCAAAGACGCGCCCCGGTTACTCGAGCTCGCCGCCAGCGCAGACCGCCACGTCTTCGTGGGGCAGAGCACGCGGTTCTTCGAGGGGTTTATGCGGCAGCGGGCCGAGTTCGACGCGGGGGTGCTGGGTGAGCTGGTCACGCTCGAGACGCACTACCACGCCGACCACCGCTGGTTCATCGACAAACCCATGACCGATCCGTCGCGGTACAAGCCGTTGTTCGGCGGCGGCAGCCACCCCGTCGACCTCGTCCGCTGGTACCTGCCGGACATCGACACGGTCGTGGCGTACGGCGACATGAGCCCCAACGGCGCAGACGTGGGCCTGGTCCACCCCGACACGATCCATGCGCTGTTCCGTGCTGCGGACGGGCGCGTGGCCCACACGAGTGGTTGCTACAACACGCCGGTGGAGCCGAGCGACTTCACGTCAGAGATCCGCTGCACACTGCGCGGGGCGCAAGGCGCGAGTCACGCCGACTACCCCGAGCTGCGCTACGCCCGCTCGGCCGCCGGCAAGCCGCACCACGTCGAGACCTACGAAGACAAACGATCTCACTACTTCCGCTTCGGCGGCCACTCGCACCACGCCGGCGAATACCAGAACTACATCGACTTCTTCGCGGATCACCTGGCCGAGGGCAAAACACCGCAGCCGGGCCTGATCGAAGGCATCGGGACCGTCGCGGTCATGGCCGCCCTCGAACACTCCATGGCCACCGGCAAGCAGATCGTCATGTCCGACTTCCTCACCGCCCACGGCCTGCCCGGCGACCTGCTCGCCCCTCGAGATTAGAGATGCCCCTTCGAACAGCGCGCGTGGGCTCTTGCCTTAGTCCCCTCTCCCCCCGGGAGAGGGTTAGGGTGAGGGAACTCGGGGCCCTTTCGATCAACACATCCTCATAGCCCCCGACAGTTCAAGCCGCCCTCACCCCAGCCCTCTCCCGGGGGGAGAGGGAGTCAAGGCAGCTCCGCCATTACTTAAACTACGCCCATGCCCAAGTACGAGCCCTTCGATTGGTACGAAACCCCGATCTATTACGACATCATCTTCGATGTTGATACTGAGAAAGAAGCCCGCTTCCTCGAGCAGTGTCACGAGCTCCACGCGACCCCTCGTGCTGACCCGAAAGACGGCGCACCTGGTTCACTATCGGTCCTCGAACCCGCGTGCGGCAGCGGCCGACTGATGGCCGAGCTCGCGGGGCGCGGGCACCACGTCGCGGGGGTGGACCTCTCAGCGGGCATGCTCGACTTCGCCCGCAAACGCTTCAAGCAAGATTGCGTCACCGGCGAACTGCTCGAAGCGCCGATGCAGGACTTCGACTTCCAGCACGCGGGCCCGTTCGACCTCGCCCACATCCTCGTCAGCTCGTTCAAGTACCTGCAGAACGGTGACGACGCTGCGGCGTGCCTCAACTGCGTCTGCGACCACCTCCGCGTCGGCGGTGTGTTCGTGCTCGGCCTCCACACCACCGAACCCGGCCAGACCGAACGCGTCCTCGAACGTTGGCGGGCCCAACGCGACCACCTCGATGTCGTCTGTACCATCCGCTCCGACCCGCCCGATTATCGAAAGCGCACCGAAGCGATGCGCAGCCGCATCGTTGCGCGCGATCTCAAACGCCCGGCCGACGAACCCAAGCGCTACGAATCCAACTGGACCTTCCGCACCTACAGCCCCGGCCAACTCCGCTCGCTCCTCCGCAAAGCCCCCCGCTTCAAACACCTGGCCACGTACACCTTCCACCACGATATCCACGAACGCACCCGCCTCGACGGCGACGATTTGGGTGTCGTACTCGTGCTGCGGCGCGAACGCTAGCGACAACCTTCGTAGCTGCAGGTAACCCCAAAACACGTCACAATGATGTGGGTTCCACTGCCTTTTGCCCCACTCACATTTCTGTCCGAGAGGTGTTTCTTTGAAGTCCAACCCCATGCTGAAATATATCACCTTGAGCGTACTCGCCGCCGCGAGCCTGAATAGCGGGGCCGACGAGCCCGCCGTGGTCACGGCCGATCTGCAGCAACGCCACATCCTCGGCGACACGTCTGAGCTTGATCGCAGCAAGTTCTTCAACGTGCACAGCGGCTACGCCGGGGCCGCGCTCACGCCCGATGACCTCGAACAACTCAAGCAGCTCAACGTTGGTTTCGGCCGGGCGTTTGATGGGCCGTTTAGCGCCCACAAGTCCGGGCCGCCCTACCCCGACACCGAAACGATCAAGGCAAAAGCTGAGGAGGTGATCGCCGCCGCGTGTGATCATCCGCTTTACCCCTACCGCACGACGCGGCGCATCATGACCAACAGCGTGGACGACGGGTTCCACATGGAGGCCGACCCCAAGGAGATGGCCCGCTTCGCCGCGGACGTCATCGAGTTTCACTACGAAGACGACACCCGGCCGGACTTCTACTCGCCGCTTGCGATTCCCTTTGTCGCCGCGGGCAAGTACGGCGAAGATCAGGCCGAGGTCCGCGCCCGCATGGCCGCCGTCTTCGCGGAAGTCGGCAAGGAGATCGATCGGCGTGGTTTGTCCACGCAGGTCCTGGGCTACACGTCGGCCTGGCCGATGATGCACTACTGGGACTTCAAGCACTGGCAGGACCGCATGCAGATGTTCATGGACGTCGCCGGGCCGCACATCGACGCGATGTGTTTCCTGCTGCTCGACGCAACACACATGCAGCAGCCCGACAACCGCCGCAGCGGCAGCCGGGCCGAGGCGTTGCTTGACCTGGTCGAGACCTACGGCGCGATCCAGTGGGGCGAGCCCAAGCCCTTCGCCTTCAGCGAATACGGCGACGTCTCCCACGGCTGGCCCCACGGCACGACCTACACCCCCGCCCGTTCGTCCGCCGAGCTCAACTCGTACAACCACTTCCTCTTCCAACTGCTCGCCCGGGAAGACCGCGTGTTGATCGCCGTCCCGTTTCTCACCACTAAGAGCCCGTGGTACTACAACCAGCCGCGTAACGAACGCCAGCCCTACTCGGCCGACCTCTGGCGGCCCGACCCCGAGAGCTTCGTCGATGGGAAGCCGACCCGCTTCCTCGAAACCGAGAAGATGGAGTTCTATCGGCTGTGGCGTGATGTGCGTGGGCACCGGGCGGTGACGCAATCGACCGACCCCGATGTCGTGGCGTATACCTTCGTCGACGGGGCCGAGACATTCATCTGCCTGAACAACTTTGAAGACGGGCCGCGTGAAGTCATCCTCGACGTGCCGGGCACGCTGCCCGCCGCCGCAGCGATCACCGTTAAGCGGCTGTATGTGCCCAAGCAGCAGGCCGTGATCTACACCAGGAAGAAGGCCGATGCGCTTCCGACGTCGTTAACCCTGGAAGCGCACGAAACCGTGATCTTCCACGTGACCCATGCCGAAGCCGTGGCGCCGTCGACCACCGTGAAGACACGCACCCACTACAGCCACGACTTCCTCCAGCCGATCGGCGCCGACCAGCCCGTGGCCATCCGCATCACCGGCGTTGAAACCGACGGCCTGACCGCCGCCACGCTTCGCCTCGGACTGGCGCGAGAACACGACCTCAGCAAACAACCCAAGCTCGTCGTCAACGGACGCGACATCCCCTTCCCCGACGACTGGATCGGCGGCGACCAAGCCCACCGCAAGCAGGGCTTCTTCGGCGCGATCGCCATCCCGGTTCCTGCGGACACGATCGCTCAAGACAACGAGATCACGCTGACCTTCCCCGACGACGGCGGCCGGGTGAGTACCGCCGTTCTGGAAGTCACCGGCAAGGTCGCAAACGATCAGTGACCCGCGGCCGTAACGGCGGTGCCCCACGCCCCGGGTTGTTCGGACATCGTCAACCGCAGCGTGCCGCCGAGCAACTCCGCCCAGCGCAGGAACGGTTGATCGAGCGGCTGGTCGTTCAGGGTTGCGCCGCTGACGTATCGGCAGGTGTCGCTGGTGCCGGGCGCTTCGATGATGAAGTCGCCGCCGGGCAGGTGCGTGACGGAGCGTTCGAAGACGGGCGAGCCGATGATGAACAGGTCTTGCCCCGCCACGGGGAACAGGCCCTTCGCCGAGCAGACGTACCACGAGGTCATGCCGCCCGAGTCGTCGTTGCCGACCATACCGCCGGGCGTGGGGGTGAAGAGCTTGAGGCCTTCGCGAACGATGTCGCAGACACGGTCGTGTCGGCCGAGGAAGGCATAAATGTACGGCACCTCCATGTCCGGCTCGTTGCACAGGCCCTCGAACCGGTGCATGCGGTAGCCCGCCTCCAACTCCTCGACAGACGGCGTGAGGCCGACGCGTGGCGCGGGCTCGCCCTCGAAGCCGAAGAACTGATCGAGCTGCGTGATCAACGGCTCGGCCCCGCCGGACAACGCGATACGGCCGGGGATGTCGTGGAGCAGGCGGAACGAGTAGTTCCACTTGCCGCCCTCATAGAACGTGGAGTGTTGCAGCAGCCCGGTCTCGGGGTTGTAGGCGTTTTTCCAGTACGCGGCCTTCTCGGCCATCTGGGCGTATAGCCGATCGTCGCCGATGTGCTGCGCGATGCGGGCCGTGCAGTAGCAGCCGTAGGCGAGGTCGAGCGTGTGCGTGATCGGGTGGACGATGCCCTGGTGAACGAACGCTTCGCCCGTGCCGCCGCGCGAGATGTCGCCGGCCATGACGGTCGCGGCGCGTTCCCAGTCGATGCCGTCGATGCCGCGGGTCAGCGCGTCCGCGATCGTGACGTGTGACAGCGCACTGGCCTGGTGGGCGAAACGGTCGAACCCGCGCGCCATGCGGTAGCCGATCGGGAAGTTGCCTTCGATCTCAACGATGTTGAGTAGCGCATTGACAAAGTCGCGGCCGAAGTCGGGGTAGAGACTCAGCGCCAAAGGCAGCTGCGTCTTGTACATATCCCACATCGTCGACATGTCGAAATAGAACGGCCCGTCCCACGGCCAAAACGGCGATTCGTCCCGCGCCTCGCAGGGCTTGACCAGACACCGATACTGCGATGTGCGGAACACCTTGCGTTGCGCCTCGGTACCGCCCTCGACTTCGATTGCGCCGAGCTTGTCCGCCCAGCGGTCCGCGGCGCGCTGCGCCGTGACCTCAAACCGCCGCGTTGGCTGGTTCTTCCGTGCCTTGCGGATCGTGCGCAGGCTGAATCCGAGGCGCAGCTCGAGTTGATGCCCCGCCTTCACCGGCATCGTGAACAACACGCCGAACGGCTTGAACGTCGACGGGCGGATGTAGTGGTAGGACAGGTCTTCCTGGTCCTCGAGGATCTGGCCGTCTTCCCACAGCTGCGCGACGGGTTCGTCTTCGTAGTTGCGCAGCGTCGCGGCGGTGCAGAGCGACACGCCTTCGAGCACCACGTCGGACTGGGCGGTGTTGATGCCGTCGGTGGTGCAGTTGCCGCGGAGCGGGATGGTTTGGCCGTCTTCGATCGCGATGCCGCCGTGAGAGAAATCGATGGCGATCATCGCCTCGCAGTCCTGGGCGAAGGTGTAGCGGTGCACCGCGCCGCGCGACGTCACGGAGAGCTCGGCCGTGATGCCCGTCCCGTTGAGTTCACAGGCGTAGTAGCCCGGCCGGGCGACTTCGTTCTCGAGCTTGTGCGGCTTGTCGATCGCGTCGAGCCCGCCCATCGCGTCGGTCAGCGGGACAACCCGTGCGTAGTTGTAGTACTTGCGGATCGCGCCCACGCCCGAGGGGTGGAAGTGCGTGAAGCCACGGCCGCGCTTGGCGTCGTCGAGCGTGGCGGGCACGCCCTGCAAGCACTTGCCCCATCGGCCGTAGCCCGTCGGGTAGCCGCCGGTGTACGCGCAGGCCGAGACCATGCCGAACGGCAGCGTCGCGCCCGGGTGCGTGTTGCCGATGAGCGGCTTGGGGAAGAACCATTTCGACGCGAGCCCCTGGGGCACGACCACATCCATCGGCTCGGAGCCGACGAACGGATCGACGTCTTCAAGGATGTTGGACTTACTCATCCGCAGTAGCTTAACCGCCCCGGCGTTTAGGCCGTGACCGCCACGGCTTTCTCGGCCGACACCGGCAGCTGACGCAGCAGGTTGCGGAACACCTCCGCCCGGTCGAACTGCATCGCGTACTGCCGTGCATCGGCGCTGAGCTGGTGCCGCTGCTCGGTGGTCATGCCGAACGCTTCGTCGAGCGCGCGGGTCAGGTCTTTCACATTGCCGGCTTCGTGGTAGATGCACTGGTCGCCGGTCGCCTCGGGGATGCCGCCCGTGCGGGTCGTGACGACCGGGCCCAGGCCGCCGGCCAGCATCTTCTCGGCGATCGCGATGCCGAACGTCTCGGTGAACTCCGGGCGAGCCTTGCTGGGCAGGCAGTACATCGCGCAGCCGTGCATGAGCAGGCCCTTCTCTTCGTCGCCCACGTCGTGCAGGATCACGATGTTCGGGTCCGCGTCGGTCAGGGCGTGGAGCCGTTCGCTCTCGGGGCCGTTGCCGCAGATGACCAGCTTCTTCTCGCCGTAGGCGTCCGACGCGCGGTAGGCGTGCACCAGGTCGTCCACGCCCTTGGCCCGGGCGAGTCGGCTGAGGAACATGATGTAGCCGTCCTTCTCCAGGCCGCGCTCGCTGAGCGCCTCGGCGACGCGCTTGGGGTGCTGCTCGACGCGGAGGTACTGCGACGTGTCGATCGCGGGGTAGCTGATCTTGACCCGCTCGCGCAGCGCTTCTTCGTAGCGCGTGCCGACGATTTCATCCACCTTCCGCCCCGCTTCAAAGATCAGGTCGCGTGTGTAGTCCGACACCGCGACCGGCAGCTCGTGGCGCAGGAAGCTGCTGAGCACGAGTTGGGCCGCGCCGATCTCGTTGGACTTGAGCGCCGCGTTCACCACGTTGGTGATGTCCGATCCCACCGCCTCGGCCACCGTGGCGACGCGCTGGTCCGAACCGAAGTAATCAAACGCTTCGATGGCGTTCATCACCATCATGCCGTGCGGCACGATGTAGAGGTCCATCACCATCGTGGGACCCTCAAACTCGTTGAGCAGGTCCATCAGGTGGCCGGAGATCGCGTAGCCGAGTCGGCCGTCGAGCACCTTGTAGTCACCCACCGGCTCGGGGCGGTCGACCGTGATGCCCTGCGAATACGACTGCACCGACTCCAACGGCTTGAGCGGCAGCCCGGAGGTCTTGAGCGTCTCGATCGGGTAACTGACGATGTGGATGCGGTCGAAACCCGCCGCGTGCGCCGCCTCGGCGAGGTTGCGGGCCTCGGTCGAGTGGCCACAAATGATCGGGTCGGCCCGGACGAGAATAACCAGGTTACGCATACCCGAAGCCCCTCCGCGGTCGGCACGAGGCATGGGCACCTCATCGCTGACGATACGGATACGGCTGGACAGATCGGTAGATGGGGATGTAGTGATAGCTGCCTCGATTCGCGAATGAAACTATTCGAAACGATAAGCAGGCCGTCACCGGCGGCGAGTAGGAGGGTTAGCGCCTCGCCAACGCGTCACCGATGCTAGAAACATCGAGACGATAAATCAATGAAAATCTGAACCGCATTCCGCCCCCACCTCCCGCAAGACGCACCAACCCCCTTCCTCACCAAAAACTCACCCTCTCCGCCCCCTCGGAAGTGGCGGAAAAAGTCAGTCTGCAAGATGAGGTGGGTTGCGATCAGCCGCGGCGACGGCGGGCGATGATCAAACCGCCCAGGCCGAGCAACGCGAGGCTGGCCGGCTCGGGCACGAGGAACGCCTGGAAGTCGGTGACGATGAAGTTCGCGTTGCCCTGGCTGAAGTCGTTGTCGATCGTGCCAAAGAGGTTCTCGAACCCGAAGCGGGTGACGACGTCGCCGATCGCGGTGGAATCGAGCAGCAACTCGGTGGCGGTCTGCAGGTCGTTGCCGAAGTTCAGCGGCTCGAGGCCCGGGTCGGTGCCGAGGGCGAGAGTAAGGTCGAAGTTTTCGCCGAGCTGCAACGGCGGCGGGCCGAAGAAAAAGCTGATCTCGTCTTCGCCGACGAAGATGTCGCCGGTTTCATCGAAGATGACCTGGAGGAATCCGCCTGTGCCATCGTCGACGAAAACGTTGAGGCCGTAGATCGCGTTGGGGTAGACGAAGTTGACGTTATCGAAGGGCGTGCTGCTGTCGTAGAAGAAAAACCCGTCGACCGGGCCCAAGCCGAAGAAGGCGTCGTCTTCATTGGCGATGAAGTCGATCTCGCCCGAGAAAAACACCTCGATCTCGTTGGCGGCGGCGGGTCGTTCAGACACCGCAAAGCCGACGACAGCCAACGCCGCGACCAGAGCGATCCGGCAGGCGAACGCGTATTTCTGAAACAGAGCCATGTCTCTTCTCTCCAATAGAAATGGTGCAGGCCTTATGAGCATATGCAATCCCTAGGGTGTTTCAAGGATTTTGAGGCGGCATTCGGATTAGAAATCGGCAAGTCGAGACGTCGGGACGTTCGAAAGCGCGGGATTACCCCTAATTTCCACTGGGGCTGTCATCGTGAATTGGCGGCAAAGTGCTGCGGCAGGCGTGGGCCCTGCAGCGTGAGTGCCAAATCCTCAGGGGATGCAGAGAACAGCTCGATGCCCATTCCTTATATCCCCCTTTCTCCCCAGAGCGCACCCGAGTGATGCCGCGTGAGCAAGCTCAACCCACAAGCTCCCACCACACACTCATGCCCCGCACATCTCCAGCGCACGCCGGGTCATGTGCTCGCTGTACGGGCTGATCTTCCAATGTCCCGGGCTCCAGCCCACCAGGAACCGTTGAAAGTCCGCCCACGCAAAGGGGTACAGCCGGCGCCAATCCGCTTCGAGAGCCGCCCGGTCGACCGCTGCCTCGCGCTCCTGCAGCGCCGCGCCCAGCGCCTCGAAGTACACCCCCAGCACGCGGTCCTCCTCCCGGAAACATTCCTCGGCATCCAGGCACCCGCCCACCAGATACGCCAGGTCTTTCATCGCGCAGCCGCCGCCCACATACTGAAAATCCACCGCCGCCACCCCGCCGTCGTTGGCCGCCCCCGCTTCGGGAAAACAGAAGTTCGCCAGCTTCGCGTCGCCGTGGACCACCGTCTGGAACGGGCTGGCGTCGAGCGCGTGGTCGATGGCCGCCGCCGACCGCTTGAGCGCTCCGTCCGCCATCCGCGCCCACTCGTCCGGCCGGGTGCCCAGCTGCCAGTACGTGCCCTTGTCCCACAGCCCCTTCGGCCGCTCCCCCATGAACGTCCCGTGAAACGCCGCCAGCCACCGCACGCACGCATCCAATTCGTCAAGCGTCGCCCCCGCCACCCCGGTCACCCGCCGCGGATACCCGCTGGCGTCCACGTCTTCCATGAACAGCAAACGCTCGTCATCCCACTCCGCAAACCCCAAACACCGCGGCACCCGGCACGCCGCCGGGCAACGCCCGCTCCACTCGCCGTACCAACGCGTCTCCACCGCGTACGACTCCGCTTTCCGCTTCGCCGACCGATCCGTGTTCCACCCCCGCGGATGGTCGATCTCCGACGGCATCTTCACATGCTTCACCACCGCACACCCCGGCTCACCTTCGCCCCGCTCCGCCTGCCCCAACCCACCCATCCACCGCACTCGCGCCACCTGCCCGCAGCCACTCCAAAGCTCTTGGATCACCTGCACCTCAAGCAGATCCTCGGTGCCGAGTAGTTCGCAGAGTCTTGTGTTCAACAGGGACATTGGTACGGGTTATACGCCACCCCGAACGTAAACGCATTCACTCCGGGAACCGCAAGTGCGGGCGGTCGTTCAGGCAAAGGCCGCCGGCGAGGGCCCGGCCCTTGTCGAGAACAAGAAGTAACCCCCGATTTCATCCGCTCTCCGCCTCACTGCGCCGCCGCGGCGAGCCGTTTCTCGTGCGGCACGCGCACGTCCCACGCCAGGCCCAGCTTCTTCAGCGTCCAGATCACGCACCAGCCCGCATCGAACTGCCACCACTTCAAACCGCACCGCGACGAGTTCGGGAACGCGTGGTGGTTGTTGTGCCAACCCTCGCCCATCCCGATGAAGCCCATGATGAAGTTGTTCCGCGCGTGATCCCCGCTCTTGAACGGCCGACTGCCCCACAGGTGACACACCGAGTTCACCGACCACGTGATGTGGTGCACTAGGAAGATCCGCACCACCCCGCCCCACAACAACCCCAGCCCCGCGGCGAACCAGCTCTGGTACCACAGCCCCGAGATCACCGTCGGGATAATCAGCCCGACCATGACCCACAGCCCGTTGCTCTCGTCCACCATCTTCACGCCCGACGGCACGCAGAACTCCGGGGCGTACTTCTCTTCGCTGGGGTGCTCGCGGTACTTGTCGGTGAACCAGCCGATGTGGGCGTGCCAAAAACCCTTGACCGCGCCGCGTACGCCGTGCTCTTCGTGGGTGTGCGGCGAGTGCGGGTCGCCGTCGCGATCGCTGTGGCTGTGGTGTCGGCGGTGGTTCGCGACAAACCTTCGCACCGTGCCCTCGGCCGCCATCGCCCCGATGATCGCCAGCGCCACCCGCACCGACGCGGTGGTCTTGAACGCCCGGTGGGCGAACAGCCGGTGGTACCCCACCGACACGCCCAGGATCGTCGCCGACCCCATCCCCAGCATCAGCACCACGTGCAGCCAACCCACGCCCACGCCCCACAGCGACGCGATCGCAAACGCCACCAACACCGCCGGAACAATCACAAACGCCAGGTTCACCCAACGCTCCACCCACCCCATGTGCACGTGCGGCTCGCCCTCGGGCGCCGCAAACTGCCCCGTCTCCTCGTCCGGCTCGGGCGCAGCGGCAGCGATAGCGCCCCGCTTGGTGTCTAGCGTGGTCATGTGCGAATCATCCGTGTGTGAGGTGAAGGGCAGAAGCATCCCGCTCCGCCGGCCCACCAAACGTTGGCAGAAACCGGTCACAGCCCGTCCCGCATCATAGATCATCCCCCGCCTTCACACCGGGCTCACAATCCAGCTCCCCCCCTCAACCCATCCAAGTCTCGATGTCCCCGGCCCGCGATCGAAATATAGGGTTCTGGGTGAATATTCGTTCATGGCGAAGTTCCGACGCGCGTTGCCGACCCGTTTTTCCTTGTCAACACCTTGTTTATGGGGTATTTTCGGGGGCCCTCCCAATGGGAGAGCCTGTGATGTACCGGAGTTGAGAGAAGAAGATGTATAAGAAATCACTCGCCAGCATGTTGCTGCCCTGCGTAGCTGCCGCCGGGCTGACGCTGACCTCGGTCACTTCGGCCGAGGGGAGCACCCCTCCCGTTGAGATTGGCCCACAGGTGGTCGACCTCGGCACGCCCGGAGAAACCTTCACCGGCCGAACGATCGACAACCTTTCGTCCCTCAACGGGACATCGGTGGACCAGACGGTCACGTTCGACCTGATCTTCGCCGATGACGAATCGCTTCGGGCCACCAACACCTTCGCGGTCGGCATGCGTTTTTCCTCCACCCGAACCGATGCGTTTGGCATGCCCTCGGTCCTCACCGAGTCGGGCCTGCTCTACGATCTCCAACTCCTCGACAGCAGCGGAGACGTGATCAGCCCCGCCCCGCCTTTTACCAACGGCGAAGGCAGCTCGTTTAACAACGAATCGAACTACAACGGGGTCTTCCTCAACGACAGCTTGAGCGCGATCATCTTCCAGGGCCTGCGGGCGACGGTTGAGTTTCCCGGCTCCGAAGGCACCGCCGAGATCATCAACCTCGAATTCTCGCTGGGCAGCATTGACCAGGGCTCCCCACTCACCATCATCCCCGAGCCGAGCTCTCTGGTGCTGCTGGGCCTTGCAGGCTTGGCCACCCTCAACCGTCGCAAACGCCACGGCTGAGTGCCAAGGGCCGAATAATCGCACATGGCTGTCCAAGGGCAGTGCGGTCAGGCGAACGCGGCGGCGAGTTGGTCGCGGAGGGTGGCGGGTTCGTAGCCTTTGGCGGCGGGGATGCGGACGATCGGCAAGTCGGCGGCGGCGAGGGCGCGGTCTTTGTCGGCGTCCCGCTTCTGGGCCGAGGCGGATTGGTGGCTCTTGTCGTCCAGCTCCACCACCATCACCGGCTGCATCGTCTGGGCGTCACACAACACAAAATCGGCGTGCTTGCGGTTGATCTTGTTCAGCCACGCCATGCGGTTCTCGGTGCCCTTTTCGAGCAGGAGCAGGTCGTTGAGGTTCACCTTCGGGCAGACGACCCAATCGTTCTCCACGGCGACGCCCTGCAACACCCGAAAAAACGAAAACTCCGCCCGGCTTAGCAGGTATTTCCGCCGCCGATACGGCCACGGCCCGTCCACCGAACCCGCCCCCTTCCCGGCCGCCCCGCCCCCGGCCAGCAGTTGCAACAAACGCCCCAGACACCCCGGATTTGATTCTTGATTACTCATTATCTCAGCACAAATAATAACTATACAAAACGTAGTATGTGCTTCACTTGATATTAAGCAACAAGTTCAGCATCTGCGGTTGCTTTGACATTAGCAAGATAGATTGGCGTCAGAATATTACGATCAATCCATTGAATTACTGGCACACAGACGGCATCTCCAAAGCCATATAGCGCCTGAATCTCCGGCACGTTGATCTCAAAGCCACCTGCGCCCTGTAATCGAGCATACTCGCTTGAGGACATCCACCGCATCTTGAGTTGCCCATCGATCACAGCCACGATGATCTGTTTCGCGCTGCCACCTTTCGGGGTACGCAAACAGCCTGCAAGGTCGAAGCGGACCTCGGTACGAGTCTTGCCACGACGAGTACGACGAAAGGCGGTACCTGCTTGCGTGGCGTTCTGCTCGATAAGACGGTCGACTCGGGAGCGGGACGGCGGCTCCATCATCTCATAATGCTTCTTCGTAGCTTCTTGATCCCACCAGGCCTGGTCGTTATCGAGGTCAACAACTGACGACAAAGTGTATTCTGCCTGAGTTGGGCTTGGAAGGTCAATCGCCATCCAGCTGGTAGGCAGTTCAATTCGCTTCATGGCTTCGCGAACTTTGAGTGGCCTCAGAATTGTTTCGCCAGGTTCAGATTCACCCCATTGGTCGTTTAATGACAACTGGCTAATTTGTACGCCCAACTGTTGCACCTTACAGGACGCGTGGAACCCGAAGACGAATAGACGCGGCCGGCTTTGCGGCACGAACCATTTGGCATCTAACACTATCACGTCGATGTTGTACCCAAGCTCCGCAAGGCTGGTCACGGCCCTCTCAAAATCTCTACCTTTGTTAGCCGTCAGGAACCCAACAACATTCTCAAGCATAACGACCTTAGGCCGCCGCTCAGCTAGCTGACGAAGAACTTCTAGGAAGCCGAAATACGTCGACGAGCGCTCACCTTCAAAACCCTTCCAATTGCCGGCCAGCGATAAATCGACACAAGGAAACGATGCGGTCGCTAAAAACGGTGCGCCGTCATATCGGTTCAAGACCTCATCCGTCTCCCAGATATCACCAACGTGATATGCCGAGCAGTCTCCGAATTGGTCAGCATACATCCGATACTTTTTTGGCTCGATATCGTTGGCATAGGCGCACCGCCAGCCGGACGATTGCAAGCCCATCTGGACCAAGCCGATCCCCGCAAAGAACTCTGCGAAGTCCTTACCCATGTGGCTGGTGTTCTGATCGGCTGCTGCCATGTGTGCATTCTAGCGTATATCGAGTGGTACTCAAAGTCCGTGGACGCCAAGTCCTCACCTGTGACAATGCGGAGATGAAACAAGTCGACGTCAAGGCCAAATTTGGCCAGCGGCTGAGGGACATCCGAAACCAGATGGGCTGGAGCCAAGAACACTTGGCAGCTGTTGTCGGACTGGATCGTAGCTACGTTGGCGGTGTTGAACGCGGAGAACGCAATATAAGCATCGAAAACATCTGCAAACTTGCGGAGGCGTTGGAAATTAACCCAGCCGTGTTATTCGAGCAATGGGGGACTTAAGGATGAATCCGCAGACTTATCGTAAAGACGCTTTGCGGGGCCTTCCTGATACTGCCGGGGTATACGCCTTGTGCGATCTGGACAACGTCCCGATCTACATCGGCCAAGCCACCGCCAGCAAAGATACGAGTATCCGCAAGCGTGTCCAACGCCACCTAACGAGTGCACGCTCAGACGTCATTGCTAACCGGCAACTCGATGTCTGGGAAATCGCCTACGTACGGGGCTGGGAATGTGAAGGCGAATACCCCCGTAAGGAGTTGGAGTCGCAGCTAGTCGAGTTTTACGACAACCAAAGCCCGCTGGTCAACGGCACTATCCCCACCCTGCTCGGCAGTCCTCTGCAAGAAGCTCCCAAGGCGATTGCCATACAAGTCATGCCTGACGATTTGATCTCAGTCCGCCTTAACCCAGCAATCCGTTTTCCCAGACAAGCTGAGACCTTCACGCAACTGCTCGACTATGTATTGAACGTCTATGACAAGCCCCACCTTCGCCGAGCATTGTGTGTGCACCACGCGCGAATGGCGAAATATTTAGAAGCGTTCTTGGATACCTAATCACGCTTTATAGGATTGCATAAGCGTACTAATCATCCGTCGAAATACGGAACTCCACGTTGCCCGTGCTGTAGTCGGGGGCGACGGTGGACATCTGTTTTTCGGGCGGGGCGAACTTGGTGAGTTCGATGCCTTGGACGGCTTTTTCGTATTCCTCGATCGTGGGGGTGCGGCCGAGGATGGCCGAGAGGACGACGACAGGGGTGGAGGCGAGGAGGGACTCGCCTTTTTTGCGGTCGGAGTCGGCGACGACGCGGCCCTGGAAGAGCCGGGTGGAGGTGGCCATGACGGTGTCGCCCTTGGCGGCCTTTTCCTGATTGCCCATGCAGAGGTTACAGCCGGGGCGCTCGAGGTACATCATGTTGTCGTACTCGGTGCGGGCGGTGTCTTTGGGGGCGTCGTCGTTGAAGACGAAGCCGGAGTACTTCTCGAGGGTGTCCCAGTCGCCCTCTTCCTTGAGCTCGTCGATGATGTTGTAGGTCGGGGCGGCGACGACGAGGGGGGCTTTGAACTCGACGTCGCCGTGCTCGTCCTCGAGGTTGCGGAGCATGCGGGAGAGGATCTTCATGTCGCCCTTGTGGACCATGCAGGAGCCGACGAAGCCGAGGTCGACGTGCTTCTCGCCCTGGTAATAAGACAGCGGGCGGATGGTGTCGTGGGTGTAGCGTTTGGAGACGTCTTCGTTGTGGACGTCCGGGTCGGCGATCATGGGCTCGTTGACCTGGTTGAGGTCGACCTCGAACTCGGCGTAGTACTTGGCGTTGTCGTCCGGCTTGAGGGCGGGGGCTTCGCCGGAGCGGATCTCGGCGATGCGGGCGTCGGCCTGGTCGATGAGGCCCTGGAGGACTTTCTTTTCGTTGTCCATGCCCTTGAGGATCATGACCTCGATGCGGGACTTGGCGAGCTCGAGGGACTCGATGAGGGTGTCGTCCTGGGAGATGCAGATGGAGGCCTTGGCCTTCATCTCGGCGGTCCAGTCGGTGAAGGTGAAGGCCTGGTCGGCGAGGAGGGTGCCGAGGTGGACCTCGATGATGCGGCCCTGGAAGACGTTTTCGCCGCCGAAGTGGTCGAGCATCTGGGCCTGGGTGGCGTGGACGACGTCGCGGAAGTCCATGTAGGGCTTCATCTCGCCCTTGAAGGTGACCTTGACGGACTCGGGGATGGGCATGGAGGCCTCGCCGGTGGCGAGGGCGAGGGCGACGGTGCCGGAGTCGGCGCCGAAGGCGACGCCCTTGGACATGCGGGTGTGGGAGTCGCCGCCGATGATGATGGCCCAGTCGTCGACGGTGAGGTCGTTGAGGACTTTGTGGATGACGTCGGTCATCGCGTGGTAGTCGCCTCCGGGGTCACGCGCGGTGATGAGGCCGAAGTCGTTCATGAACTTCATGAGCTTGGGGATGTTGGCCTGGGCTTTGGTGTCCCAGACCGAGGCGGTGTGGCAGCCGGACTGGTAGGCGCCGTCGACGATGGGGGAGATGACGGTGGCGGCCATGGCCTCGAGCTCTTGGGAGGTCATGAGGCCGGTGGTGTCCTGGGAACCGACGATGTTGACCTCGACGCGGACGTCCGAACCTGCATGCAACACCTTGCCGGGGGTGACGCCGACGGCGTTGCGGTTGAAGATTTTTTCGACGGCGGTGAGGCCTTGGCCTTCGTGGGAGATTTCTTTGGAGGGCGCGAAGACGGGCGGGGCGTCGATGCCCAGGGTCTGGGCGGCGAAGGTCTGGAGCTTTTTGCCGAAGACGATGGCGTAGGAGCCGCCGGCCCGCATGAACTCCATCTTCTGGGGGGTGAAGGCCTTGGCGACGTCGTGGACGACCTGGCCGTCTTTGTAGAGCTTTTTCTCTTGGGTGTTGATGGTGAGGACGGTGCCGGTGTCGACGGAGTAGGCTTGTTCGAGCACGGGCTCGCCGTCTTCGTCGCGGACGGTGTTGCCGTCGGCGTCTTTCTGCTTGACCCAGTTCTGGAGGTCGAGGCCGATGCCGCCGGTGACGTCGACGGTGGTGAGGAAGATCGGCGAGATGCCGTTGGTGCCGGCGACGACGGGGGCAATGTTCACGAACGGGACGTACTCGCTGGCGGGCTGGCCGATCCAGAGGGCGACGTTGTTGACGCCGGACATACGGGACGAGCCGACGCCCATGGTGCCCTTCTCGGCGATGAGCACGACGCGTTTGTCGGGATGTTGTTCTTTGAGGGCGACGATCTCGGCCTGGGCTTCGGGCGTGATCATGCACTTGCCGTGCAGCTCGCGGTCGGAGCGGGAGTGGGCCTCGGCGCCGGGGGAGAGCAGGTCGGTGGAGATGTCGCCGACGCCGGCGATGTAGGTGACCAGGTCGATGGTCTCGGGGACATCAGGCAGCTTGGTGAAGAACTCGGCTTGGGCGTAGCTTTCGAGGATGTCTTTGGCGATGGCGCTGCCGGCCTTGAACGCGGCTTCGAGGCGGGCGGTGTCGGCGTCGTAGAGGAAAACCTGGGTTTTGAGCACGTCGGCGGCTTGCTTGGCGATCGCTTCATCGTCACCCAGCGCGAGGTCGAGCAGCACTTCGATCGACGGGCCGCCCTTCATGTGGGACAGTTGTTCGAAGGCGAAGTCGGCAGAGATTTCTTCGACGGCGGTGCTGCCGAGGATGATGTCTTTGAGGAACGCGGCCTTGACGCCCGCGGCGCTGGTGGTGCCGGGCAGGGTGTTGTAGGTGAAGAACTTGAGGCAGTCTTCGCGGTGGGGGCTGGCGGGGTCTTTGATCAGCTCGATGATCTCGCTCAACAGCTCGGCCCCGTCGATGGGCTTGGGGTGGAGACCGTCGGCTTGGCGTTCTTCGATCTCTTGGAGGTAGTTCTGGTAAGCGTTCATGAGTGGTCTCTATCCGTTGTCGTAATCACTTCTCTGGAGCAGGATGGGCAAGCCGGACACAATGGGGCCCAAGACCCGGAGGCGTGCGCCTCGTCTTCACAGCCACCGACATCTAGACTGGCCATCGCCGGCACCGCGGAGGCTGGGGTGCCACACGCCGTGCTGCCTCGTTTGCCGCGCCAGGGGTTTGGCGCTTGCTCGGGAGGGGCCTCAAGGCGAGGGCTGCCGAACTCCAAGATCGCACTTGGCGTATCAAGCACAGCCATTATAGGCGATCAGGAATTTATCACCGGGAGGCCGCCGTGGGGCAAGATTCAATGGGGTTTTTAGATTTTCGAGGCCAGTTGCAACTTTGGATGGCGGCGTCGCTGATGGCGGTCGTTTGGTTGTCGGGGTGCGGAGAACCGCAGAAGCCGCACCAGCTGCGGGGGCCCCTGCCCAACGTCGCTTTGCCGGCAACCTCCGAGTTCGGGCAGATCGACATTGATCGATACGTGGTCGAGGAGTTGTGTGGCGGCAAGGACCGCGAGGCGTGGGTCGAGGAATGGCGGGCCGCGATGATGCCCCCAGACGTGACCCGCCTGCGGGTTCGGCTGAACCTGATGGTGCGGGAGGTCGATTGGCCCGAACGACTCGCCACGATTGACGCCATGCTCAAGCATCCGGATCTTCAGGACGACAGATCAACTCAGATCTGGAACGACACGGTTGAGTTTCTCATGAGTTGGTGGGAGGACCGGTTGGTCCAGACCATTCTTGAAAATCGCCCGGACGTCCAACCCTACCTCCGCAAAATCCAACCGTTTCTGGACCGTTGGGAAACCCGGGAAGGGCTCGAGGTCGTCGACCGTTGGCTTGAAGACCAAGACCTTGCCGCGAACCAACTCGCCTCGGCAAAATTACTTCCGCAACAATATCGGCTGCTAAGGACTCACTCGCCGAGCTATTGGTACCGAGTCCGCTGTGAATTCAACCTCAGGCATTCCAACGCTCAGGGCTTGATCGATCGCGCCCACAAGGAGGCCAACGCCGACGCGGCGAACCTGCAGCTCGCTTTGGATTACCTGCACGCACTCTGCGTCGTTCGGGAATCGAATCGGAACCTCGCCGCGCCGAGCGTGGAATGGTTTGTGTCGGGGTACGAACCGCGTGGCATCGTCGATCTCAACACGGTCGGACAAGCGTTGTATCGCGGAGGCTGGGCAGAAGAATCCATTATCTTGCTGCAACGCTCGCTCACGACCCCGCTGTCCGATGAGCAATACGAGGACATCCTCGAAGAATCCGCACGGGTCCGCGCCGTGGCCTCTCGCCATGTCCTGAGCAAATCGCAAGTCGAAGCATCGATCCGCACCGACGCCAAGCACGCTTTGGTTCGCGCCTACCTGGCGAACAAGCAACCCGAACTCGCCCAGCCTCTGGTGGAGGAACTCTCCAAGGCCGAAAGCGAAGGGGTTTCGTTTTCCCTCGCCCAAATCTCGGGGCGAACCCAAGCTGTTACGGGCCAACGCGTTGTCCAACAGCGGATCCTGGACGCCGAAGAGGTCTCGGAAGACAGCCCCGCGTATTGGCGTAAACGTGCGCTGTATTTTCAGGGTCGGCAAGAATGGGATCAGGCCGATGATGCGCATCAACGCATCATCGGGTTGACTCCACGCCCCATGGGCTACGAAAGCGATTCTCGAGTTTTTGAGTCCCGCGTCGACGTCATCAAACGGTATGCGACATTTCTAGCTCGCCAGAAACAAACGCCAGAAGAAGCAAGTCAGCTGATTTGGGACGAGTTCCACGCTGCCGATCGACTGAGTCCTTATGCACGGGCGATGGTCGAACTCATGCCGGCCCACGCACCGTTTACCGTGCACGAGCAGAACGCCGAGCTCTGGCAGTGGATCGAATCTCAGCCACGCTGGGAAAAAGCGGAACGCCAGCTGATCGGGAGAATGATCCGACCTCGTCGGAAAGCGGGAACCGTCACCGTACAACGCGTTGAGGATGAGCGTGTTGCCGCGCTCTGGCCAAAGCTGATCCCGCTCGCCCAAGACGCGGACCCCACCCGCGCACAAGTACTGGGCGAGATCCTGCTCGGACGCCGTGAGTATCAACGGGCTCAGCCACTCTTGGAAAATGCGCAGCATCGCTTCCCGTACGATGAGGCGGGAAAACGCAACCGTGCATCGGTCCGTCGGTCGCTCTACAAGCTCTATCTTGCGACCGGCCAAACCGCCCGTGCAAACGACATTTGGCCGGAGATCCGGGCGAGTCTCCAGCCGGGCCAGGTCCCAGCAGCACTCGCCAAGCTCACCCGTATCGCCCGTGATGCAGGCGATACAAACACCGCAAAACAGTGGCATGACGAGCGAGCCAATCTCGCAAAGAAGTACGACAAACCTTTTCCCCCTCCAACGGGTGACAAAAAATAGCGCCCGGCTCGAGGCCGGGCGCTGGTGGGGTTGAAAGGTTGGGGATCGCTACCGAAACGCGTGCGGTGCAACGGGGGTTAGGAAATCAACGCCGTGGCATCAGCGGGTTCGGGCTGTTTGAGCACGGCTGGCTGCGGCACCGCTTCGGGCAGCAGGAACGTTTGCGGCACGCGGTCGATGACCTCGACCTTGGGCGCGTTGCCGTCCCATTCTTCGCGGCGGTTGCGCTGGGCGTTGGCCAGCGACTGGGTGCGCAGGAGCGGGTCGAGGACGGTGGCCTGCCAGGTGACGGGGTCGCCGCCCTTGTAGCGGAAGCCCTCGAACGCGACCGTCGCGCCGCGGACGTGGCGGAACAGGAGCACTTTGCACTGCAACCAGTTCACGAACTGGTTGTCCGCGTCGTACAGCGAGTAGATCGCGCCGAGCTGGCGTTGCTGCATCCACCGCATGTAGATCGGGAGCAAGAGCGCGAGGTGGCGGCGGCTCTTGAACGACATGCCCGAGGCTTCGCAGATCGCGCCGGGCGCGATCAGGGGTTGCGTGGCTGGTTGCGCCGTTGCGGCTTCGGTTTCCACCGCGACCGCCCCGCCGCCGGGCGACACCTTGGCCGACCGCGCGAGCAACGCTTCCGGGGACGCGCTTCCGGGGAGCGTCGCCGTGTTGATCGTGCTTCCGGTCTGCGACATCGCCACCGTCCCGTCGTCCGGCGGGAGGAATCGGGACAGATCGCCCAGGTCCGAAGGTAGCGGCCCGCTGTGTTCACCTGCCTTTCTGAAAATCAGGCGAGCGGCCGCGAGGTGCTTGCCCCTTTCTTTGGTGAGATAGAACCACACCGCGCGATCGTCGAACTGCCGATCGAAGGTGTCGTCCCAACCCTCGTGTCCTCTGCTCATGAAGCGGCTGAAGTGACTGCGCACTTCTTCCGCTTCGCCCGTTCCGATAGAAATGGAAAGTTGCATCCCCGAAAGGCGCGCACCATCTCTGGAACACGGCACGGCTCACCCGCAGCGATCGCGCTGCGTTTGTGCCGCCCGATGGGCGGGCCCCTGATCTGTTGCGTGTGATCCCCCGTGGCTTCGAGGCGCGAACCGATCGCGCCGAGCCATACCCAGAAATGGACCCTAGCGAACAGAATGTTTAACGAATCGCCCCGCTGAAGAGTTGCCCCCGGAAAGGAGGGAGGCAGCCGGTGCGCGGCATGAATTTCCAACTCCAAGGCCCGGAACTCTTGGCCCGGACCTCACCCACTTAACGCGATTCATTATGCCAAAACACCAGATTTGCGAGTGCCAACAGTATGGCACTCTCGTTCCCGGTATCTCGCTCAGTACCCCGGGCCCCGCAGGTCGATCTCGCCCTCCGGCCAGGACGCCCGGGCGGGGTAGATCATCACCCACGTGTCCTCGAACGGGTTGTCACGGGAACCTGTCGGGTGGGTCGAATCGATGATGGGGTTATCGACCACGCGGGCGCCGAGCTTCTCATAAAACGGCCGGGCCTCGCCGGTCTCGAACAGACAAAGCGGGTGCGTGCCGTCGTCCACCGACGCCCACGCCGCCTGCACGATCTTCGCCCCCAGCCCCTGGCCGCGCACGCTCGGGCAGGTCGCCACGTCCAGCAGGCCCGACACGGTCAACTCGCCTTGCTCGGTCGAGATCGTCCGCGTCAGGATCGCCGCGTTCGCCACGAGCGCCCCGTCTTCCCCGCGGATCACGTAACGCACCGGCGGCGTGGCCGACACCAACGGCCCGGGCACCACGCCCGCCCCCGCCTCGCCCATCCACACCGGCCGTTTCTTGGCGATCACCCCTTCAATCGTCCGGCCCGGCTTGGGGAACGCCGCGTGGTGCAACACGCAGCCCGCGCGGAACTGCTCCTCGGTCATCTGCCCGGCGGTCCATGTCTCGATCGTGGGTTCGCTCATGCTTGACTCCCAAACCATCCGCCATTGCTCGACGTTGCTTTGCGCGGTGGCTCGCTACTCTCCTAAAATACGTTCCGCTCGTGAACGCTGCCTCCGCCGACCCAACCCCCATGACCGCACCGCTGCCCCGCCCCATCGTGATCCTCGGCCCCACCGCGGGGGGCAAGTCCGACCTAGCAGCGCAGCTCGCCGAGCAGCTCGGCGGCGAAGTCCTCGGGGCCGACTCGATGCAAGTCTATCGGCACCTCGACTCGGGCACCGCCAAGCCCCCGCCGGCGCTCCGAGAACGTGTGCCCCACCACCTGGTCGATCTTGTGGAGCCGACCGACCGCTTCACCGTCCACGACTGGCTCAAGCGGGCCGACGAAACGATCACCTCCCTCCAGCAAGCCGGCCAAACCCCGGTCGTCGTCGGCGGGACCAACCTCTACCTCAAAGCCCTGCTCGAAGGCCTCTTCGACGGCCCCGGGCAAGACGAAGCGTTCCGCGCGACCCTCGCCGACGTGCCCAGCGCCGAACTGCACGAACGCCTCCAAGCCATCGACCCCGCCGCCGCCGAGCGCATCACCCCCGCCGACCGCCAACGCCTGACCCGCGCCCTCGAAGTCCACCACCTGACCGGCCAACCGATCAGCGAACTCCAACAACAGTGGGCCGAGGAATCCGAAATCCAAAATCCGAAATCCGAATTCCCAACCTACCGCCACGACCCGATCCTCCTTGGCCTCCGCTGGGACGTCGACGACATCAACCCACGCATCAACCTCCGCGTGAAGGCGATGTTCTACCCCGAGAAGGTCGACCCCCAACTCGCCGCGGACGTGTGCATCGGCGGGGAGTCGCTGCCTGCGGAAGTCGATCGGCTCGTCGCCGAAGGCAAACTCCAGCCCGGCACCCAGTCGGCCGAGGCGTTGGGTTACAAGCAGGTGCTCGCCGCGAAGTACCCCGACCAATTCCCCGGCGCCGCCGACCGCCTGATCAAAAACCTCGACGACGCGTTCGAACGCACCAAGATCCTGACCAGACGTTTCGCCAAGCAGCAACGCACCTGGCTCAAACGCTTCCGCGGCGTGCGGTGGATCGAGATGCCCTGCGACGATCCGATTGGCGGAGCACTCGAAGCGCTCGCCGAGTAAAGGTCCTAACAACCCGTTGGGGTTAAGCGGACGACACGAAGTGCCCCGCGTTATCCCTTTGCCGCTGTGGGGCGCTTCACGTCACCCGCCAAACGGATCACTCCGGGTGCTTGAGCACCTCAACCTGCAGGTAAATGTCGTTGATGGTTTTGCCCTGTACCTGGTAGACACGGTTGATGACCATGCGGAACTCGTAGCCAAGCTCGTAGCCCGCGGCTTCGAGGGCGTCGTAGTAGGCGTTGGCGGTGTTGCCGAACATCATCGGATCGTCGCTGACTTCGATGCGGGCGCAGTAGTACGGCTCGGTGGTGTAGGCATGGAACCCTTCGCTGGGCGGTGACTCGAGGTCGGCCTCGCTCACGGGGATGCTCAGGCGCAGCGCCATGTCTTGCGGGTCTTCGGGGTTTTCTTGGAAGACCAGCACCGGCGGGCCGGCGACGTCGTAGCCGCCGTTTTGGATCTCGCCCATCAGCCGCGGGAACCACTCCATGCCGATACGGGGGACCTGGTCTTCGGTGAAGGGGTGTTCGCTGTAGACCAGCGACTGGGGCGCGATGGTTTCGAAGGTGACGTCGAAGTCGCCGACCTTGGCGGAGGTGGGACGCGATGCGGCGAGGGCAACGGGTGTGGCGGGGGAAACCGCGGGCGCGGCGACGGGGGCTGGCGTTGCGGGTGGTTCTTCGCCGGTGGTGGCCATGATCGCGGCGCTGCCTCCAACCAAGAGGCCCGCCACGCCGAGGGCGGCGACGATTTTTCCGGTGGTCCAAGACGATGCCATGAGCAGGCCTCCTGTGGTGGTGGTGGTGGTGAGGGGTTGGGCGCCGACGCCCGAGACGCCGATACGGAGCAGGCTCTCGGTGAGCGGCGTGGTGAGTTGGGACTGGGCGGTGTAACCCTCGAGGGAACTGACCACCGCGCCGGCCGCGGCAACGATGCCCCGGCGTTTGAGTTGTCGGCGGACCTTGCCCAGCGCCCGGTCTCGTCGGCGGCTCATCCCCGCTTGAGAGATGCCCACTTCCTTGGCCAACTCAACCTGCGTCCGGCCCTGAAGGTAGTAGCCCACCAACGCCTCACGGTCGGCGGGATTGAGCTCGGCGATCGCTTGATCCACGGCGCGGTCCAACTCGCGTGCTTCCTCGGCAGAATCGGGGGCTCGTTCGGCCTCGGAGCGGGCCGAGGCGTCTTCCCGGCGACGGCGGGCCGTGTCGCTGCGGATCCGGTCGATCGCGACGTGGGTCGCACAGCGGTGCAGCCACGCCCCCACCCGGCCGTGGACCCGCCCGGCGTTCTTCGCCAGCCGGAGAAACGTCTCCTGGGTGGCGTCCTCGGCGTCGGCGTGGTTGTTCAGACACCGGTGCGACGCGGCGTACACCATCCGCTGGTAACGCAGCACCAGACACCGAAATGCATCGGGGTCTTGGGTGGCGGCGTAACGTTCCAGGGCTTGGTCGTCGGTCATGGCGGGCCTTTCACCGGATAGTCGTCACCCCGCGTCCCAGTATGACCGGATCAGGCAAAAATATTGATTGGATCTTAAATTACTGCAAAAAATGTATTTAAACACGTTTCTTGACAGATCGCGTAGAACCTGTTTAAGTGTTCCGCCTTGATCGGCCCGATACTCGCCGATAGAACTCAGCCGATCCCGGGAGCGAATCGGCCGTGAATTCACGTCGTACTCGGCCCATAGCGGCAGCGTTTTTCCTGCCCCCGCTCCCCCGTGAAACCGCAAAAAAGCCCTCACCATGGCCAAAAAGAAGCCCACCACCTCCAAAACCACCAAGAAAAAGGCCCCCCGCAAGAGTGCGGGCCGGGCCAAGGCCCCCGATGCCACGGGCAAGCACCTGGTGATCGTCGAATCGCCCACAAAGGCCAAGACTATTAATAAGTACCTCGGGGACGACTACGTGGTCATGGCCAGCGTGGGTCACATCCGCGACCTGCCCAGCCGCAACCCCAAGGGCGTGAAGAACCCCGTGCCGGGCGTGGACCTGGAGAACCGCTTCGAGCCGACCTACGAGGTCATGCCCGACTCGAAGAAGACCGTGGGCGAGCTGAAGAAGGCCGCCAAGAAGGCCGCCGACGTCTGGTTCGCGACCGACCTCGACCGCGAGGGGGAAGCGATCGCGTGGCACTGCGCCCATGCCCTGGACTACCCCGTCAAAGAAGCCAAGCGGGTGGTGTTCAACGCCATCACCAAGGCCGAGATCGAAAACGCCTTCAGCCACCCCCGTCCGCTCGAGACCAACCGCGTGGACGCCCAGCAGGCCCGCCGAATTCTCGACCGCATCGTGGGCTACCAGGTCAGCCCGCTCCTCTGGAAGAAAGTCGCCGGTGGGTTGAGTGCGGGTCGTGTGCAATCCGTGGCCACGCGTTTGGTGGTCGAACGCGAACGCGAGATCGAAGCGTTCATCCCGGATGAGTACTGGAAGCTCACCGGCCTGTTCACCCCCGACATGGCCCAGGCCGGCGCTTTAGGCGACCAGTGGCGCGACTTCATCAACGTCGGCGAGATGGAAAACGACCGCACCATCAAAGACCAGAACGCCTGGCTGAGCGACCACGGCTGCATCAAGGCCGAGCTCACCGAATACCAGGGCAAGAAGTTCAACCCCACCGACCGCGACACCGCCCTCGCCGCGGCGCAAGCGCTGGGCTTCGACCTGCAAGACACCAACGCCTGGGAAGACCCCAAGGGCAAAGGCCCCGCCAAGAACCGCGTGAAGTACGTGGGCACCGTCAAGCCGAGGGCTGTGGAGCAAGGCGATAAAGCCCCGGATTACTCGATCACCGCGATCGAAACCAAGCGCACCAAGTCGCGCCCCAGCCCGCCATTCATCACGTCGACTTTGCAGCAGCAGGCCTCGACCCGCCTGGGCTTCAACCTCCGCCGCACGATGCGCGTCGCCCAGCAGCTCTACGAAGGCATCGACCTCAAAGGTGCCCGCGGCCAGACCGGCCTGATCACCTACATGCGGACCGACAGCACCCACCTGTCCAAGGAAGCGCTCAGCAGCGTTCGCAACTACGTCGGCGATAAACACGGCGACCAATATCTGCCCGAAAAACCCAACTTCTATAAATCGTCGAATAAGGATGCACAAGAAGCCCACGAGGCCATCCGCCCCACCGACGTGACGATCACGCCCGACTCGATCCGCACCAAGCTCAGCGACGAACAGTTCCGGCTGTACGACCTGATCTGGCGGCGCTTCGTGGCTTGTCAGATGGTCCCCGCCCAGTGGGACGCGACCGCGGTGACGGTCAAACCTACCGGTGTCGATGCGACTTTCCGCGCCACCGGCCGAACCCTCGTCTTCGACGGCTTCCTCAAAGTCATGGGCATGCCCAAGTCCGACGATGTCATCCTGCCCAAGCTCGAAGAGAACCAGCAGCTCGGCCCGATCGACCTCGACCCCACCCAACACTTTACCAGCCCCCCCGCCCGCTTCACCGAAGCGAGTTTGCAAAAGAAGCTGGAAGAAGAAGGCATCGGCAGGCCCTCGACCTACGCCGCGATCATCAGCACGATCCAGGACCGCAAGTACGTCGAAACCCTCACGCCCCGTGACAAACGCCTCAAGGCCACCGACATGGGCATGGTCGTGACCGACAAGCTCATCGAAGCGTTCCCCATCATCATGGACGTGGGCTACACCCGCGAGATGGAAGCGCACCTCGACGAGATCGAGTCGGAGAACAAGGATTGGCGCGACACGCTGAGCGAGTTCTACGGTCCGTTCAAAGAGAAGCTCGACACCGCTCACGAGACGATGACCCACGCCAAAGCGGTCAGCGAGCCCGCCCCGCACATCTGCCCCAAGTGCGGCAGCGCGACCGAGTACCGCTTCGGCCGCAACGGGCGTTTCCTGTCCTGCACCGCGTTCAACGTGCCGCCCGTGGAAGTCTCGCCCGAAGGCCACCCCGCGCCGTCCAACGGCGGTAAATGGCTTCTCTACAAAGGAAAAGGCAAGGCCCGCCCCAAGGTGACCACCGAAGACGCCAGCGAGAAAATTCTCTGGTCCAAGCTGACCAAGGAAGACAAGGTCAAGTTCCAGCAGCTCAGCGACGAGATGCCCGAGCCGTGCAAATACGCCGCGCCGATCGACGCCGAGGGCAATCCGATGGAGCCCGAGCTGACCGACATCCTCTGCCCCGAGGACGGCAAGCCGATGATCCGCCGCACCGGCCGGTTCGGCCCGTTCCTCGCGTCGTCGAACTACCCCGAGGTGCAGTACATCATCAAGCTCGACCCGAAGAAGGGCCACGTCGTCCTGCCCAAGGCCCCGCCGATGACCACCGACATCCTCTGTCCGACCTGCGGCGACGAGACCGAGGCGACGCTGTACCTGCGTGACTCGAAGCGTGGCTTATGGATGAGTTGTTCGCGTTTTCCGAAATGCCGTGGACGCGTGGGTTTTGCCAAGCTCGACGAAGACGTGCAGACGGACTTGGAAAAGAAGTGGAAGATCCACCTCAAGGACAACCCCATCCCCGATATCCGCACCACCTCCGGCCACGTGATCACCGAAGACGAGGAATACCACCCCATCGTCGCGGGCCAGGAACCCGTGGCCGAAGAGGCGGATGAGGTCGCGGTGTAATTACCGTTGCAAATTCTTTGCTGGGTTTACTCCCTCTCCCCCGGGAGAGGGTTGGGGTGAGGGCTGTCGGCAGCCTCTGCGACCTGCTTTCACGTCGATCACTCCAATCCCGAGTGCCCTCACCCTAGCCCTCTCCCGAGGGGAGAGGGGACCAAGGCAATCGCGCCCACTGCCCACGAACCGTATCATGTCCGCATGAGTCAACCCAACCTCCTGATGATCCTGATCGACGACCTGGGTTGGGCCGATCTGGGTTGTTTTGGCAGTTCGTTTTATGAAACGCCCAACCTCGATCGCCTCGCGGCGAAGGGCCTTCGCTTTACCGATGCCTACGCGTCGGCACCGGTCTGTTCACCCACGCGTGCCGCGTTGCTTTCGGGCAAGCACCCCGCTCGCGTCGGCGTCACCCAGTGGATCGGCGGCCACTCGGTGGGCCAACTCCAGGACGTCCCGTACTTCTACCAACTCCCCGCCAGCGAGAAGTGCCTCGCCACCGCGCTGCGTGACGGCGGCTACCAGACCTGGCATGTCGGCAAGTGGCACCTGGGCGAAGGTCAATGCTCGCCGGAGAGCCACGGCTTCGACGTCAACGTCGCGGGCTGCGGCTGGGGCGCCCCGCGCCACGGCTACTTCAGCCCGTATCAATGCCCCACCCTCAGCGACGGCCCCGAAGGCGAATACCTCACCGACCGCATCACCGACGAAGCGATCAAGCTGCTCGAAAACCGCGACCAAGACCAACCGTTCTTCCTGAACCTCTGGCACTATGCTGTGCACACCCCGATCCAGGCGCCTGCCGAGTTGATCGAGAAGTACCGCGCCAAGGCCGAGCGTTTAGGGCTCGATCCCGAAGGGCCGCTGGAGCAAGGCGACCACTTCGCCTGTGACCACAAGAAGCATTTGCGTATCCAGCGTCGCCACGTCCAATCACATGCTGCATACGCCGCGATGATCGAAAACCTCGACACCAACCTCGGCCGGGTGTTCGATGCACTCGACGCGTTGGGCCTGACCGACGACACGCTGATCGTGTTCTCGTCCGACAACGGCGGGCTATCGACCGCCGAGGGCTCGCCGACGTGCAACGCCCCGATGGCCGAGGGCAAGGGTTGGATGCGCGAGGGTGGCAACCGGGTGAGTCAGATCGCGAGCTGGCCGGGCACGATCGCGCCCGGCAGCGAGACCGCGGTTCCCGTGGTGACGACCGACCTGTATCCCACCTTCCTTGAAGCCGCGGGCCTGCCCGCCGAGCCGTTGCAGCATGTCGACGGTGTGTCGCTTTTGCCTTTGCTGCATGGCGAAAACGCGATCGACCGCGACGCGATCTACTGGCACTACCCCCACTACTCCAACCAGGGCGACACGCCCAGCGGCGCGGTGCGGGCGGGTCGGTACAAACTTATCGAGCACTTCGAAGACGGGAAGCTCGAATTGTTCGACCTCGAAGCCGACGTCTCAGAAACTAACGACATCTCCACCGAGCAACCCGACCGTGTCGCTTCGATGCACGCACAACTCGTCGCTTGGCGCAAAGAAGTGGCCGCGTTGATTCCCGAGCCGAATCCGAATTGGGTGCCGCATGTCCCGGGGGCGGACGAGGACCCAGCGGAGGTTTGATGGTTTGTAGGGTGGGCACCGCCCACCAACCCTTACAGCAACACGTTCGCGGTGGGCGGTGCCCACCCTACAGAATTCAATGATCAATCCGGCAGGTCGTAGCGCGTCAGCAGGTCGACGATCTGCGGCTGGTTGGGGTTGATGCGCAGGCTGCTGCGCCACGCGGCGAGGGCTTCGTAGAGCTTCGCTTTGCGGCGCAGGTTTTTCTGCTGGAGGTAATCGGTGAGCAGGCAAGCGCCCAGGCCGTTGAGCGCGTTGGTCTCGTTGGGGTCGTAGACCAACGCACGGCGGTAGTGCTGGATCGAGACATCGAACTCGTAGACGCGGAATAAGGCATACGCAAAGCGTTCGTGGGCCACGGCGCTGGGGAACTGGCGGACCAGCTCGGCGAGGGTGTTGACCGCCCGCTGGAAGTTGCCGAGCTTCAGGTGCGTGTCGCCCATGCCCAGCAAGACCGGGGCGTCGAGTTCATCGATCTCGGTCGCGGTGCGGTAGGCGGTGAGCGCGTCGTCGTATCGGCCGAGGATCGAGTAGGTCACCGCGAGGTTGCACCACGCGGGCTGCGAGCCGGGCTGCAGCTCGACCGCTTTCTCGGCGTGGGGCAGCGAGAGGTCGGGTCGGCCGACCTGGAGGTAAGCCGTGGCGAGGTCGCGGTGGGTCGCGGGGTCGTTGGGGTTGAGTTCGAGGGCGCGTTGGTATTCGAGGATCGCTTCGCCGATCTCGCCGAGCACCTGCTGCATCAGGCCGAGGAAGTAGCGGGCGTCGGACCGGTTCTCGTCCATGCCCACGGCCTTGCGGTAGGTCTCGCGGGCCTTCTCGTACTGCTCCCGGGCGTGCTCGACCGAGCCGATGCCCATGACCGCGTCGACGGAGTTGGGGTTGGATTCGAGGGCGCGGTTGAACTCGTTGAGCGCGGCGGCGAGTTGGCCGTTGTCTTTGAGGATCTGCCCCGCGCGGATGCGCTGATCGGCACTGACTTTCACGCTGCCCGAACGGTTATCGGAAGCGGCGGACCCGCCGGACGAGTTGCGGACACCGCTGGTGCTGGTCGCACACCCCACCACACCCTGCAACACCACGGCCGCCGCCAGGCAGAGAGCCGGGGAAACCAAGCGGGCGGGATATCGGCGGAAATGTTTCATCTGAGAATCCCTATCGGCCAGCCACGGCGTCTGGGTGCGAAAGACCGGGCGGGCATCATCGCAAATAATCCTCGACGCGGGGAGCCCGAGACGATAATTTCAGAGAAGGTTCTCACGCCCCTGCCGTCTGCGGGGGCATTCCGGAAGGAGCGACTCCACCATGCCGGCCGCCCCGCCGTTCCCGGGCCCGTGAGGTTCGTTACGCCTCGGCCCGCCCACGTGTTCGCCCCTGAAAGTGTCACACGACACGTTCCGTGTCTCACGGCGACCCGCCGAACCGACCACCCCCTGTTATTTTTCATTCACTGTTCGATATCCCCGTCGCTCGGCCCCTCTCGCCACCGCTCCCGCGAACACGTCCAACCTGATCCGGCCCGACGCCCAGAAGCGGGGCGTGCTGTCACGTCCCCGCTTCACACGGCCCGGGCCCAAACCAAGCACTTCTCTACACAGGAGACGGTTCATGTCTATGCATTCAAAGCATCGAGGATTCACCGCGGTGGATCTGATTGCCGTGATCGCCATCAGCCTGATTGGCATCGCGTTGTTTCTCGTCGTTTTACAGTTGGGACAACCCAGAGGTGGGGGCAGCCGCCTAATGAATAACAACACCCAGCTCCGCGGCATCCACCAGGGCTTCGTCATCTTCGCGCAGTCCAACAAGAAAGGCGGCAACGACGGCTACTTCCCCGGCATGGATAGTTCGGGCAACATCCTCCCCGACGGTGAGGCAACCGGCTACTCCGGCGACGGCACAGAACCCGCGTCTCGGTTGCGGATGATGCTCGAAGGCAACTTCGTCACGCCCGACTACATCATCAACCCCGCCGACACCCGCGCGATGGAGGCCGAGATCCAACCCGGCCAAGTCGAATACCAAGGGCTGACCGCCGACCATTTTTCCTACGCCATGCTCGGCCTCGCCGAGGCGCTGCGGCATCAGGAAGGCCGATACGAACCGGGCGACGACCTGCGGGCCATCGAATGGAAAGAAACCTTAAACACCGCCGCCATCGTCCTGAGCGACCGCGCCCTGGGCACCGATCGCAAGAACATCTCAAGCGTCTTTACCGAGCCCGGCAGCGGCGACTGGCGCGGCGGCGTGGTCCGCAACGACAACAGTACGTCGTTTGAGACGCAGACCGAGTTTGAAGACACCAAGTACGGCAACAACGACGCGAACGATTTCGACCACATCTTTGAAGACGAACCCAACGCCAGCGACGCGTTTTTAGTGTTTGAAGATGCGGTGACGGCGTATAGTAAAAACTAGCCCACAGACGGCTCGCCCCAACGGGCGGGGCGTCCCTTCGATTCCGGAGTTCTCCCATGCGTCGCCCCCCCGTCTCCGCGTTCACGATCGTTGAAGCCCTGATCCTGCTCGGCACGATCTCGGTGCTGATCGCCTTGCTACTACCACTGCTCCACGCGGGGCGGCGGAACGCTCAGAAATCCAGTAATCAGACCCAGCTCCGCGGCATTCACCGATCATTTGTCGTCTGGACGCAAAGCAGCAAACACCCAGTTGGACCTTACTACCCCGGGCTGAACCGGGAAACCGGGCAAGTCATTCCCGATGGCGAACGTACAGGATTTTCAGGCGACGGCACCCAGCCCGCCGCTCGACTTGCGCCACTGATTGCGGCTAACTTCATTACGCCGGACTACATCATCAACCCGAACGACAAAGTGAAGAAGCCAATTGTTTTTGACCAAACGCCGACCGGTACCCAGTCTTATGCCGCACTCACCAACGAGAATTATTCCTATTCCATGCTCGCCCTACCCGGTAGCGAGAACACCAAGGCCGAGTGGCAGGAAACGCTCAACCCCGCCGCGGTTGTGTTGAGCGACCGCGCCATCGGCAGCGGGCCGAATGACATCTCCAGTGTGTGGACCGACCCCGACAGCGGCGCGTGGTTGGGCGGTATCGTGAGAAACGACAACAGCACTTCACGCGAAGAGACCCACATCCTGAACGACACCCAATACGGCGAAGGCGACATCAACCCGCTCGACGACGTCTTTGCCGACGAACCGGATGCGGACGATGGGTTTTTGGTGCACGAGGACGCGACGACGGCGTATAGCGCGGAGTGAATCCCGTGTTTAGCGGGTGACGCGAAGCGTCCCGCGTTCGTTGACAACACCGGCACCGGGGACGCTTCGCGTCGCCCGCTAAACGGTTTCAATCAGATATCGAAGTACATGCAGAACTCGTACGGGTGCGGGCGTTGACGCAGGGCCTGCACTTCTTCTTCGCGCTTGTACTTGATCCAGTAGTGGATCACATCGTCGGTAAACACCTTGCCCTGGAGCAGGAAGTCGTGGTCGGCTTCGAGGGCGTCGAGGGCTTCGGACAGCTCGGACGGGGCGTGGGGGATGGCTTCGCGTTCGGCGGGTTCGAGGTCGTAGAGGTCTTTGTCCAGCGGGTCGCCGGGGTCGATCTTGTTTTGGATGCCGTCGATCGCGGCCATGAGCATGGCGCTGAAGGCGAGGTAGGGGTTGCTCGAGCAGTCGGGGGTGCGAAACTCGAGGCGGCGGGTCTCGGGCTTCTGGGAGTACTGCGGGATGCGGATCGCGGCGCTGCGGTTGCGGGAGGAGTAGGTCAGGTTGACCGGGGCTTCGTAGCCGGGGACCAGACGTTTGTAGCTGTTGGTGGTCGGGTTGGTGAAGGCCAGCAGGGCCGGGGCGTGGCGGAGGATGCCGCCGATGGCGTAGAGGCCCATCTGCGAGAACCCGCCGTAGCGTCGCCCGGCGAAGAGGTTCTTGGTGCCCTTCCAGAGCGAGAAGTGCGTGTGCATGCCGCTGCCGTTGTCCTGGAAGAGCGGCTTGGGCATGAACGTAGCGACCTTGCCGTAGCGGGCCGCGACGTTCTTCACGATGTACTTGTAGAGCATGCAGGCGTCGGCCATGGGCACGAGGTCCTGGTACTCGAGGTCGATCTCGGCCTGCCCGCCGGTCGCAACTTCGTGGTGGTGGCACTCCACGGAGAGGCCCAGCTCCTGCATGATGGCGGACATCTCGCTGCGGAGGTTGTGGCCGGTGTCCATCGGCGGGCAGGGGAAGTAGCCCTCGCGCTGGCGGACCTGGTTGCCGAGGTTGCCCGGCCAGTTCCGCCCACGGTTCCACACGCCCTCGGCCGAATCGACCTCGTACACCGCGTGGTTCACGCCCTGGTCGTAGCGGACCTGATCGAAGACGAAGTACTCCATCTCCGGGCCGAAGTAGGCCTTGTCGGCCAGCTTGGTTTCCTTGAGGTACTTCGTGGCCTTGCGGGCGATGCTGCGCGGGTCGCGGCTGTAGGACTTCTGGGTGATGGGGTCCTTGATGTCACAGATCAGGCTGAGCGTCGGACGTTCATAAAACGGGTCGACCTTGGCAGTGTCGGCGACGGGGACGATGAGCATGTCGCTCTCGTTGATCGCCTGCCAGCCGCGGATGGACGAGCCGTCGAACCCGAAGCCGTGGGTGAAGGACTCTTCCTTCAGCTCGGACACGGGGTAGGTCGTGTGTTGCCACAGCCCGGGGAAGTCCATGAACCGGCAGTCGATGAACTCGATTTTCTTGGTCTTGACGAGTTGGAGGACTTGTTTGGGGGTCATGGCGAAACCAGTGATGAGTGACGAGTGAACAGTGATGAGTGCGCGTTAGTGGCCCGCCGACTCGTGGCCGAGCTTGGGCTTGAGGGCGGCGAGGAGCTCGGCGAGGGTCTTGTCGTCCTTCGCCTCGGCGTTGAGGCGAAGCAGCGGCTCGGTGTTGCTGGCGCGGACGTTGAACCAGTAGCCCTTGGATTCCCAGCAATCGATCGACACGCCGTCGAGCTCCATGACTTCGCCATCCGGGCCGTACTCGGCCTTGAGGGCGTCCATGGTGCCCTGCTTGTCTTCGTTTTCGAAGTTGATCTCGCCGGACTGGGGGTACTTGCGGAACGGGGCCATGAGTTCGGACAGCGGTTCGTCCTGCTGGCTGAGCACGTTGAGTGCGGCGGCGAGGGTGATCGCGCCCGAGTCGGCGAAGCTGTTGTTTTTGAAGTAGAAGTGGCCCGAAAGTTCGCCGGCGAAGATGCCGTCGGTCTCGCGGAGCTTGGCTTTGAGGTTGACGTGGCCGACCTTGGCGACGGTGGGCGTGCCGCCGAGGGCCGTGATGGTTTCGGGCACGACCTTGGACGAGCGCAGGTCGTAGACGATGCTGCTGCCGGGCTGTTCTTGCAGGAAGTGGTCGGCCAGCCAGGCGGTGAGGTGGTCGCAGCCGCAGAGCTCGCTGGCGTCGTCCACGAGCATGCAGCGGTCGGCGTCGCCGTCGAAGCACGCGCCCAAATCGGCGCTGTGCTTCTGCACGCCATCCTGCGTGGGCACCATGTTCTCGGCGACCAGCGGGTTGGGCTCGTGGGCCCAGTTGTCGGTCCACTCGGTGTTGGCGGTGATCACTTCGAGGTTGGGGACGTTGGAGAAGACCTTGTCGAGCAGCTCGATGCCGCAGCCGTTGGACGCGTCGACGAAGAGCTTGAGCGGGCGCTTGAGCTCGCCCATGAAGCCTAGGATGTGGGCGCGGTAGGCGTCCCAGACGTCGGCTTCTTCGTAGCTGCCCACGGGCTCGGGGCAGTCGCCTTCGAGGCTGCGGGCGATGGCTTCGATCTCCTTGAGGCCGGTTTCGGCCCCGACGGGCTTGGCGCCTTCGCGGGAAATCTTGAAGCCGATGTACTCGATGGGGTTGTGGGATGCGGTGCACTGCACGCCGCCGACGCCGCCGAGGTGGGGGATGGCGAAGTACTGGATCGAGGTGTCGCATCGGCCCAGGTCGACCACGTCCATGCCCGCGGCGCGGATGCCCTTGATCAGGGCTTCAGCCATGCTCGGGGCGGCGGGCCGGTGGTCGCGGCTGACGACGAGCTTGCCCTGGCCGTTCTGCTCTTTGAGGTACTGCCCGGTGGCGTAGCCGACCTTCCAGCCGGCGTCTTCGTTGAGGGGATCGGGGTAGAGGGCGCGGACGTCGTAGGCTTTGAAGATCTTGCCGATCATGGGGGTTCCTGAGCGGTGGGGGGAAAGCGTGTCGGGAAAGGCCGGGTCGGGGCCCAGCCACAGGCCAAAAGATCATAACGGCGGGCCCCAACAGCCGCGACCGACCGCCACGTGCGAGCCGATCTTGACGTGTTTCTCACGTCTGGGACAACGATGGAGCTCCGAAACGCGGGGCAAACTTGAATCCCCGTCTGACCGCGCCGACACTATATAAATGGATAAGCGTTTTCTCATGGTGGGCGGCGGCCTGATCGCGGCGATCGCGGTGGTGACCCTGGCCATCCTCGTGGGCGGGCCCAGCCAGTCCAAGCCCGCCGGCCCCAAGCCCACGCCCCCCACCCTGGTTAACCCCGGCATCTCCGCCGAGGACCTCAACAACCCGCCCGTGGGGATCCAGGACCCCGTCGAAGTCATCCGCGAGTTCGAGATCTACCGCGAAGACGGCGACTCGGTCACCGTGTTCACCGGCGAACAGGTCGTGCCCCAGCCCAACTTCGTCTCCGACGTCGTCCGCCCCACCGCCGAGATCCATTCGTCCAACAACCGCGTCATCCGCATCACCGCCGATGCCGGCCGGTTCTACCACCCCGGCAACGAGCCCACCCGCGGCGAGTTCCACCAGCACACCGTCGTCACCCAGTTCCAAGCCCCCGACGGCGAACGCCTCGACCTGACCACCGACCAACACGTCCAGTTCCGCCTCTACCTCGACGAGCTCACCCGCTTCGACCGCGAGAACGGCCAGATCCAATCCGATGGCCCCGTCCGACTTGTCGGCCCCACCATCGACTTCACCGGCCAAGGCCTCGACCTCACCTTCAACCTCCTGGACCAACGCGTCGAACGCCTGGTCATCGCCCAGGGCGACGAGCTCCGCCTCGCCCAAAACTCCACCTTCACCCAACCCGGCTCCCCCACCCCCAAGCCCAGGGCTGCGGAGCAAAGCGACAAAGCCCCGGATACCACCCCTAGTTCCCCAAACCAAACCCCCACCACAACCGCCCAACCCTACCGCGTCGTCCTCCACGACAACCTCGACATCAACGTCGGCCCCGACAACACCACCCTCACCGGCGATCGCCTGGAAGTCCTCTTCACCCTCGCCCCCGACGCAGACGACAACCCCAACAACCAACCCAGCGCCGCCAACGCCCACCCCACTCCCCCAACCCCCAAGCCGAGGGCTGCGGAGCGCAGCGACAAAGCCCCGGATCACCCCCAAACCACCTACTACATCTCCACCACCCCCACCCCCCAACCCCGCGCCCTCCTCACCCCCTCCCCCGACGACATCGTCGTCAAGTGGACCGGCCAACTCGAACTCAAACCCATCCACCCCAACCCCACCAACCAACCCCCCAAGCCGAGGGCTGCGGAGCAAAGCGACAAAGCCCCGGATCCCGATTCCCCCCCCGCCCCCGACCAAGCCGTCCTCACCCTCCACGGCACACCCGCCGTCCTCAACAACCCCGCCGAAGACCAGCACATCACCGCCGCCTTCGTCGGCTACCGCACCGACGGCAAAACCGTCTTCGCCCATAGCTCCGACTCCCACGCGCTGACCATCAGTTCCCCCGAGCTCGGCAACCTCCAAGCCACCGCCCTCACCCTCAGCGATACCGAAGGCGCAGGCCAAATCCTCGGCCCCGGCCAACTCAACGCCGACGAACAAGGCCTGCGCGTCAGCTTCACCGACCGCCTCGAACTCGACTTCCACCGCGACGCCGATGACGCGTTGTCCGACCTCAAGTCCGCGACCTTCCACGGCAACGTCAACGCCGTTGCCGAGTCCGACGACCCCGACCAGCAACTCGACCTGACCAGCCAATCCCTCGCGCTCACCCTCACCCCCGACGCCGAGGGCAAGGTCCAACCCTCACACCTCCAGGCCCTGGGCAACGCCCAACAACCCGTCCTCGCCAAACAACCCAACACCACCTTCCAAGCCAACTCCCTCGACGTCGACCTCGCCCCCAAGCCGAGGGCTGCGGAGCAAAGCGACAAAGCCCCGGATACAGACACCGACCAAATCCAAATCACCCGCCTCCGCGCCCTGGGCAACATCACCGTCCAGCTGATCGAAGAGCAAACCACCCTCACCGCCCACGCCCTCGACGCCGACCCCAACCGCGGCCGACTCGAACTCTTCGGCGAAAACGACCAGACCTTCGCCACCCTCACCCGCGACGGCGCGACCCTCGCCGGCGTCCACCTCATCCTCGAAGAAAACGCCCAGACCGCCGACGCCCTGGGCCCCGGCACGTTCTCCGCCGACGTCGACGAAGACGACCCCACCGCCAAGCTCAACATCGCCTGGACCCAGTCCATGAACTTCGACAACACCCAGGGCAAAGCCAAGTTCGTCGGCAACGTCCGCTCCGCCTCCACCTCGGCGACCGACGACACCTCCCTCGACGCCCACACCCTCGCCCTCGAGTTCGTCCCCCAAGACTTCACCAACGAAAACGACCCCAACCCGAGCAATGCAGACTCCCCCAAGCCGAGGGCCGAGGATCGCAGCGACAAAGCCCCGGATCAAACCACCCCCGCCGCCCTCGATCTCCGCCGCGCCCACGCCATCGCCGACCCGGACAACGACGACCAGCAGGTCAACTTCACCGCCCAGACCTTCGCCGAAGATCAGCCCCAAGCCGACAAGCCGCTCACCCGCGTCACCCTCATCGGCCGCGAACTCATCTTCATCAATCAGCCGCCCAACCTCACCAACCAGACCACGATCGACGACAACATCACCATCGAACAGGTCATCGTCCCCACCCGCGGCCGAATGCTCCTCGAAGACTACCGCACCGCAGAAAAGCCGAGGGCTGCGGAGCGCATCGACAAAGCCCCGGATACCCCCAGCGCCTCCCCCATAAACTTCGCCGGCCGCGGCGTCACCCTCTTCGCCTGGGAAGACCAGCTCACCCTCGACGCCCAGGCCAACGACCTGCGTCTCGAGCAAGACGTCTTCATGCTCCACCGCCCGGACGACGGCAGCGAAGCGATCAAGCTCGACGCCCAACGCCTCGTCGCCGACCTCACCGAGACCGGCGGCCTGGGCGCCTACCTCAGCCAGGACAACTCCGCCCCGCAGGCCCAGATCCGCAAGGTCAACGCCGACGGCCGGGTCCGCGTCGCCCAAGGCCCGTCCAACGTCGTCGCCGACCACCTCGAATACGAAGAGTCGAAGCGCACCGTGCTGCTCTGGGCCGAGCCGCGTCGTGAAGTGGTCCTGAACCGCGACGACCAACCCAACGGCCGAACCACCGCCCGTGCCCTGCGATGGGACCTCGACAACGACCTCTTCACCGCGATCGACCCCGGCACGGGCGTGGTCCCGGTGGAGTAAGTTGTCTTTTGCTCGGATGAATCGGATGGGATCGGATCAAGGCAATCCCCATCCGACTGATCCGATTCATCCGAGCCAATGCCTTTACTTCTTCGGCGGCTGATACCGCGGGAAGAGCGCATCGCCCTTTTCGATCGGCGTGCCGGGCTGCAACTGGCCCCACTTCACCCAATCGTCGAGCTTGCCTTGGCCGCCATTCGCCGCCATCTGCTCGGCGTAGTCGCAGCCGATGCGCGACCAAAACTTCTCGCACGCATCGGGGATGAACGGCCACAACAACACCGACGCAATCCGCAACGCCTCGGCACAGTTGTAAAGAATCGTCCCGACCTCTGGCATCTTCTCGGGGTCTTTGGCGAGCGTGAATGGACGCGTATCTTCAATGTAAGCGTCAACATTCGTCACAGGCATTAGCGCACAACGACTAGCCTCCGACAAATCTGTTTTCTTAAAAGCTATCCGGTGTAAATCCCACCACGTCCTGTCGGACTTGGGAATATTCTCGTGGTAGTTGTGATCAGAACCGTTGATGGCAACCGCGTCTTGTAAGACACCATCAAAATATTTCCCAATCATGTTCGACACCCGCGAAGCGGAGTTGCCGAAGGTGTTTGCCAGATCGGCGTTGTACACCTCAATGTACTTATCTTCACTGAACTCCGAGTCCGTCGTTCCGAGCGGGCCCTGGGTGCTGAGGAAGTAGCGCAGAGCGTCGAGGCCAAACTCGTCGACCAAGGCATTTAAGGTTTCGGGATCTAAAAAATTGCCGGTGGATTTACCCATCTTCATCACGGCTTCTTCGCCGGTGTCGAGCCTGGCTTTGCTGACCCAGTAGCTGTGGCTGTAGACCTGCTTGGGCAGGTTGACCCAGTCGTAGCCTTCGCATTTCTGCAGGGCCATCAGCAGGGCCGGCCAGATGCTGGCGTGGAACCAGAGGATGTCCTTGGCGATGAAGTGGGTCGCGCCGCTCTGCCAGTAATGCCTTCGGTCGGGCGTGTCGACGTAGGTCAGGTAGTTGAACAGCGCATCGATCCAGACGTAAATCGTCTGCTCTTCGTCGCCGGGCACGGGGATGCCCCAGCCGCCGCTGCCGGTGCGGCTGATCGGTACGTCCTTGGCTTCCTTGATCCGGTTGACGATCTCGTTCTTCCGCGCGGTGGGCTGGACGAACTCGGGGTTCGCCTCGAAATGCTGGAGCAGTGCGGGGACATACTTCGACAGGCGGAAGAAGTAGTTCTTCTCGCTCTTCTTCACCAGCGGCTTGCCGTTGACCTCGGACTTGTAGTCGTTGTCCTTGGCTTTGTTTTCGGGGACGTATTCTTCCTGGCCCGCGTCGTACCAGCCGACGTACTCGCCCTCGTAGATGTCGTCCGAGTCGATCAGGGCTTTGACGTACTCGGTGACCTTGGCTTTGTGGTGGTCGGACGACGTGCGGACGAAGTCGTCGTTCGTCATTTCGAGCTTCTCGAACGTCGAGCGGAACTGCTCGGCGTTGAGGTCGGCCCACTCCTGGGGGGTCTTGCCGTGCTCGGCGGCCTTGTCGGAGACCTTGGCGGCGTGTTCGTCGACGCCGGTGAGGAAGAAGGTGTCATCCCCACGCAGGCGGTGGTAGCGGGCGACGACGTCGGCGACCATCGTCGTGTAGACGTGCCCGAGGTGGGGCTTGTCGTTGACGTAGTAGATCGGGGTGGTGACGTAGAACGTATTGGAGGGATCGGCGCTCATGGGACGGGGATTGTATGAAAATCGGGGGATTGAAGATTGGCGGTCCAAGACAGCGCTTCGCTTACCACGGAGGATAAGAGGCACGGAGACACGGAGAAAACCGAAAACCTGTATGAATTCCCTGCCTTGCTCCGTGCCTCCGTGCCTCCGCGCTCTCCGTGGTTAAGCGGAGCGCTGCCTTGCACGCCTTGAAATGGGGCTATGATCCGGCCACGTGCGTGCGATCAAGAGCCAGTTTTTTCTGTCGTTTACGGTGATGGGCAGCGTCCTGCCGTACCTCTCGGTGTTCCTGGAACAGCGGGGGCTAACGATGAGCCAGATCGGGTGGGTGCTGAGCCTGACCGGGGTAGCGGTGGTGGTGACGCCGGTGATCACCGCGGCGTTGGCCGACACCCGCATGCAGGGGCGGACGCTGCTGGGGCTCATGTTCGCCGGGTCGGGGCTGACGCTGGCCTGGCTCACCCAGGTCGACGGGTACTGGACGATCCTGATCGTGCACGGGCTATTCGCGCTGGCCTTTGCCCCCGTCACGTCATTGCAGGACGGGCTGTATTTCCAGCGCGGGGCCGAGCTCGAAGCCCGGGGCCAACCGGTGCAGGACTACCACATCGTGCGCGTGTTCGGCACGTTCGGCTTCATCGTCCCGTCGCTGCTGCTGTACTTCATCCTCCGCCACGAATCGGTGGACACCACCGCCTCGGTGTGGTGCGGCGCGGTGTGCTGCGGGGTGGGCGTGTTGAACGCGGTGCTGCTGCCGAAGATCGAACGCGCCGAATCGGAAGACCAGGACACGCCCAGCCGTAAGCGGCAGGGGCTGCCCACGGCCGCGGCGCTGCGGGCGTTGTGCGAGCCGCATGTGCTGGTGTTCTGCGTGGCGATGTTTCTCATCCACCTGGCGATCACCGCGTACTACGGGTTCTATCCGGTGTACCTCACCCAGACGGTGGGCATCGAGGCCCAGTGGGTCGGACTGATCGCGAACCTCGGCGTCGTGATCGAGATCGGCTTCATGCTCGGGTTCGGCTGGTTCATGCGCCACTGGGGGATACGCAAGCTCATGGTCGTCGGCGGGCTGTGCATGATTGTGCGGTACCTCCTGCTGGGCTTCTTCCCGAACGTGGGCGTGGCGGTGGGCACGCAGGTGTTCCACGGGATCATGGTGTTGGTGGTGCACGTCGCCCCGCCGATCTATCTGAACCGCCGGGCGGACAAAGCGTTTCGCAACTCGATCCAGGGGCTGTACGCGATGGTGGTGTTCGGGACGGGCCGGATCGCGGGCAACCTGATCGCGGGCTGGATCGCGGACGTGTCGCTCACGGCGGTGTTTCTCTACGCGATGGTGCTGACACTGATCGCGACAGCGCTGTTCGCGTTTGCGTTTGCCGATGGGGCGACGCATGCGAAGCACGGGGGTGGGGATGGGGGCGGGAGCGCTAAGCCGCAAGCGGCTTAAGGCGTAGGCGTCTATTTGACGGGTTTATCGATCACCCACGCGAGGGCGACGTCCCAGTCTTCTTCGAGTTCGTTGTGGGCGGGGTCGCGGACGATCTCGAGGCGGTATTCACCCTTGGCCAGCGAGGGGACATGAATATGTTCGACGTTGTCGACCCGGCTGGTGCTTTCGGCGAGCACGGACTCCTGGTCACCATCGATCGAAATCAAACGCAGATCGAGGTCGGCGATTCGTGCGCCGTCGAGCCAGACGGCGAGTTTTTCCTGGGTGTCTTTGCGGGTGGCGATGGCGACGCGGCCGTCGATCCGGCGGTGCCAGGTGATGGTGAACGACGCGGGCCCGGTGTCGATGGGCAGCTTGAGGCGGTAGCTCGCGGTGGCGTCTTGCTTCACCGTGGGGAACGACCAGCCGGCGAGGCGTTTGATCTGCTCGCCGGGGTTGGCCGGACCGGCGGCGAGGATGCGCAGCGAACGGTCGAGGTGGACCACCCCCGCGCCGAGGTGGTTGTCAAGCGGTTGCCCGGGCAGGGGCTCCCAGCCCTCGGGCTTGGTGGCGCCGCTGAGCAGCGCGGCCTTGATGACCTCGGCACGGTTGGCGGTGGGGTGGCCCGCGGCGACCAGGCGGTCGGCCTGTTCGAGCAGCAGCGCTGCGACGCCGGAGACGACGGGCGTGGTGTAGCTGGTTTGGCCGTGGGGCGCAACCAGGTCGGGCTTGGACCGGCCGGGCAGGTCGAGTGAGGTGACCCCGCCGGAGCTCTGGCCGCTGGTGCTGCCAACGGCGATGGCGTTGTAGGCGCTGCCGAGCAGCGCGGGGACGGGCGTATCTCGGCCGTTGTTCACGCCGACGCACATGATCACGTCGTGGGTGTCGACGAGGAAGTCCACGCGGCGGAGGACCATGGCCGCCTGGAGCTGGGGCGGCTCGCCGATCCAGGAGTGGGAATACACCCGGGGGTTGAACGGCGAGTCTGCGGGGGGCACGGGCGGCGCGACCGTGCCGGCGTTGAGCACGAGCTTGCCGATGAAGTCGTTGCTGGTCATGCAGTGGACGACCTCGACGCCGGGGGCGAGCCCTTTGCTGCCGTAGATGATGCGGGCGGTCTGGGAGGCGTGGGCGCTGGGGTTGGATTCGCCGGAGCGGAGGGAAAAAGCGACGGCGTCGTAGACCGGGCCGGTGAGGTCGGGGCGGTATTTGCCCGGCACACCCTCGACGTGGGCGAAGGGGATGCCGTGGCCGGTGGGCATATTGCGTCCCAGGCGGTCGGCGGCGGTGTCATAGCCGATGACTTCACGGATGATCCGCCGGCTGGGCGGCGCGGCGGAGGTCGGTGGGGTTGGCGATTGGGCCTGCGGGTCCTGGGTCTGAGCGAGTGCGGCCTGGGGGACCGTTCGGAAGGCTTCTCCGGGCCAGCCGCCGGCGAGGCCCGTGAAAAAGACGCCCAACAACAGCCCCTGCCCCACCCGAGATTTCAAGCGTTTTCGCATGCGTCTCAATTCTACGATGCGATCTGCGTTCGGTTCGTGGAGCGAGGGTCCGTGGCAAGTTATAGTGTCGTGTAGATCAGGTAACGCAGATCATGACGATCGGGCGGCCCGCGACGGGTCATCGGTCTTGCCGGCCGTCTGAGGCCTTTTCCGGGCGTCGGCGGGAACCCCCGCCAGGCCCGAAGCGTCTATGTGAAGAATGAAAAGTACGGAGACTTCCACCATGCCCCACCGCCCCGCCGCCCTTGCCCCCGCCCTGTTTGTGATTTGCTGGTCGCTCGTGCTGGCGTGCACCCCGGGCGTGAGCCAAGCCCAGTCCCCGACCCCGCCGTTCGACGCGGTGGTGATTGAGGCCAACACGATGGTGCGTTCGGGCGCCGGCCGGGCGTACTACGAGGTCGGCTCGCTGGAAGTGGGGGCCGAAGTGGTGGTCGAGGCCGAGCTGTTCGGCTGGTACAAGATCGAGTGCCCCGAGGGCGTGTACTGCTTTGTCGAACGCAAGAACGTCAACGTCCGCGGCGACGGCAGCCTGGGCGTGATCGAGACCGACGGCACCGCCATCAACGCGGCCCACGCCACCAAGGGCCCCGCCGACAGCTACCGCAAGCTCATGGACCTGGACGCGGGCGACACCGTCGAGATCGTCGACGAGGTGAACAACGCCTATAAGATCAAGCCGCCGAAGAACGCTTACGTCTTCCTGCCCCCCGGCTCGATCGAGCCCGCCGCCAACCGCGCCCCGGCCCCCGCGCCGGCCGAGCCGGTCGACCCCGAACCCGTGACGCCCACCGAACCCGCGCCCGCCCCTGCGGAAACCGAGCAAGCGCCCGAGCCGCCGGCACCGGTGGTCGTGAACCCTCCGGTGGAGCCGAAGCCCGCACCCGAGCCGGTGGTGGTCAACCCGCCCGCCCCCAAGCCCATCGATCCCGAACCCGTGACCCCGGCCCCCGCGCCCGAGCCCGCCCCGGCCGAAGTGGTCGAAGCCCCGTTGCCCGAACCCGAGGTCATCTCGTTTGACGAAGCGGTCGACCCCGTCGACGACAGCACCGCCGAGGCCAAGCCCGTGGACCTGCTCAACGACCCGACGGTCGATGTGCCCATCCCCGATGTGGAAGTCCAGACCGATGCGACCAACGAGATGCTGCGGGCGGTGGAAGTCGCGATGCTGCCCTACCTGAGCCTGCCCGTGGATGAACAGCCCATCGCCAAGATGGTCAAGGGCTACGCCGACGCCTCCCAGATTGCGCAGCTCAGCGACAGCGACATGGCCATCGTGCGGGCCCGCCTCACCCAACTCGAACGCAACCGCGAGCTCGCCTCCGCCCTGGCCGAAGCCGACGCGGTGACTGAAGAGATCAACGAAGGCCAGCCCGCCGCCAGCGAAGCCCCGGCGACCGACCCCCTGGCCGATGCCGAGACCCCTTCCGAAAGCGAAACAACCGACGCTGGCGACAGCCAGACGGATGCCGGTGACGAATCGGCCAGCACTGAGCCCAAGGCACCCACCCCGCCCGCGGTCCCGGCCGTGGCTTCGGAATACGACGCGGTCGGCATCCTCACCGCCTCCACCGTCCACACCGGTGCCAACCAGCCCGTGCTGCTCCGCCTGCTCGACCCGACCGGCAAACGCACAGTGGCTTACCTCGAGCCCAGCGAAGCGGTGGACACCGTCCAGATGATCGGCCGGATCGTCGGCATCGTCGGCGAATCGGTCTACGACCCCACCACCCGCCTCAACCTCATCCGCCCCACCCGCGTGGATGTGTTGAGCGCGAACTGAGCGTCGGGGTCCTCCGTTTAGCGGGCGGCACGAAGTGCCCCGCTAAGCCGTCGTCCGATCACCCCGCGCTATTTAAAACCACACGGAACACGCCGCGTCTCCCGCTCAACATGAGCCCGGATCGCACGACACGTTTCGCTTTAGTGTCAATCCCAAAAAAAAGATTCGCGTCCGTAAACCGCCCCCGCCGTTCCGGATGGTGGGTTTGTGCGGTTACGGTAAACCCGTAGTCCCCGGATAACGCTCTCCCGGTGTTATCTGCCGCCAAAGTCCCGACGATCTCCACGGTAGCCCGGCCCCATCAGTTCCTGGGGAACCCCGGCCCGAACGACTTACCGCAGGAGAATCGCGTGTCACAATCCCCCATCCGCATCGGCCAAATCCTCGTCGAAAACGGCGTGCTCACCGAACAGCAGGTCTTCGAGGTCGTTCAGGCCCAAAAAACCCAACAACTCCCCTTCGGCGTGCTCGCCGAGCAGATGTTCGACGTCACGCTGCAATCGATCGAAGCCGCGTGGATCGAGCAGTACCACCGCTTTACCGGAACCATCGACCTGTCCGAGCAGAAGTTCGACGCCGAGGCCCTCAAGCTCATCAGCCGTCGGCAGGCCTGGCAGTTCGAGATCCTGCCCATCGGTTTTGAGCCCAGCGGCGAGTTGCTCATGGCCGCGTCCAGCACCCGCCTCGCCCGGGCCGTGACCTTTGCCACCAACCGCATCAACCGCGTGGCCTACTTCCGTGTCGCCGAGTCGGCTCAGCTACGTATGTTCCTCCGCGAGCACTACCCCATGCCCGAGGTTTCGCAGAAGATCATCGAGCGTGCCCGCGACATGGCCGACGGCTTCGAGACCTGGCCGCACGACGAAGACGCCGACCTCAACGAACTGCTGAAGTCGGCGTGATCCGAACGCACGTGTCGGTTTAGCGGTCGATCAATGATCACCGGTTGCGCTTAGCTCAATTAAACGGATTATTCTTCAAATCGCTGCCCCCCGAGGTCGGCGATTTTTTCTTGTCGTCCGTGCCCGACTTATCGGCACCGCCCCAGGGCTCCATGACCAACTCGAAGTCCCGGCCGTCCCGCAAGATCATCGTGCCCCGCCAGACACCCTGGTCCTGCGGGAACAGGTCCAGCGGCTCATCGGACTCCTCGAGCGGCAGGTCTTTGATCTGCTGCACCTCAAACGCCTTCAACTGACTGGGCGTCGTGATGCGGATCGCCAACTGGTCTTCGGGCACGCCCAGCTCCGGCGTCCCGCTGGAGAAACGGATCGCTCGGCCATCGGCAATCAAACGCGTCACCCCCAGCGTGGTCCGCTCGGAGGTTTCGACCACCGCAGCGCCCTCCGCCCGGGCTTGGGCCACCGACGGGTCGCTACCGAGAATGGGGTCCGAGGCTCGGCCCACCCCGCCTTCGGCCGGAGCCAGACCCGTCACGATCATCACCAGGCGGTAATCGCCCGCCGCACTCCGGAGGCGCTGGGTGTAGATGTCTTTGCGTGCATCCACCCAGGCCTCAACCATGCTGTCGGACGTCTTGGTTTTGCGGTCATCCTTGAACCGCTCGAACATCTTATATTGCAGTTCACGGTCGCCGCCCGCCATGGCGGTCAGCGCGGCGAACGCCCCGGCGGCGAGTTGCTCGTCGGTGGCCACCGCGGCCTGCATCAGATTGCGTTCGCCGCCCGCGGCCTCGCCCCAGGCCGAGGGGTCGGGCAATTCACCCGCCGCCAGCTCCTGCGCAAACCAACCGATCACCCCGCCCCGGCCGCCGCCGGCTTCGTCCCGCATCAGGCCGGTGACCGGCTCGGGCCCGTCGCCCAGCGCCTCGTACACACGATTCGCAAACGTCTCGCGGGCATCGGGCTCCATCTCGCGGAGCGCCGTGTCGAACGAACGCTCCGAACCCCGCAGCACCCGCGCCGCGTGACGCGAGGCCGGCTGATCGCCTTCGACCACCACCCGCAGCAGCGAACCATCCGCCCGCGCCGCATCGGACTGCCGGGCCAGGAACGAGACCAACGACGAAGGCGTGCTCCGGGGATCACTCAACCCCGCGTCCACGATCATGGCCAGCGGGTCCGAGTCATCGGCCTCGGTCGCCGGGTTCGATCGGCGTGACCCCGAGGTGGGCCGGTCGGTCAATTCGAAGTGGCGCAGCACCAGCCAGCCCTTCTTGCGGAGCAACGGGTCGCCGGAGTTCAGCAGCCGGAACAACGAGTGGTTCGCCGAGTCCAGCGGGATACCCGAGGTGATCATCAGGTCCAGCGGCGCATCCTCGGCCGACTCGGACTCGCGGAAGACCATGCCGCTCAGACCGCGCGCCAACGGCGTGAGGATCGGGGCGGGTTCGTCGGCCCGGGCCAGCAAGTCCAGCGTACGGCTCACCACCGACGGGTCGTTGGAACCCAGCAGCTGGAGGTTCACCCAGCCCCCCACCACCTCCGGCTGTTCACCGGCCGAGCGCAGGACCGCCGCGACGGCCGCGTCGAAACGCGGCTTAGGCAGGTTGTCAAAGCGGACCCCGCTGATCACCGCGGTGACGGTTTGCTCGTCATCAGGAATGGTCACCAGGAACTGCTCGACCACCAGGCCCGCATCGGCGCCGTCTTCATCCGACAGCATCGCGTTGACTGAATTGATCGCCCCCGACACGCCGTCGCCCGTCGCTTCGCCGTTGCGCGACGGGGCCGCGTCGGCGAGTTGCAACGAAAGCTCGGCCCTCAACGCGGCGAGCTGGATCGCCGGGTCACGCGTCTCCCGGGCAGACGCGGCCAGGACCTGCGACACCGCAGGGGTAGCCGGTTCGACCTGAGCCAGGGCGTACACCGTGCGGTTGCGGGCCAGGGTGTCGGGGCTCTGCAGCATCTTCTCCAGCAGCTTCGACACCACGTCGTCGGGCGCCGCCTTGCCGGGGAACTCGGATTGAGCGACCGCGGTGGCCAATAGACGCTGAGTCCACGGGTGCGGGTCGCCCGCCATCGCGGCGAGCTGCCGGATCTGGGTGAGTTCTTCGGTGGAGTAATCGCCTTCGCCCGAGGCGTTGCGACCGCCGCCCCGCCCGCTGGCGAGCGTGGTCAGCAGTTCCCAATCATCGAAGTCCATCGTCCACGGCCCGGACTCGTGGCCACGCAGCGTCCAACCCGACGCCAACGCATTAACCTCAAACACCGCCCACACCGTCTCGGGCAGGTCCTGCTCAAACCGATCCGGCAGCGCCCGCACCATCTTCTGCAGATCGCGGTAGGTCCCGGCAAGCTCGCGGTACTCCGCGTCCGCCAAACGCTTGCGGTACGTAAACTCCCGGGAGCTCTCGTCCGCGTTGCGGGTCAAGCGCTCGGGCCGTTCGGGTTCCAGTTCTTCGAGTTGGGCACGGTCCAGCAGCAGGCTGTAGGGCTGGTCTTCTCCGCCGTTCTTCACGACCCCGCCGGGGAAGCCCCGCGCCACCTCCCACGCCACCCGGGTCACACCGCCGGCCTGCGAAATGAACAACTCCCGCGCCAACCGCGGCGCGATCTCGGGCACTTCGGACTGCCCGCTGCCTTCATCGCCCCCGGCATCCAGGCCCCGGCGGTCGTCAACATCGCTGCCCCGCGTCAGCAGGTATTCAAGATCGAGCAGTTCTTCATCCGTCGGGCCGACCGGCTCGGACGTCCTGCCGCGAGAGCCGGTACTCTGATCGTCGGGGATCTCCCAGAACAGGAAACGCCCGCCCTGGAAACTCAACGCGGGTTCTTCCAAGACCATTTCCCCCGCCCCGGCCTCGCCGGGCAGGATCCGCATCGGCAGCTGCACCAGCCGACGCCCCGCGGTTGGATTCACATCCCAGACCGTGCCGCTGACGCTCTCGCTCATCACGCGGTCCGATCCGAGCAGCAACTCCATCTGGACCAGCGCCTGCGGGCCCGCGGGCTGCTCGTCCTGAGCCTGCGCTGCGGTGAGGCCCAGCAACCCGACACAGAGTCCAAGAAGCCGTGTCATATAGATAGAGGTTCGGGAGGACACCGAAACACGTTCCGCTCTGATCGTCATCTGTCGCACTCCGGGCCGAGCTCGGCCGATCGCGTGAAAATATGAACCGGCACTACTGTCGCCTGACTCGATGCCTGCCTCCCCGTCTCCAAGCACAACGCATCATACTCCCACCCACCCATAATCCGGCCGGTGGGCTTGGCGGTTCCGCCCAAAATCATGCAGCGAATCCATGCACCACCGGCCAAACCGCCTAATCCTTGAGCATCGTGTCGAAATCCGTCGAAGACGCTGTGAAAGAATATTCAATTTCATATCGGCCTTCGCCATCCCGATTCGCCCTAAAAATCAAGGGAAATGTTCTGATCCCCAAGAGACCCGACCCCGTCTCTCGATTTTTTCTAGGGCATTTCGGCGAGGTGGCATGGGGATTGTTCTATACCCAGCATCACCCGCAAAAAACGGTGAGCCAAGCTGAGACCCACATCCAGCACGGCAAACCAGCGGGTTCCAACTGAAGCAGGCCACCCCCAAGGCGTTCTTGGGGGGCGATAAGCGGGCACCTTTGCGGGTGCCCGCTTTTTTTGTCTCTGCCCGACATTTGGTAGGTCAGGCATGCCTGACTGACGCGGTGTACTCAAAAGACGGTGTCAGGCAAGCATGCCTGACCTACCCCCCACCCCCTTCTGCCTACACCCTGATTACCCGTCACCGGGTGGCCGGGGCTGAGGCTTGGAGAAGCCCCGGAAGCATGCGCCTCCAATCCCAGCCCGGAGTTTCATTCCGGGGCATCGCGGACTCTGCCCCGGCCACCCTGCCCCAGCCCAGCCCACCCCGCCCCGCCCCGCCCCGACGAGCAGATCAGGCCTGATCGCCCGGCAGCTAACCGTCAAGGCCGCAAAAACACCACTTAGTCTGAGAGAAAGCCCCCTGCCAGCGACCCCTGTTCACCCGCAGCCCCTCGCGATCGCCGTTCATTTTCCCTGAAAAATCGCCTTTCTGCACGCAATTCGAGCTATATTTCAGCGACCCCAAAACAAAACGCCTAGCGTTTGGGCACAAAATATTTTTATCGATTGCATTTCGGGCAGACCTTCGTTAACATGCCGTTCAACTAATGGTATCGGTCGCTTTGCGCTGTCTGCAGGGCGAGCCGATGGATCACGTCCGCTTTCAGGACAACACCAGACAGGAGCGAAACAATGTCAATGTTGAGAGGTCGATGGATACTGCTGCTTGCCGTCTTGGCGGGTGGATTGTGGATGGCGGATGCGTCTTGGGCGCAAGAAGCCGAAGAAGCGGTTGAGGCCGTTGTTGAAGCCGTGGAAGAGGCGGCTGCAGAAGTGGCCCCCCCGACCGCGGAAGAAGCCGCCGCCCTGGCGGAAGCTGAAGCCGCGGCCGCAGAAGCCGGGGACTACTCGGTTGAGTACGCCGCTCCGGACGACGGCGACTACAGCATCGCGATTGTCGATACCCCGAAGTTCACCATCGACAACCTCTGGATCTGCATCGCAGGTTGCCTGGTGTTCATCATGCACCTGGGCTTTGCGATGGTTGAATCCGGCCTGACCCGTGCGAAGAACACCGTCAACATCCTGTTCAAGAACTCGATGATCATCTGCATCGGCTTCGTGACCTACGGGATCATGGGTTTCAACCTCCACTACCCCGGCTACGGCGATGACTCGGCGGGCTGGTTCGCGTTTGCCGGCTTCGGCTTCCTGGCTCAAGGCAGCGAGATCCTCAACGATCCTTCGCTGATGACCTCCAGCGGCTATGGCCTCGACATGACCGCTTACGCCGACTTCTTCTTCCAGGCGATGTTCTGTGCCACCGGCGCGACGATCGTCTGTGGTTCGGTGGCCGGCCGTATTAAGCTGCTGCCCTTCCTCATCTTCATCACCTTCTTCACCGCCATCGTTTACCCCCTCGTCGGTTCGTGGCACTGGGGCGGTGGTTACCTGAACAAGATGGATACCGCGTTCTACGACTTCGCCGGTTCGACGGTCGTGCACTCGGTCGGTGGCTGGGGTGCCCTGGTTGGCGCCATCGTCCTTGGCCCCCGTCTGGGCAAGTACGCCTCCGACGGCACGATTCAACCGATCCCCGGTCACAACATGCCGCTGGTGACCATCGGTGTGTTCCTGCTCTGGTTCGGTTGGTTCGGCTTTAACGGCGGTTCGGTGCTCGCGGCCGACGCCGGTCTGGTCTCGCTGGTCCTCTGCACCACGACCTTCGCCGCTGCGGCGGGTGGCCTGGCCACCGCCATCACCTCGTGGGTCATCGGCGGCAAGCCTGACCTGTCGATGGCTCTGAACGGCATCCTCGCCGGCCTCGTGGGCATCACCGCGGGTGCCGACCAAATGGCCATGTGGGAAGCCGTCCTCATCGGTGCGATCGCCGGTGTCCTGGTTTACTTCTCGGTGCTGCTGCTGGACAAGCTCAAGATCGACGACCCCGTCGGTGCGGTCTCGGTCCACCTCACCTGTGGTATCTGGGGTACGCTCGTGGTCGGTATCTTCGGTGACTCGGCGGGCGGCGCTCAGCTGACCTCGCAGATCATCGGTATCGTCGTCGTGGGCATCGCCACCGTGATCCTCTCGGCCATCGGCTTCCTGGTGCTGAAGTTCACCCTCGGCATCCGCGTCAGCGAAGAAGAGGAAATCGAAGGCCTGGACCTCGGCGAACACGACATGTCGGCTTACCCCGACTTCCAGCAGACCTTCATCAAGAGCTACCACGCCCGGGAAATCTAATCCCGAGCTTTCCGATCACGGCCCGCGGGGCCGGGTGGATACCAAACGCCACCCGCCCCGGGCCTTACGGAACGCACTTGATACCCTGCTGGTCGTGAACACGACCGTGATGAACCTAGCGTAGAAATGAAACCAACTCACCCGGCCGGCCCAGACAGGCCCGCCCGCACCGAAAGAAACAGGAGAACTCGTCATGCATATGATTGAGGCCATCGTCAAGCCGTCGTCGATCGACGGCATCAAGTCAAAGCTCGCCCAAGTCGGCGTCCTGGGTATGACCGCCCTGGAATGCAAAGGCTTCGGTAAGCAAAAAGGTCACACCGAACGCTACCGTGGCGGTCGGATGGACGTGGGCTTCGTGCCCAAGGTCACGCTGAAGGTCGCCGTGAAGAGCGAAGACCTCGACAAGGCCCTCGAGGCCGTGACCAGCGCCGCCCGCACGGGCAACGTCGGCGACGGCAAGCTGTTCGTCTACGAACTGTCCAAGGTCGTCCGCATCCGCACGGGTGAGGCCGACAACGACGCGCTGTAATCCAGCCTGAGATATCCCGGAAGGGACAAACCATTAGCCGGCTCGCCGTTATCCTCCACGGCGGGCCGGTTTTTTTGTGCGCCTGCCCAACCCCTCCCCCGCCGGGGGGGGGGTGGCGGGCAAAGCCCGTCGGAGGGGGAACGTGGGTTTGGCGCGGACATGAGGCGCATCGGGACTTATATGCCCTCACCCCAGCCCTCTCCCGGAGGGAGAGGGGGTAAGGCACATGCCCTTCCGTTGCCGCGACTTTCGATAGAACGTGGGCATACTCCTACACCTGATTTTTTGTAACGCACATCACTCTCACCCCAGCTCAACACCGCGTCCGATACACTCTGCGGGTTCCCCCGCCGCGAGACCCTCCGCTTGAAGCACAAACTCCGCAAACACCTGTTCACCGCGGTGCGTGTGCTGCTGATCGCGGCGGGGATCGGGTACATCGCCTGGACCGTGCAGTGGGGCGACGCCACCACCCTCGGCCCCGACGGCGAAGAGACCCAGCAACCGGGCATGCTCACGCTGGTGAAGGGGGCCGACCCGGTCTGGCTGCTGGGCGGGTTGGCGCTGACCTCACTGGTCCTGCCCCTGCAGGCGGTGAGATGGTGGCTGCTCATGCGTTGTCGGGGGATGAACGTGTCGCTGCGCAGCGTGTTCAAGCTGGTCATGGTCGGCCTGTTTTTTAACTTCTGTGTCCCGGTCGGGACCAACGGCGGGGACGTGGTCAAAGCCTACGGCGCCGCCCGCGGGATCAAGACGCCCGGCTCGACAACCAAGGCGATCATCAGCGTGTTGATGGACCGCGTGGCGGGACTTTTGGGGCTGATCGTCTTGGCGGCGTTGGCGGGGCCGATGGTGTGGGACGATCCGGTCGGCCGTCAGATCACGATCTTTGCCTGGGCGGCGCTGGGCTTCGTTGTGTTGTCGGGCGGCTTGTACCTCTGGCCGGTGACACGCAAGTGGCTGGGCGTCACTACGCTGCGTCGCGTCGGCGTCTTCGAGAAGATCGACGAAGCGGTCGTGGGCTACCGCCACCACCCCAGCGCGGTATTCGGATCGATCGGGCTCAGCGTGCCGGTGCACATCTCGATCTGCATCGCCACCGCGATGGCGGGCTACGCGATCGGCGTACCCACGCCGCTGCTCACGCTGCTCGCGGTGCTGCCGATCGTGTTCATCGTGGGGGCGTTGCCGTTGACGTTTATGGGCCTGGGCCTGATGGAGCCCACGATGTTCGGGCTGCTCAAATCCGATGGCGGCATCACGTTCAATCAGGTGACCGCGATGATCATGGCCTTCCGCGCATACTTCCTCGCCTATGCGCTGATCGGCGGATTGTTTGTCTTGACCAAGGGCGTGAGCCTCAGCGAGAAGCCCGCGGCCGACACCGCTGATGCCTCGGCGTGAGGCAGGGCCCGCCCCGCCACTACAATGCCGCCGTGTCGAACCCGCCCTCTCTAGCCATCGCCGCCGACCATCGGCCGACGCACTGGCGCACCCTCATTCGGGTGGGTTGCGTGCTGTATTGGCTGACCCTCATCCTGGCGACACACTGGCCGGGGCTGAAGCGGGAAGACCTGCCGGACCTGGGTTGGCTGCCGTTCGACAAGACGATGCACGTGCTGACCTTCGCGGGGCTGGCGATGTGGATGACCTGGCCCAAGTGGTTCGGCCGCTGGGGCTGGGTCGGCAACGCGCTGGCCGCCGTCGGTTTCGGGATGGCCTACGGGGTCATCAAGGAGTTCACCCAGCCGCTCGTCGGGCGGACCGGGGCGTTTGACGATCTGGTGGCCGACGCGGCGGGCCTCATCATCGGGGCACCGATCGCGGTCGGCGTGGCGGTGCTGTTCACCCGCAACGGAAGCGAAGCCGAACGAGCCGACTCGCCCCGAGACTCGAACAGCACCGAACCCGGGGGCGGCGCTTCTGGAGGAGGAGGCGGGTTCGTCGGGCATGCCGCGTTGGTCAGCGCGTTGACGCTGGTGTCGCGGATGCTGGGGCTGGTGCGCGACGCGGTGCTGGCGGCGGTGTTCGGGGCGTCGATGGTGCTCGACGCCTTCCTGATCGGGTTTATCGTGCCGAACTTATTCCGCCGACTATTCGGGGAAGGCGCGCTGACCGCGGCGTTCATCCCGCGCTACACCAAGCTGCTCAAAGACGACCCGGCACTCGCTCGGCGGTTCGCGTCGCTGTGCGTCGTGGTCGTAGCGATGCTATTGGCGGGTATCACGTTGGTCGGCGAGGTCGTGTTGGGCGTGTGGCTGGCCAATGCCGATCAAGAGAAAACCACGCTGGCGATTCGGCTGACGATGCTGATGCTGCCGTACATGCCGATGGTATGCGGCGTGGCGTTCCTTGGCGCGATCCTGCACGTCCACCGCAAGTTCGGCCCGCCCGCCGCGGCGCCGGTCCTGCTCAACGTGGCCATGATCGTTGCCGCGCTGATTGCGGCTTCGCAGCAGTCACACGAACGCGCCGCAGTCACGCTCGTGGCCCTGTCGGTGTTGGTGGCGGGTGCAATCCAGATCGCCTGGATGGTGATCGCGGTGTGGAAGACCGCCCCGCTGACCAAGGCTTTTGCCGGCACCTCGACCCACTTCCGCGGCATGCTCGTCACCATGCTGCCCATGGTCATCGGGCTGGGCGTGTTTCAGATCAACACGCTGATGGACGGGCTGATCGCCTACGGCCTCGCCGCCCCGCCGGACGATCCGGGCGGGTCTTTCACGTTCGCGGGCAACACCTACGACTACCCCATGGAAACCGGCGCGGTCACCACGCTGACGCTCGCCCAGCGCCTCTACCAGTTCCCGCTGGGCGTGTTCGGCATCGCCATCGCGACGGCGATCTTCCCGGCGCTCGCCAGCGCCGCGGCGGGACGCGGCGGCCACGATGAACCGCAAGCGGCTGAACACGACGACGAGTACGCGGCGATCTTCCGGCGTGGCGTCCGCCTCACGCTCTTCATCGGGCTGCCCGCCAGCGTCGGGCTCATCCTCGTGCGCGTCCCACTGACCCGCGTGTTTTTCGAATACGGCGAGTTCACGGCCGACGACGCCCTGCGCTCCGCGGCGGTGCTCATGGCCTACGCCTCGGCGGTCTGGGCCTACTCGCTGACCCACGTCACGACCAAAGCCTTCTACGCGGTGGACGACGCGATGACCCCGCTCAAGGTCAGCCTCGGCATGGTGGTGATCAATCTGGTGATGAACCTCACGCTGATCTGGCCGTTCGGCGTCGCGGGCCTGGCGTGGTCCACCGCGATCAGCGCCGCGGCGCAGTCGGTCGTACTCGTGGTGCTGCTCCGCAAACACGTCGCTCGGCCGATCACCGCCGAGGTGATGCGCGGCATCGGCACCACGCTGGGCCTGACCCTGGCCATGGGCGTCGCGGTGGGCGCGGTGGTGTGGCTGATTGACCCGGTTTCGCTCAACAAAGCGCAGAGCATCGGGGTGCTGGCACTATGCGTGGGCCTGGGCGCGGGGATTGTGCTGGGCGGCGCCTGGGTGCTGAAGCTGCCCGAGGTGCGCGAGCTCAAGCGAAGATAAAACCCGTTTAACGGAAGACGCTTTGCGAAGGCTTTCGGGTATGACGCAAAAAAGCGGGGGCACTTTGTGCCACCCGCTTAACGTGCGTTGAGATATCTGAGGCTAGCGATCAGTCCGACGTCGAGGCGAGGGTGCTGGCGTCGGACGTGTTGGCCGCGTTGTAGAGCTCGAGCGTCAGCGCTTCGGTGTCCTGCGCGGGCACCAGAGCACGGAACGTGCCGTTGTTGGGGTTGTACCAGAACGCACCGCCGGTACCGACGAGTTTGTTGGACGGGTGGGTGTCGCCGCTGGCGGCGCTGGTGTCGTAGTTCACGATCGGCGATTGCTGCTCGGGGGCCAGCGGGTTGCTGGGCAGAGCGCCCTCGACGAACCAGTCGCCGTCGAGCGTGGTCGCGTACGAGCCTGTGGTGGCGTAGTCCTCGAAGATCTTGGACTGCACGGTGCGAACGATCGACGAAGCGGCGACCGCTTTGGATTGCGCGGTCGCGCTGCTGAACTGCGGGATGACGATCGAGGCGAGGATGCCGAGGATCACCACCACGATCAGGATTTCGACCAGCGTGAACCCGTGTTGTTTCGTCTGCTTCATCATGAAGAGGCTCCCCTCCTATAGCGATTGATACCAACCAGCCGCCGCGCGGCCTTACCCCTGAAATCGACGCGAATCTTGAAAGACTTAACCCCCGCCCCGTCTTCCGGGCGGCTGCAGCTTCCCCAATCGTTACAACCCTCACCCCTTCCCAACCGCGCGGCCCGACACGGTCGCCTCAGCGGTGGAGCGGGTAGACCGCCTGGATCTCGCGGGAGGTGCCGCGGGTGGCTTCGGTGAGCTGCACCACGACGTTGAGCGTATCACGGTCGGCCAGCAACTCTTCAGCTAACGCAAGCGTCAGCGAGTAGTGGTCGCCGGTGAATCCGCTGCGGTACGCGGCGTCCCAGTCGGCGGGTTCCCAGAGTTTTTCGAGCAACACCTCGGGCGAATCGCCGGTGACATCCAGCAGCTGCACCTTGACCTGGCCCGGCACAACCAGGGTTCGGCCACGCTGATCGGTGGGCTTGATGTACAGCCGAACCTCGTCGTCGGTCCCGTCGCCGTTGCTGTCGATCGGCCCGGAGTACCGCCCGAACTCCAGGCCCGAAAACACCGGCGCTACCGCGCCCGGGATCGCGCCCGAGCCGGCCGCGTCTTCTCGATAGACACGCAGCTCACTCTCGAGCAGCGCGAGCTGCTTCTGGGTCTCATCGATCTGTTGACGGAGTTCCTGGTTATCCCGGCGGAGCTCATCGTTGTGCTGCGACAGCGATCGGCCGTCGCCGCCCACGCGAGCGGAGCAGCCCACCTGCAACGCGGCTACCGAGAGTGTGATCCAGGCCAACGCGTTGGGGCGAAACGTGCACATGGGCGAAACTCCGCGGCTTGCTTAACGGGATGTCGGGACGGGCGCCGGTCAGCCTCAGTCGTCGGACGACGAGCCGCCCTGGGTTTCGGGCAGGTGCTCGAGGACGCTGTCGACCACGCCGTACTCCACCGACTGCTCGGCGTCGATCCAGTAGTCGCGTTCGCAGTCCTCGGCGATCTTCTCTTCGGTCTGGCCGGTGTGGTGGGCCATGATCTTGTAGAGGCGCTTGCGGGTCTTGATCATCTCCTGGGCCTGGATGCCCAGGTCGGTGGCCTGACCCTGCATGACGCCGCCCATCAGCGGCTGGTGCAGCAGCACGCGGGCGTTGGGCAGGATGTGACGCTTGCCCTTTTCGCCGGCCATGAGCAGCAGCGAGCCCATCGAGGCCGCCATGCCGATGCAGTAGGTCGCGACCTTGGGGCGGACGAACTGCATGGTGTCGTAGATGCCGAGCCCAGCCGAGACGCTGCCGCCGGGCGAGTTGATGTAGCAGTGGATGTCGCTGTCGTCGTCTTCGTTGGACAGCAGCAGGAGCTGAGCGGTGACGACCTGGGTCATCTCGTCGGTGACGGGCCCGTTGATGAAGATGATGCGGTCTTTGAGAAGACGGGAGTAGATGTCGTAGGCGCGTTCACCGCGGCCGGACTTCTCGATCACCATGGGGACTAACGTGCTCATCGCGGGGGTTCCTTCCAATTGATCCGGATCGCGGGGCCGGGTGAGGCCTCGCGGGGGGAGGCGGGGGATGTCAACACGACATCGGCCATCCGTGGGCGTGTCGTTTGATATTGAGCGGGATTATAGCCGCGTTTGCCCGTCAATTCGCTGTGGCCGCCCCCGCAGGCACGGTGGGTCCGATCATGGGGAATCAGTCAGACAGCACGGTGCTGCCCTCGGGCGCCTCACGCGGATCGGGGATGAGGTCGGGCAGTTTCACGCGGTTGAGGAAACCCGCCGCGTCGTGGCGGGCCGAGGCATCGACCGCTTCCTGAACCGATTGGCCTTGTTCCCGGGTGACCAACCAGCCGGGCTGACTCATCGACGTCACCGCCCAGGCCGGCTGCCCATCGATCTCGATCGCCAGGCGGGTGGTTCGGGTCTTGGCGTCCACCTTGGTCAGCTCGGGCTCGAATGGATTTCTGCCTCGCGACTCGTAAACGCGTTGCTCCGATTCAGTGGTCGTCACCCCGACGACGCGGACAGCCTGTCCGTCCGCCACCAAAACGCCGCGCCCTTCAAGCTGATCCACCAGCGCGTTCTTGATCGCTTCACGCTCCGCACCGCTGGCCTCGACCTTCGAGACATCCACCGACACCCGGTCGCCCGGCTGAAGGAGCATCGTCGGGGAATCCATGCCGGCGCGGGCCTGGTCGATCCCTTTAGCCGCCCGACCGGGCAACGGCCAGGCCGTCAACACGAAGGCGGGTCCCGCATCGCGTTTGAGTTCGGTGGATTTGCCGATCCGCACAAGCGACCCCGCGTGCGCGGCAAACTTCACCCGCGACACGCCGTCCTGATCCATGTCATACCCCCAGATCGGCTGCCCCGTTTTCAGGTCGTAGACCCAGCCGCCCGCAAACACCAACCCGGAATCGGCGGCAACCGGCGGGCCCGACTCCCCGGGCCGCAGGCCGATGCTGGGCCAAGACACGCGGTTCAACAGATCCCACCCTTTGACCAGATTCCGGCCGCCCGCCACCAGGGTCTGTCCATCCGGCGAAAACGAAAGCGACCGCACCCGGAAGTCGGCACCGGGCAGCGTGGCGCCCACCTCGCCGGTCCGGACGTCGAGCAACACCGCGCGTCCGTCCGCCAAGGCCGCCAGCCACTCGCCGCCGGGGGTCAAGGCCAAGACGTCACTGCCCTGATCCAGGCCGCTGACCTCCCAGAGGCCGCGGCCCGTCGTAGCGTCCCAAGCCGACACCACGCCCCTGCGGTTGCTCACCACCACCGTGTCCGCATCGACAAACAAAACCTGCTCGATATCCGCCTGAGACTTCTGACGATCGTCAAACGGGGCGAAACTCACCAGGTGCTTAGGCTGTCGTGCTGACCAATCCCAAACATCCAGCCGGTTCTTCGAGCCGATGTGAAACCCGTTGGCCACGGAGGCGAGGCGTTCACCGCCCGGCGAAAGAGCACGGGGCAAAGCCGCCGCGTCAAACTCAACCGCCCCCGTGACCCGCCCACGAGCGATATCGACCTTCTCGGCATAAATCGTCGTGGCCTTTCCGGGCGGCGTGTCTTCGATGACCACCAAGGCGTGCGTCCCGGACATCTGCATCACCACAGGCTTCTCGAAAAACCGGTTCTCACCCGACTTCAAAGAAAGCGTCCGCGGGCGTTGGATCGTCTCGTCGGCGGGGTCCACCAAGACCTCGCCCCATCGGCCCGGGGACACCGTCGTGATCTCCATGCCCAAGCGGTCCGCCTCGCTAACCGGGTGGGCGAACGGCGGCGGCGCAAACGGGTCGCGCTTGCCCGAGTCGTCGCGGGTCGTCTGGGATTCCTTCTTTTCGTGGTCGGCAAATGCTTCCTTGGCCTTGCGCAACGAATCACGGATCGAGTCGTTGTGAACGCTGTGCCCGAACTGACTGAATACATCCGGGCCCTCGTGGTCTTCGCCGGGGGTACGCAAACGTGGGGCGTCGACCCACTCCCAGTGGAACTGCGTCACGCCAATGCCCTGCTTCGTTGCAATCAGGTAGAGCGGCGGCGAAGCGCGTTTGACTTCGGCCTCGACCCATCGGCTGTGTCTTTTCAGTTCGACCTCCTGCCCGGTACGGAACCGCCGCGGCTTTTCGCGTTCGGGCGTGGCGGCCGGCCCGTCCGAAACCCCGCCCACCGCGCGCAGCCGGTCGGCGGTGATCCATTCTTCGGTGCCGTCGTCGTAGCGGATCTGCAGCCGACGCCCCTCTTTCTTGATGAACTCGGCGGGCGACCAGATATCGCCCTCGCGCACCTCCACCGCATCACCGGGCGACGGCTCGAAGGCGTGAACCGAAAACGCGGCGGCCGACAACGCGATCGCCAAACCCGAGCACCACCAAACCGAAGATCGTTGAATACGCATATTGATCCCTTGCAGACAGGTAAATCCCAGAGCGAATGAGTGTAACCCGTCGCCGCACCAACCGAGCCAACCAACCCACAAAAAAGCCGCACACCCCGGAGGATGTGCGGCCGATCGATGAACTTCGGGTTGTGAGCGAGGGCTTACTCGGCGGGGAGCAACACCGCGTCGATCACGTGGATCATGCCGTTGGTGGTTTCGATATCGGTCTTGATGATGTTGACGCCGTTGACCTGGGCGTGGTCGTGGTCGCCGTGAGATTCAACCGAGAAGGTGAGTTCGCCGCCCTGCACGGTGGTGGCGGTCCCTGCTTCGAGTGCGGCCGCCGAATCGACCTTGCCGGGCACGACGTGGTAGGTCAGGATCGCGACGAGTTGGTCTTTGTTTTCCGGCTCGAGCAACGACTCGACAGTACCTTCGGGGAGCTTGGCGAACGCCGCGTCGGTCGGGGCGAGCACGGTCAGCGGGCCTTCGGACTGCAGCGTCTCGACGAGGCCGGCCGCTTCCGCGGCGGCGAGCAGGGTGTTGAACACACCCGCGGACGCGGCGGTTTCGACGATGTCGCCGCTGGGCCCGGCAGGCTTTTCCTTCTTGGCCGAGCAGCCGCAGCCGCCGCACGCCATGGCGGCGGGTGCCGTCATCACCGCTGCGACCACTGCGAGTGCGGCGATAGAAAACAAACGAGTAAAGGGTTGGAGTTTCATATCAGAGTCTTTCGCTTGGGTTTCAGAATCAGTTACGTGTTGTGCGTTGCAATCGGACGATAGGTGGCGAATTGGGGTTTGACTCGCCGCTTCAGAAAAAAACGGCGATGAAGTCAACCCGGCAACTACTCAACCGCCGCCACAACCAGCAGGGCGTTGTTGGATTTAACAACGCCGCCGGGCTGTTCGAGGGTGATCGCAAACGCGGCGGGCTGATCGACGCGGAGCTTGGCGTCGATGGGCACGTAGGCCTTGCCGTCTTGCGCAACGTGGTCCGCCACGCTGAAGACGCCGCCGTCGACGGGGAATGCGTCGCGGGTGGGGTCGACGATCCAGAGCTGGTACTGCGCGGTGGCGGGGTCGTTGGCGGGGAGTTGGTCGAGCACCATGTAACCGCCCTGGGTGGTTCCGCTCCAAGCGACCTGGCCGGTGACCTGTTCGTAGCCGGGCTCGGTGATCGTCCAGGGATACTCGGCGACGTCGGCGGTTGCTTGCATGAATTCCAAGTACTGCTCGTCGGCGGCGAGCGGCGTGACCTCGACCGGTGCCTCGGGGGCCGTCGTGAGGATCAACGCCACCAGGATCGACGCCGCCACGGCTCCGATCACCGCCCCGCCGATGAACGCCAACACGCCGCGGTTGTTCTGCGTGTTCAACGTGTCGGGGAGAGTGGGTTCGGGTTGGGCGGCAGGAGCGGGTTGAATAAATCGCTCGGCATCCGCGGCGAGTTTGTCGGACAAGCCCGCAGGCAACTCCGCTTGGCCCGACGAAGGCACCGCCTCGGCAACCAACAGCAACGCCGCGGCTTCTTCGAGCGCGTCGTCCTGCAGTTCGGGATGGTCTTCGAGCAAACGGGTCATCTCGTGATTCACGTCGGGCGTCAGCAGCCCCAGCGTATGGTCGGCCAACAGGTCGAGCAGACGCTCCGATTCTGGGTTCGCAGGCGGGGTGGGGTTGGATTCGCTCACGGCGTCACCCCCTCGTGTTCTCGCTCGGCCAGAGCCTCACGCAGCCGGATCAAACCCCGGCGGACGTGCGATTTTACCGTGCCCAGCGGCATTTCGAGCCGTTCCGCCACCTCCTGGTGGGTCAGCCCGTCACACACGGCCAAACGAAGCACCTCGGGCTGAGGCGGCTTGAGCTCGGCCATCGCGGCGTGGATGCAGCGAACCTCGTCGGAGAGCTCCAACGCCGCGGTCGGCCCTTGGTCGTACGACGCGGCGGTAGACGCCTCGGAGAGTTCGGCGGGCTGGCCGTCGGGCCGGGCTTGGGTCCGCCGCAGCCGGTCGATCAGACGCCGACGGGTGAGCACCGCGATGAAGGTGGCTTCTTTGCCTTTGCTCGGGTCGAACCGGTCGGCCTTCTGCCACAACTCGATGAACACCTCTTGGACCGCGTCTTCGGCCTCGGGCCGATTGCCCAACACCCGTCGGGCCAGGCTCCACACCAGGCCACGATACTTTTCGAGGCAGGCGTTGATCGCTTCACGATCACCCCGGGCGACCTGCGGGAGCAGGGGTGGCTCGGCGGTGATCGGGTTGGGGGCGGTCTGATCCATGGTCTGGAGCGGTCGGCCCGGTTGCGGCACGACTTCCAAGTCTAGGCCGTCGGGGCGGGATGGGCTCAGCGTTAGATTCATGGCCGTCGTCTGGCCCGCGTTTGGAAAAGCAGGCAACTTCTGCGAAGCAAAAACAGCCTGCCGCCTGGAGGGACGGACAGGCTGTGGATGGGGTCGATACTCAATTACTCAGCGCTTTCGGGCAGCAGCACCTGGTCAATGACGTGGATGATGCCGTTGCTGGTCTTGATGTCGGTGGCGACGATGTTGATGCCGTTGACCTGGGCTTGGCCATCAACCACGGCGAAGCCGAGGGTTCCGCCCTGGACGGTGGGCGCTTCACCCATCTTCAGTGCGTCCTCGGCCTTGGCCTTGGCAGGGATCACGTGGTAGGTCAGGATCGCAACGAGTTGGTCCTTGTTTTCCGGCTTGAGTAGGGTCTCGACGGTGCCTTCGGGCAGCTTGGCGAAGGCTTCATCGGTCGGAGCCATGACGGTGAACGGGCCTTCGCTCTTGAGCGTGTCCACGAGGTCGGCGGCCTGCACCGCGGCGACGAGCGTGTTGAACGTGCCCGCCGAGACGGCGGTGTCGACGATGTCGGCCTTGGCGGCCTTGTTGCCGTATTCACATCCGCTGTCGCCGGCGAGGACGGTGTTGGCGGTCAGGCCGAAGGTGGCGGCGAGGGCGAGAGCGATTCCGGAGAGGCTAAGAGCTTTCATGGGTCGGGTTCCTTGGGATCAGGGGAGGGTTTCGGTTCATTCCACAGCGGGTTGCAACGCCGAGGGTGGTTTCGCGGGCCGAGGGCGTGCGGATGCACGAACCGGAAAAAATTTTCCGGCTTTGTCCGACGACGCCAACGCGACAAGCGATGCCCTAAAATGCCCCGATGAGTACGGCTCAAGTCCCTGTGTCTTCCCCCCCGATGTCCAGCCCCACGCCCGCCGACACCCCCGGCGACGCGGGGCGCGACGTGACCTGGCCCGCGGTGGCCGCGCTGTGGAAACGCGAAGTCAAGCGGTTCTTCCGGCAGCGCAACCGCGTCATCGGCGCGGTCGCCACCCCCGTGGTCTTCTGGCTGCTGCTGGGCCTGGGGCTCAACGAGACCTTCCGCGTCTCCCCCGGAAGCACCCCCGGCGAAACGGGCACCGAAGCAGCGGACGGCATCGGCTACCTCGAATTCTTCTTCCCCGGCATGGTCGTGATGATGGTGCTGTTCACCGCGATCTTCTCGACGATCTCCGTCATCGAAGACCGCAAGGAAGGTTTTCTGCAGGGCGTGCTCGCGTCGCCCGCCAAGCGGTGGGCGATCGTGCTGGGCAAGGTGCTGGGCGGGGCGAGCATCGCGACAGTGCAGGGCGTGGTGCTGCTGGCGATCTGGTGCGTGTTCTTCGCCTGGCCGGGCGTGGTGAACCTCGTCGCCGCCGTCGGCGTGATGTTTGTCATCGCGGTCGGGCTGACGGGTCTGGGATTGCTGATCGCCTGGCCGATGGACTCGACCGCCGGGTTCCACGCGATCATGAACCTGCTGCTGATGCCGATGTGGTTTTTATGCGGTGCGGTATTCCCCGTCGAGACCGCGGGGCCGATGAAGTGGGTGATGTACGCCAACCCGCTGACCTATGGCAACACGACGTTTGCCTGGGCGCTGCAGGGTGACGACGCGGTGGGCATCGGCATGTCCAACTGGATCGCGGCCGTGCTCATGGTGATCGCGACGATCGCCGCCGTGGCGGGGGCGACGAAGCTGGCGTCGAAAGCGGGGAAGGCGTGAACCGAGCAATACGAAAACTACTACTTTCCACAGGGATTTCTCTACTTCTTGCAGCGTTACTTCTGGCGTTCATACTCCCGCCGATTATGGACCGGGCATATGAAAAACACCGAGCCCAAATGATTTCGCTGGAAGCGGAGGCCCTCCCCGAACTCTGGCCCGCCCCCGACTTCACCCTCACCAACCAAGCGGGCGAAACCGTCACCCGCGACGACCTGCTCGGCCAGGTCTGGGCGGCCGACTTCTTCTTCACCAGCTGCCCCGGCATCTGCCCGATGTTGTCCGCCAACATGCAGGGCCTCAATGCCGATCTCGCCGACCACCCCAAGCGTAGTGACCTGCGGCTGGTGAGTTTCAGCCTCGACCCCGAGCACGACACCGTCGAAGTGCTCGCCGAGTATTCCGAGGCGATCGAAGCCCCGCCGTCCGACTGGCTGTTCCTCACCGGGCAGCGCCAGGCGATCTGGGACCTGTCGATCAATGGCTTCAAGCTCGAAGTCCAGGACACGCCCGACGACCCGGCCAACCCGATCCTGCACTCGGGCAAAGTCGTCCTGGTCGATCGCCAGGGCATGGTCCGCGGCTACTACGACGGCCTGCTCCCCGAGGGCATCAAACAACTGCAAGCCGACCTCGAACTCCTGCTGGCCGAATGAACCCCGCAACTCCCCCCGCACCCGATGCCGCGCCGCCGGCCTGGCGTGCCCCCACGCCCGAAGCGCTCGAAGCGCACCTGCAACGCCACGCCGCGATCGCCCCCTCGCCCTGGGCCCGGCGGGCGCCACTGTTTGTGTTGGGCGGCGTGGTCCTGCTGGCCGTGGTGCTGCAAGGCCCCGCCGCGTGGCTGCTGCCGTGGCTCGCGCTCGTGGGGATACTGCTCTTCGGCCGACAAAAACTCTTGGCACGGCGCAGCTTCGAACGACGCCTGTCCCGCGCCCAGGAACTCGCCACCCTCCGCCACCACCGCCCCGCGCTGCGCAGCGCCTGGCGGCTTATCCCCGAGCTGGTGCACCTGCCCGCCCAGCAGCACCGGGCCGTGGCGGTGTTAGCCCATGCGCTCGACAACGTCGGGGCCTACGAAACCGCGATCGTCGCCTACGACCGCCTGCTCAACGACCTGCCCAAGGATCACCCCGGCGCGATCCACCTAAAGGTGCAGCGGGCCATCGCGTCGCTGTTCACCCACCAGCTCAGCGACGCGGACGACGCGCTGCGTCGGCTGCGCGGGCCGGTCGAGCCCTTGGCCAAGACGCCCATCGGCGCGTCCTACCGCTTCGCGTTGCTCTTCCAGTCGGTGCAGACCGCCCACTACGCCGAGGCGATCGACGAATCGGACGGCCTGGTTGAAGCGCTGCGCCCCCTGGGCGTCGAAGCGGGCTATGGCCACGCGCTGCTCGCGTGGTGCCACGCCCAACGCAACGACCCCGAACGAAACGACGCCAGCCTCGCCCAGACCTGGTGGCAACGCGCCACCACGCTGCTGCCCGCGTCCGCCTTGCGGGCACGCTTCCCCGAAATCCGGGACGAGATCGTGGGGGTGCCCCGTGATTGACGCCGACCCCACGCCCACCGAACAAGCGCCGACGCCCAGCGGTTCGCCGTCTGCCCCGGCGCGTCGGCTGCCGCCCTTCTCGCCGTCACGCCTGCAGCGCGAGCTGGCGATTGATGCGGCGCTGCGTACCGCGGCGCTGGCCGGGCTGTTCTTCGCGTTCTTCTTGCTGCTCTCGTTCGGCCCGGGCAGCTCGGCCATGAAGGCGGTGCTGATCGTCTTCATGATCTTGGCCTGGCTCGCGCTGAACGTCACCGGGGCGAAGGTCGCCCAAACCCTGCCGAGCCTGTCGGCCGTGCTGGAGAGCAACCCCCCGGCGGGCGAGACCGCGCTGGCGAACCTCATGAACAAGCGGGCGCTGCCGCGCTGGGTCCGGCTGATGCTCACCCACCGCCAGGCGGTGCTGCGCCACCGCCAGCAGAACTTCACCGAGTCGTCCGCGATCGCCCAGACCCTGCTCACCACCCCCCGCCCCGGCCCCGCCGCGGCCCACCGGGGACAACTCCTGCTGCTGCTCACCGAAGCCCGCCTCGAACTCCGCGACGCGACCGGTGCCTGGCTCGCTCTGGTCGAACTCGCCCACACCCCGCTGGGCCTGACCGAAGCGCTCCAACGCATGGCCCTGCGCACCCGCTACGAACTGCTGGTCGGCCAGAACGAGGAAACCCTCAAAGGCCTGGAGCACAAGACCCAGCTCGCCGAGTTGATGCCCGCCCCGCAGTGCGGCGCGCTCCACGCCATGCTCGCCACCGCCGCCAAGCACGCCGGCCGCGACGACCTGCACACCCAACTCCGCTCACGCGTCGAGCTGATGTGCAGCGAAGACGAGATCGTGCAGATGCTCGAAGGCGGGCTGCTCGTTTAGTGATTTGGTGATTTGGTGATTTGGTGATTTTCTTCGATCGTTTAGTGGGCGATCCAAGATCGCCGTGTCGGTTGACCGAAACCCACAACCCCGCCGCGGCCACCCCGAACGCGGATCTGCGATCCGCCGCTAAACCTTGCGCACCTCCACGAACCCCCGTCCCAACTTCGCGGTTTTTCAATCGCCAAATCGCCAAATCACGCAATCGCAAAATCCCCAAATGATCTATCATCCGGCCCATGCCTAACACGCTCACCCCCATCGCCGCCTCGCTGATGCCCGCCGGGATTGAACACTGGCTGCAGGAGCAGTCAGTGGTGGTGCTGCTGGTCCTCGCCGCGTTCGCGATGGCGGTCGTGATCAAGGGGGCCGACTGGCTGGTCGAAGGGGCCGCGGGCATCGCCAAGAAGCTGGGCATGCCCGAGGTGGTCGTCGGCGCAACGATCGTTTCGCTGGGCACCACCTCCCCCGAAGCCGCAGTCAGCGTGCTCGCGGCGTTCAACGGCGACGCGGGTTTGGCGATCGGCAACGGCGTGGGCTCGATCATCGCCGACACCGGCCTGATCTTCGGCCTGGGCTGCCTCATGACCCGCCTCCCCGCCGACAAGTTCGTCCTCTCCCGCCAAGGCTGGGTGCAGGTCGGCAGTGCTGTCATCCTCGCCGGGCTCTGCTACTTCCTCTGGGCCATCCAGGGCAACGACGCCACCATCCCCCGCATCGCGGGTATCGGCTTCGTCGTGCTGCTCGTCGGGTACCTGGCCATCTCCATCAAATGGGCCCGCGCCCACCCCAGCGGCGAGCCGCACGTCGTCGAAGAAACCGACGGCACCGTCCACACCGACCACGAGATCCACGCCGAGCGCGGCCTGGGCCTGCTCTTCGGCATGGGGCTGGCCGGCCTCGCCCTGGTCATCGCCTCGGGCGACCTGCTCGTCGGTTCGGTCACGATCGTCGCTGAACGCTGGAACGTCCCCGACGCCGTGATCGCCTCGACCATCGTCGCCCTGGGCACCAGCCTCCCCGAACTCGTCACGGGCCTGACCGCCATCCGCAAGGGCCACCCCGAATTGCTCGTGGGCAACGTCATCGGGGCCGACATCCTCAACGTCCTGTTCGTCATCGGCGTCTCGGCCTGTGCCGCCCCGCTCCCGCTGATCGACCTGAGCGCGGAGATGCCCGCGATCATCCTGCTGGTCATGTTGCCGACCATGCTCATCATGCTCTTCTACTTCCGCGGCTGCATCGCGCTCGCCTCGTCCAAGGGTTCGTTCTCCAAGTGGATGGGCGTCCCACTCGTGGCGATGTACTTCGCATATCTAATCGTGTCGTACGCGGTCTCCGTGTGACGGAGACCGAGTGATGAGTGAACAGTGACGAGTGATGAGTAAAGGCACTCATCACTGTTCACTCGTCACTCATCACTCACGTTCGACGCGCGGAACGCGCCAAAACGGCTTGCCCACACCCTCGGCGGTGAGATAGATCGACTCGCCCTTGGCGTCGAACGCGATAGCTTCGCTCTGGCCGCGGGGACCCAGGGCGATCTGCTCGGGGGCTTGTTGGAAGGCGTCGACCCAGGATTGGTTTTCGTTGCGGGTGTACAGCCAGGCGTCGCCGTAGGTGGCGACGATGGCGCGTCGGCTGTCGGGGGCGATGTCCATGCCCACGGTGATGCGTAGCGAGAGGTTCGCGGCGCGTTCCACCACGATGGGTTCGTCCAGGCCACTCGAACTCTCGGCAGGCAGCGGCAGGAAGTACACCCCCGCATAGCCCACCGGCAGGCGACGCGGGTCGACCTTGGTGACGATGACGATGTTGTTGCTCGCCGGGTCGAACGCGATCGACTCGCAGTCCTTCGGGCCGTCGGCGTAGGTGAAATCGATACGGCGCAGCGGCTCCATCTTCAGCGGAAACGCGGACTGCCGATCGGGATCGAACGACGGCTCGGGGATGAGCCAAAGCGTGACGCGTTGGCGTTTGTGGGCGTTGTCCCCCACATCGCCCACCAAGAGGTACGGCTCGCCGTTGAGCTCGAACGAGGCGATGTCTTCCCAGTCGGTCGCGAACGGGGCATCGACCTGGTACTCGGCCTGGAGTTCGCCGGTGCCGTCGATGAGGAACAGCCGAGGCTTGTCGCCCGAGTCGTTGTGGGTCCAGAAGAGCCCTTCATTGCCGGGAGCGCGGGCCGCGGCGAGGCCGCTGCTCTCGTTGATGGCGGGGGCTTCGATCTGGCCGACGACTTGCATCGGGCCGAAGGCCGTGGACTGGGCGCACACCGAGCCTGCGACGCCGAGCATTGCGGCAAACGCCAGGCACGCCGAGGCGTGTGACGGGTTGGGGCTCTTTCGCCACTTCACAAGATTCATACGTCGGCCCCGGCTCAGGGTTCGGCGATCGGCTGTGGCTCGACGACCGTGCCGTCGACAAGCGTGGCCTTCACGTCGGTGAAGAACAGGCGGAACTCGCGGTTGCCGCTGTAGTGGTCCAGCGACACGATGATGGGGCCGAGCTGCTTGTGCTCTTCCCACGTGGTCGCAAAGCCGCCGTCGGTCTTGCCGCCCTTGCGGAAGACCCACTGCTGGATGAGGCCGTCCTCGCCGAGGTACAGGTCGTACGCGTCGCCGGGGGTGTAGCCGCCCACCTCGGGCCACTGGGTGATCAACTTGGTGGCTTGCCCTTCACCGATCCGTAGCGCGGCAGTTCCCTCATCGGTCACCGTCGGATCCGACCACACGAGTTGGAAGGGGAAGAGGAACCAGTAGGAATCGTTGATGAACTGGCGATGGGCCTGCTTGGTGGCTTGAACTTCAAGGTCTTGAGTGTCTTGCAAGTTGAATGTGAAAACCTCGATATCCCCTTCGCCCTTCTCAATGACGCGCTCGACCTCACCTAGATGAGGTCTCCAAACCCAGCCACGCGCGGTGGTGTCGCCGTTGGGGCGTTTGACGTTGAAGGTGAACTCGATCGAAGCGATCTGATCCCATTGGTCGATCCCGTAGCGCTGCGCGACCTTTTCACCGGGGTCGGCCCATGCGGGGGTGATCAGGCCGAGGGCAAGCACGAGGGTGGCGAGGGATCGGAGCGTGGTGTTCATATTGAGATTCCAGGGCTGAACGTTAGCCCCCGGCGAGTCGCCGGGGGTGCCGCGGGTCACGGCGTTACACAAGACGTGGGGTTACAAAGATCGACCTATCGTAGGCAGCGGCTACCCGGCATCACGGACTTCGGAACAATTTTCAGAACAGCCCGTCGCCGCCATCCGCCGACGCATCCTCCGCCGGGCGGAACTTCACGCCCACGTGCTCGGCCCCGGCCTTTGTCAACATCCGGCCCTTGCGCGTCCGCGCCAAAAACCCGATCTGCAGTAGGTACGGCTCGACCATCGATTCCAGCGTCCCCGAATCCTCGCCCAGTGTTGCCGCCACCGCTTCGAGCCCGACGGGGCCGCCCTCGTAGGTCGTGCCGATGACGGTGAGGTACTTGCGGTCGATCTCGTCGAGGCCGAGGTGATCGACACCTTCGAGTTTGAGCGCATCGTTCACGAGTTCGGGCGTGAGGTTGCCATCGGCCTTCACCTGCGCAAAGTCGCGCACCCGGCGGAGCAAACGGTTGGCGATCCGCGGCGTGCCGCGCGAGCGGTCGGCGATCGTCGCCAAAGCTTCGATCACTTCCCCCTTAGCCCCCGGCTCTGCCGGGGGGTTCGCTTCAACACCCCGAGGCCCCCCGGCAGAGCCGGGGGCTAAGGGGGTCAGGCCCAATAGATTCGCGCTGCGTTGCAAAATGCTCAGCAGGTCGTCGTGGTTGTAGAACTCGAGGTTGTGCGTGATCCCGAAGCGCGACCGCATCGGCCCGGACAGCAGGCCCGCCCGCGTCGTCGCGCCGATCAACGTGAACGGCTTGAGCGTGATCGGGATGGTCTTGGCGTGCATGCCGGTGTCGATGGTGAAGTCGATCTTGAAGTCTTCCATCGCCGGGTAGATGAACTCTTCGACCGCCGCGGGCAAGCGGTGGATCTCGTCGATGAACAGGACGTCGCCACGCTGGAGCTTGGTCAGCGTGCCGACCAGGTCGCCACCCTTGGTGAGCGCCGGCCCGGCCGTCACCGTGACGTGGGTGCCCATCTCGTTGGCGATGATGTGGGAGAGCGTGGTCTTGCCCAGGCCGGGCGGTCCGTGGAGGAGGACATGCTCCATCGGCTCGCTGCGCTGCTTGACCGCTTCGAGGGTGATCTTGAGCTTCTCGACGAGGGCGGGCTGGCCGACGTAGTCGTCGAGGGTCTGCGGGCGCAGCGACAGGTTGAACGTCTCTTCGTTCAGGTCGGTCGAGGCGGCAGTAACGATGCGTTCGGTGGCCATAGAGGTAATTTAGCGATTTGACGATTGCGTGATTGTGCGATTGATAATCCAAGCCCCACGACGCCAACGCTTGCGTCCGGCAATCACCCAATCGCGAAATCGCCAAATCGCTAAATTACTTGCGTGACAAACGATCAATCACCCGAATCTTCCACGCCCCACCACCCCGGGCCCACCGAACTCTACATCCTGGCGGCCGGCCTCCTGCTGGGCATCCTGCTCGGGCCCGCGGTGCTCGGGCGTGTCGCCCCCAAAGCACAAGCGTCGCTCTTCGGCGGCGGGCCGGCCACCCAGCAGATCATCGAATTCGAAGAAGAGACCGCCTCGATGCTCGCGGCGCTGCAAGCCACGGGCGTCACCCCCGACGCGGTGGACGAACAACTGGAGATGCGCGACCTGCAAGGCCAAGCGCTCTACCAGGCCCGCGCCGCGCTGATGGACCGCACCGCGTTGATGCGCGTACTCTGCGTGTTCGTATTGCTGGGCGGGTTGATGGCGTTGGAAGCGGCGCTGGGCCGAGGCGGACGCGGTTGGCGGTTGGCGCGTTACGCCGTGGCGGGCTTGGGGCTGGCGTTGATCATCGCCCGGCCGAGCCTGATCGCGTCTATCCCCAGCGCCTTCGGCGTCTGATTCAGTCCAACGCCGCCAACACCGGATCCAGCGCCTCACAGATCGTGTGGTACAGCATCAGGTGCATCTCCTGCACGCGGGCGGTCACGTCGCTCGGCACGAGTAGTTCGACATCCGCCAAGCCCTTGCACACCCCGCCGCCCTTGCCGAGGAAAGCGATCGTTTTCAAACCCTCCGCTTTTGCCGCGTCGAGGGCGAGTTTGACGTTCTGCGAGTTGCCCGAGGTGGTGAAGCCGACGAAGACGTCGCCCGCGGTGCCCTGGGCGATGACCTGCTTGGCGAACACCTGCTCGGGGGGGTAGTCGTTGATGAGCGCGGTGAGGATCGAGTGGTCGGCCGTGAGGTCGATCGCGGGGAAGCCTTTGCGCTCGATCTTGTAGCGCCCCGCGATCTCGGCGGTGAAGTGGGCCGAGTCGCAGGCGCTGCCGCCGTTGCCGCAGCACAGCAGCTTGCCGCCGGTTGTGAGCGAGGCCTCGAGCAACGCGGTCGCATCGAGCAGCGCCGGGCCGAGCGCGGGCATCGCCTGGGTCAGCTCGGCCAAGGCACCGAGGTTGTCGCTCAAGAGTTTTTCTACGTCCATCACGGTCCTTTCGTCGGCTCGGCATCACCCGAACGCTGCGCCGCGCTCGCGGCCTTGGCGGTCTTCTTCTCGTAGCCCCGGCGCAGCGCCCACGCGGTGAACCCCGGGAACGCGGTCGCGACCGCCGCGGCAAAACGCGCAGTCCGCATCGGCCAGACCTCGGCCTTGGGCCGCTTCAGCGATCCAACGATCCGCTTCGCCACGTGCTCGGGCGTCTGCATCAGGAAGCTCGGCGTCTCGATTCGGTCGGCGTGCTCGTCCGGCGTCTGCCGTTTGGCCTGCTCGAAGAACTCGGTCTTCGTGCCCACGGGGTGGACCGACGTCACGCTGAACCCCTCGCCCGCCAGCTCGGCCCGCATCGACTGGGCGAGCATGTCCTGCGCCGCCTTGGTCGCGGCGTACACCCCCGACCCCGGCGGGCCGACCTCGCTCAGGCACGAAGAGCACACGAGCATGTGCTTCAGCCCGTCCTCGGTGTTCGCTAGGTAGGGCATCGCTTGCCGCAAGAGGTGCACGGTGCCGAAGTAGTTGACCTCGAACATCGCGCGGTGTTCGGTGAGGGTCATGTCCATGACCGGGGTGATGAAGCCGTAGCCCGCGTTGGCGTAGACCGCGTCGACCCGGCCGAAGGTGTCATACGCCTCGCTGACCCAGGCCTTGACGTCCTCGGGGTTGGCGATGTTGCCGGTGAAGAAGTGGGCCCGCTGGTTGAGGTCCGAGACCTGCTTGGCGACGCCCTGGAGCTTGCTGGCCCGGCGGGCGAAGATCGAAACATTCATCCCCTCCCACGCGCAGGCGAGGGCCGTGGCCTTGCCAATGCCAGCACTGGCACCGGAGATGAGGATGACTTTGTCGCGGAGGTTGCGGGGCATGGCCCCTTAATTTAGCGACTTGGCGATTGAATGATCGAATATTTCACGTTTAGCCGCGGATCGTAGATCCGCGCTCGAGGGATCCTATTGCCGCCACGCCCCACGGCGATCTGCGATCGCCCGCTAAACGGTTCACGTCCCATCACGAAATCACCAAATCGCTAAATTACCCCCATGACCCACGACCAACTCATCGAACGCATCCGCGACACCGCCCTGCTGCACGGCGACTTCACCCTCCGCTCGGGCCGGAAGAGCAAGTACTACCTCGACAAGTACCTCTTCGAGACCCAGCCGGACATCCTCGCGGCCCTGGGCGAGAAGTTCGCCGAGGTGATCAAGGCCGACGACAAAGGCATCGACCGCCTCGCGGGCCCCGAGCTCGGCGGCATCCCGCTGGTCACCGCCGCCGCCATGGCCACCGGCCTGCCCATGGTGCTCATCCGCAACGCCAAGAAAGACTACGGCACCGCCAAGCAGTTCGAAGGCAAACTCAACGAAGGCGACCGCGTCCTCATCACCGAAGACATCGCCACCTCCGGCGGCCAGTCCATCGAAGCCGCCAAGCTCCTCCGCGACGAGATGAAAGTCGACGTCGCCAAGATCGTCGTCGTCATCGACCGGCAGGAGGGTGCCCGCGAGAACATCGAGGCCGAAGGGTTTGCGTTTGAGGCGTTGTTTACGAAGAGTGATTTGGGGATTGACGAGTAATCTCGCCGGGGGGCTCGATGACAAACCCGAGACGCACGGAAACCCTGAGACTACCCCACACGATTGAGGCCAGTCGCCCCGTTTTCGTCTACGAAAATGAAGCCGGGCCGACGATCACCGACCGTTCCATTAAACGGCGATGCATTAGTGGGCTGATCTTTGGTTTGATTGGCGTCCCGGGTCTTGCCGTTTGCGCGCACGGCGTGTGGGCAGTCATCCGAGCGTTTTTGGATCATGCTCCCGGAAGCTACGCCCGAGCTGACGAGACCACCTTGGGCATCTCGATCGTTGCCGGAGGCCTTTTCCTCGTTACGGTTTCCCTGGCACTTCTCGTCGCACTACGCATGCACCGAAGCTTCAGTGTGCAGGTTGATCGTTTTGATCAGCGGTGTGTATGCCGTTCTCGCTTGCTTGGGATTACCCTCAGGCGGATCCAATTCGATCTCAAACACCTGACCTGCGAACCTTTGTCCGCCCACCGCATGGCTGAATACAAGGAAAAGGTTACGTTCCTCGGGGCGTTGGTAACTCTAATCGCGGTATTCGCGGGCCCACTCGGTTGGATCATTTTGCTGGTCAGCCAAAGCGTGCGCAGTCGGGGGCAGGCGGCGCGTTCAAGGCCACTGACACAGGAATGGATCAAGCTTCGCTTCGGTGATCCAGATCGAAGTGAATCTGTAGAGGTCTATCTGCTGGAGGAGGATTTGGCCGAGCAATTCGTGCTGGCTTTGGACCGAACCGGCGACGGCTATATCCGATCAACAACGTAACTTAGCCCGGGATCATTGACCCTGGGCTAACGTTGAATCCTCGTGCGGGATCCCGGCGTGTTCGCGGAGGATGCGTTTGATCTCGGCAATCGCATCCGGGTGGTCGTGGGCGTTGTGACCGGCGGGAACGAGTTTTTCGCTGGCGGTGCCGTCGAGGTGGGACGACCAGTATTCGACGATGCCGTCGGAGGTGTCGTCGAGCTCGGCGTAGTCGTCGACGCGGGTGCCGATGATGCTGTGGAAGATCACGCCGTCGCGGATCGGGCTTTCGTCGACCGCGCGGGAGCCGGGGTAGCTCGGCTCGAGGGTACGGATGGACGACGGCGGGCCGTTGACCAGCAGCGGGCCGTAGCCGGGGGTGAGCTTGTCGAGGTTGAGCCGGGCGACGGTGCGGGTGTTGTCGACGCACTCCTGGGGCAGCCGGACCAACGATTCGCCGAACCGGCCGATGAGGTTGGTGGCGAACTCCGAGCCGCGGTGCGGCGTCGCAACGAACACGACCCGGTTCACATAGGGCAGGTGGTCGTAGACGTAGATGTCGCGGATGAACTGGATGACCTCGGGGTCGCCCTCGAGTTCTTCGGGCGGCGCGGTGAAGGCGAAGGACCAGTTTTTCTCGGTGCCGTCGGACACGAGGGTGCGGGTGAGGATGCCGCCCATGGAGTGGCCGATGACGACGATGTCCTGCGTGGCGAAGTCGTCGAGTTCGGGGTCGAGCTCAAGGCGGATCTCGTCGAGCTTGGTGCGGAGCATGAAGGCCGAGTAGTACGGGCAGGGCGCGGTCGGGTAGAGGAAGTGCCAGACCTGGTAGCGTTCGCGGAGCTCGGGGTCGCTGTAGAAATCGTTGGTCGCCTGGATCCAGGTGAGGGGCGTGGACATCAGGCCGTGGACCATCAGGAGCGGGGTCTTGTCGGGGTCGTAGGGTTCGAGCAGGTAGATGCCCAGGCGGTCCTCGCTGGCCGAGGGATCGAGCATCCCGGCGAACCCGAGGGAGGCGAGCTCCTGCGTGCGCGAGAGCAGCTCGGCGTACGGCGCGGAATAGTCCGCGGCCAACGTCAAACGCATGGCCTCGGCGGAGTCGCTCTCGCCGACCGGGAGGGCGACCTCGGCAACCCGGCGCGGGTCGTAGATCGCCAGGCGGGGTTGGCCGGGCTTGTCAAAGTGCAGCACCGCGGTGAGCGGACGGACGATGCCCTCGGGCGGGTAGTGCGCTTCGATCGGTTGATCGCGTTCGTTGGGGCGTGAGGCGATCAGCGCGGCGCCGAAACCGTGGTGCACGTGGTGTTCGCGCAGGCCTTCTATGCGCACATCCGCGGCGGGCGTGTACGACGCGAAGTAGTCCGGGGCGGTCCAGTCCTGCGGGTCGGTGCCCGCGAAGGCCTGGGCATCAAACTCGACGCGGCTGTCTGCCTTGTTCGGCGGGGCGTTGCGGATGTAGCCCGCCACCGCGCGGTTATAGAACTCGGCGATGATGAGTTCCCGGTCGTCTTCGGGCGTCTGGGGATCGGTGATCAGGCCGTAGGCCATCTCCGCGGCATCGAGGTAGCGCTGCGAAGCCAACGAGGGCAGCAGCCCATCGACACGTTTGGCCCGACGCAGCGTGTCGATCAGCTCGGGCGCGTCGATCTCGTCGGCGAGGTCGGCGGGGACGTGGTTGTAGTGCGGGGTGAGCCCCGGCTGGCCGTAGGAATCCAGGGCCGAGACCTGGACCGGCGCGGTACACCCCGCGGCCAGCAGGAGCGGGGCGAGGACCAACAGCACAGCAAGACATTTGGCGGGGGGCAGCGGTTGCATGTTGCAACAATGATAGACGCGGTTGCGGTGAAATCGACGTTTGGGTTTGACGAAATTGGTGGCGGTCGTCGAACGTTGCCAGCCGGGGTGCGCTCGCTGACGCTTCACGCTCTGATTCAATCCACCGATCCGAGCCCGAAGCGTGAGCGAGGGACTCTGCCCACCCTCCGTCACAGCAGGGCCTCGGGTGGCAGGGTCTGACGCTCGGGGAAGCCCCGGAAACGTACTCAACACGCTAGGGTTTTAGAGGATGGTTCCGGGGCATCGCGGACTCTGCCCCGGCCACCCGGTCAAGCAAGAGGGGCGGATCGCCGCTCGCCTCAGCCGATCAGCTGGGTGCCGGGGATCGCGCCGCCGGACTCGTTTTCCTCGCCCTGGATCACGACGGGGTCGGTGATGGCCTCGATCAGCACGCGGCCGTCGCCCTGCACGACGCAGACCGGGATCTTGCCCGCCTGCCAGTCGGCCAGCGGCAGGAGCGGCCAGCGCTGCGGGGTGTGGCGGTCGGGGTCAACGGTGATGTAGGTGCCCACCGCGCCGGGGGCGAGGCGGTCGATCATCAGGCGGGGCGTGGCGAGGTAGTAGCCCATGGTGACCACGCCGCGGGGGTAGTTGTGCAGGCGGTTGTGGATGTAGGTGTCGGTGTAGCCCAGGCTCTGGGAGTGGGTGTTGCTCATGACCTGCAGGTCCCAGTACTGCTGGGCGGAAGACTCGCCGCCGAGGCGCAGGTAGCGGGCCAGGAGGTCGCGCCAGATGTTCTGGGAGATGCGGGGGTTGTTGGGCTCGAGCGAGGAGTGACCGTCGCCGTAGCGGCCGTTGCACTCGCGGTTGCTGCGGTAGACATCGCGGGTGAGGCGGTCGCGGTCGAGCAGCGGGGGCTGGCCGATGAGTTCGGGCAGCAGCAAGCCGTTGGCGGTGTAGATGGAGTAGGCGTCCCAGCCGGGCAGCTCGTCGATCTCCAACGGCTCTCCGGTGACGGGGTCGGTGAGTTCAACGGCGCTCTTGTCCACGGCCACGGCGTAGTGATCGCCCAGCCAGGCGGCTTCTTCGATCTTGCGGGTGTCACGCTCGACCAGCTGCTCGCACTCCCGGGCCTTGTCGAGCTCGAGGCTGCGGCGGAACATGCCCGCGGCGGCCCGCAGCGCCGCGACCCGCTTCACCGCGAGGTAGGTCTGCTTGCGGGCGTATTGCATCGCCGCGGCGGCGTCGACCATAGCGTTGGCCACGCCCTCGGTCGGGAAGCCCGAGGCGTCGCGGTCGGTCCAGATCAGATAGCGGGCGAGTTCCCAGGCCACGTCGAGGTAGGCCGAGGCGGTCTGCTTGTCGCCGGTCCAGCGGACGAGCGTCTCCAACAGCAGCAGGAAGTTGGCGTTCTCCTCCACGGGCATGCGGTGGTCGTAGGCGCTGTCGGTCGCGGTCATCCCCACGCCCAGGTCGTGGCGCATCACCCGGCCGCCCGACGGTTCGTGGGGCTCGGACCGCTCGACCCATTGACGCAATTGCACCTTCAGCAGCCGCGGCCATACCGCGAGGTAGAACAGCGAGTTGTTGTATTCCACATCCAACGCCGAGTGATACGTCGGCGAGCCGTCCCACACGCTGAACCATTCCAGCGGCTCGGACAACAACCCCTCGGTCGCCTCGGGCGACGGGATCGTGTCGCACCAGAAGGTGTTGCACAGGAAGTTCTGAAACGACTGGTTATTCAGGTGCCGCTGCGAAGCGTCGAGCGGGGCCTGCTCGAGCAGCTTTTCAAACCGGCGGGACAACGCCAAACGCTCGTCGCGGGTCTTGATCGCTTCCTGGGCGACCGCGTCCACGTCCGGCCAGTGCTGGTTGTAGCGCAGCTTGGCTTGGTGGATCTCACCCTCTCGCTTCACCGTCAGCACGGGCTCGGCCACGTGCGACGCCCACACCAGCCGCCACTTGGTCCCCGAACCCGAACGCGTCACCGGCAGGTCCAGCGTCAAGCCCTGGCCACACGGCGTCACCTCGCAGCCCGGGTTCAACGACACGATCCGGTCCTCGGCGTGAACCGTCGGCACCTCCTTGGCGAGCTCGCTCACCGGGCGCGGCCGCTCCCACGGGTCGGCGGGCTTCAGCGGGATGTCGTACGCCATACGGATCGTGTTGTCCGAAGCGCTCAGCTCCGTCTCGGGGCGGCGCAGCCGGATGAACAACTTCACCTTGCCCGGCGCCTCGCCGACCCGCTTGACCAACCGGAACCGGCGGAGCGGGTTGACGCGCATCTCCAGGTAGAACGCGGGCATGACGCAGAGCCGCTCGTTCTGCGGGTAAAAGACGCTGTGGATGTTCATCTCGAACCGCAGGCCGTAGCGTTCGCTGTAGCCGCGGAAGGTGGTGGAATTGATGCGGTCGAACTGCTCGCAGTTGGCGAACTGGTCGACGCCGTCGTTGTCGTTGTCTTTGGTGAACGGCAGGACGCGCTGACGCCCGTCCGGCTCGATCAGGCCGACCGCCAAGTCCAACGGCTGATCCAGAAACCGACCCAACGCCGAGTGCATCACCCGTCGCTCGTACGGCTCAAACATCAGGCCGAAGCGGCTCCCCAGCCGACCAATCATCCAAGACATCAACTGCATCGAACAAGACCCTCACCGAAGAGTATCCCCTTGCATTGTGCGCCCCCAAACACGCCGATACAAGCCAAGCGTCCGAAATTGGTTTTCATACGCGTTAATTCCTGATTTCGTCGCCAAGGGTTTACCCAAACTCGCCGCACGATCATCCACCACCCATCGGCATCACGCGCGACAACCGCCCCACCACCTCGACCACCACCGACACCGCGCTTTCGATTTCTTCTTCGCTGGTGAATCGGCTCAACGAAAAACGCACCGACCCGTGCGCCACCGCTTCGTCCACCCCCATCGCCCGTAACACCGGCGAAGGCTCCAGGCTGCCGCTGGAGCACGCCGCGCCAGCCGACGCGCACACACCCCGCTCGCTCAAACCCAGCAGGATCGCCTCGGCCTCGAGACCGCGGAACCCCAGATTCGTCGTGTTCCAAAGCCGCAGACTCCCTCCACTGTTCACAACCACCCCCGGCGTGCCGGCTTCAGCCCGCATGCCCCCCAACCCGTCGATGACCTGCGATTCAAACCGATCGCGCAGCGCTCGCACCCGGCCCACCGCGTCGGCGTCCGGCACAAACGCCGCCGCCGCCTCGGCCGCCACGCCCAAACCCAATAAGCCCGGCACGTTCTCCGTGCCGCCCCGCCGTTCGGTTTCCTGCGGCCCGCCCAACTGCTGCGGACGGACCCGCACCCCGCGACGCATCCACAACGCCCCCGCGCCTTTGGGCCCGTGAAACTTGTGCCCCGCCAGCGTCAACAGATCCACGCCCGCCTCGGCCACATCCACCGGCAGCTTCCCGACCGCTTGCGTCGCGTCGGTGTGAAACACCACCCGCACCGGGTTGCCCGCCTGCCGCGCCGCGTCGCGCACCCGGGCCACCGCCTCGGCGATCTCCCGGATCGGCTGAATCACCCCCGTCTCGTTGTTCGCCCACATCACGCTGAGCAACACAACCCCAACCCCCGATCCCCCTTCCGGCGTGCGGGCTTCAGCCCGCATGCCCACCGCTTCCTCCAACAACTCCCCCAACGCCCGCACATCCACCACCCCGCCCTCGAGCATGGGCAACCAGCGCACCTCGCCCCCACGCTTCTCCACCGCCTCGGCCACCTCGCGCACCGCCGCGTGCTCCGCCTTGTCGGTGATCAACACCGCCCCGCCGAGGTCTTCGCCCAGCGTGCCCCCGATCGCCAGGTTGTTCGCCTCGGTCCCCCCGGACGTGAACACCAGCTCGCGCGGCCGTCCGCCGATCAGCTTCGCCACCGAGGCCCGCGCCAGCTCCATCCGCTGCCGCACCGTCTGCCCGAAGCGGTGCACGCTCGACGGGTTGGCCCACAGCGATTCGTGCGCCTCCGCAACCGCCGCCGCGACCTCGGGCAGGGGTTTGGTCGTAGCATTGTTGTCCAGGTAGATAGCGTCCACGCTGATAGTCTAGACACTGTGGGCCGAGTGTCTCGGCAGGCAATACGCAATCGGCCCATGCGTTGAATCTGAATCAGCCCTTCCCCCGGAGCCGAACCATGTCCGATGCACCCTCCCGCCGGATGTTCCTGAAAAACGCCGCCCTCGGCCTCGGTGTCGCCACCGCCGCGGGCCTCCGCCTCCGCGCCGACGCCCAGCCCACCGAAGCCTCCGGCGACGCGGGCGACTTCGGCACCTTCCTCACCAAGCAAGGCGAGTCCCTCGACGACCCACCCGCCAACCCCGCCGCGATCAAACCCGTCACCGAGCCCAACGTCCTGGGCCCCTACCACCGAGAGAACGCGCCCTACCGCGCGAAGATCACCCCCCCACTCGAGCCCGGCCCGACCCTGCTCATCACCGGCACCGCCTGGGGGCACGACACCCAGAAGCCCCTGCCCGGCGTCACGATCGATATCTGGCAGGCCAACGCCGCCGGGCGATACGACAACGACGACCCCCGCAACCCGCCTCAGCCCGACGTCTTCGTCAACCGCGCCCGCGTCCTCACCGACGAGCTCGGCCGATACGAATACGAAACCATCCACCCCGGCGCCTACCGCGTCGGCCGAGGCTTCCGCCCGCCCCACATCCACTACCTCGTCCGTGCCGCGGGCTACCAAACCCTCATCACCCAGCTCTACTTCCGTGGCGACGCCCACCAGGACACCGACGGCCTGATCCGCGATTCGCTGATCATCGACCTCGACACCCACGAAACCGAACACGGCCGCTACCGCAGCGGCGTCTTCGACGTCGTCCTCGCCGCGAAGTGAATCCAAGCTGTAGGGTGGGCAATGCCCACCGCGTGTTTTCATAGCCGATCGTTGGGCCATGCCCACCCTACCTTTCTCTCGCCAACATGTAGGTCAGGCATGCCTGCCTGACACCGAGTGGGAGAAACCCTGCGTCAGGCAGGCATGCCTGACCTACGACTACGACCAAGCCACGGTGGCGAATCAAGGTGATGCTTCCAATTCGTTCACCGCGCGATCGATGCGCTCCTGCGCCTCGGACTCCAGCGCCGCGATGCCTTCGAGCCACCCGATCTCCGCCGCGCGGACCTCGGCCGTCCAGCTCGTCACGGGCTTCTGCTTAACGAAGCCGAATTGGTCGTCGGTCGGGTCCCACTTGCCCAAGTATTGGGCCAAGCGCTCGTACACCCCGGCCGCATCCGACGCGTGCGCTTGCGCCGCCTCGGGCAGGTGGCGCGATTGTTCGCGGATGTATTGTGCCGCGTGGTCACGCCGGGTCATGTGCAGCGAGCTGTAGTTCCAGCCGTTGAGGAAGTATAGGTTGCCGCGCTGCTCGTCCGTCAGCGTGTCGGCCCGGTGGAGGTCGGCCAGCCACTCCGCGTAAGCCTGCGGGCCGTAGTAGTAACGCATGGGGGGAGCGTACGGCGTATCTTCCGTGCCTTGGGCCCAACGCCGACTCGTCAGCCTAACCCCCTCGGCCACCGCCTCGCCGCGCGGCAGCGGCTCGACCACGTTCGTCAGCCACGCGGTCACGCCCTTGATCTCGGCGGTGGGCATCACCACCGGTTTACCCTCCGACCAATAGTCGCTGAGCACGACGGTTTGGCCAGCGTCTTCGTAGCCGTAGATCACGCCGAGGTCGTGCTTCTTGCCGTAGGCAAGGATCGGCCGACCCGCGTCGACCTCGGCGACGATGCGCTCGATCGGCTTGTCCGCGTTCTCACCGGGAAACGACCAATCGAATGCGTAGCCCGTTGCTCGGCCCAGCGTCTCACGCTCGTCCGGCCACTCGCCCACCGGGCACGACCCGCACCACGTGTCGGCGTCCACGCCGCGCGCCCAGCGGATACGGTAAGCCAACCCCGAGTCGCCCATCATCGTGTTGAGGTCCAGCGGCCGGTCGCTGCCGCAGAACGCCGCCTCCATCGCGCCCAGGTACGTCGGCTCGGGGCTCGGGCCCCACTGCAGCGACGACACGCCGTCGATCCACACCCGCCCCGCCTCCCGGCGGACCCGGCCTGTGGGGGCATTGTCCCGGAAATGGGCCACGAGCCTGGGCCAACTCGCAAAGCCCACGCCGCGTGCGATCTCGTGCTGGGCCGCGCTGAGCGTGAACCGAGGCGGGAGCAGTTGGCCCTCCACCGCTTGGCGCTGGCGCTTCAACAGCGACTTCGCTTGTTTGCGAAGGTTCTCCAGCGAGGCGTTGGCGGGCAGAGACGGGGACTGAGACAGAGACGACGACGATTCGGATGCGGTCATAGCGCACCTTCCTTCCGGCAGGGCCCGTCGTCCGCTTCGATCGGGCAGGAATGAAGGTGAAAATTGGTAATCAACCGATTGGTGGGCTTGGCCCTTCCCGCGGACGTGGAGGCGTCCCTGACACCTGACCACAACCTACCCCGCCCGGCGGGGCCACGCAATGAAAATTCTTCCCGCCCGCCCGGTGGCGGGCCCGGCGGATGGCCGATAGATTGCTTACGTCTATGCCCGTACTCGAACTCATTTCTCCGCACCGCACCCACCGCGTTTCCTTCAACGGCGCCAGGTTTGTCTTTGGCCGGGACGACGCGTGCGACGCTACGCTCGACGGCGACAAGCTCATCAGCCGCAAGCACTGCGAGGTCGTGCTGTACAAGGGCCACTACCTCGTCCACGACCTGCAGTCGCGCAACGGCACGCTGGTCAACGGCAAGCCGATCGAGGCGGTGAAGCTAGCCGACAAGGGCGTGTTCCAGGTCGGGCAGACCTACGTGCGATTCTTCCTCACCCCCGAGTCGGCCAAGGCCACCCCGCTGGCGGCCTACCCCGAGAACACCACGTCTTCGTCCCAGGCACCGCCCAAAGCCGCGCCCAAGCCGCGCGACCCCGACGACCTGCAGCTCGCCGATGACGACGACGAACCCGTCTACGACGTCGCGGTGCTGGTCGAAGACGACTCGGCCGTCGTAGAAACCACACCCACCCACAACCCCCCGCCGCCGTCGATCCCCGGCGAAGCGCCCGACTCCGCGACGCCCCAGCCCGGCGACGTGCTCAAGACCATCGTCGACATGGCCCGCATGGGACGCGACCCCGGCTTCGGCATCGAGTCGCTCTCGCTGCTCAACGCCCGCGGTCAGGTCGTCCACGAAGCGGGCGCCGCCCTCTCCGACGCCACCGAATCCCTCGCCCACCTGCAGCTGCTCACCCTCGGCGCTCTGCGCTCGGGCGCCAGCGATATCCACCTCGAGCCCAAGCAGTACGACGCGCTGATCCGCGTCCGGGTGGACGGCGCGATGCTCGACGTCTGCCGCCTGACCGCCGAGCAAACCAAGCGTCTGATGTCGCTGATCAAGATCCTCTGCGACATCGACATCAGCCGTAAGTCGATCATCCAGGAAGGCCACTTCTCGTTGGCCGTGCCCGGCCGAACGATCGACTACCGCGTCAGCTTCGCCCCGGCGATGTACGGGCAGAAGATGGTCATCCGAGTCCTCGACCCCACCCAGGCGCCGCAGCAGCTCGCCGACCTGGACATGCCCCAGTTCATCCAGGACAAGCTCGCGTCCACCAGCCAGCAGTCCACCGGCACCGTGCTCGTCTGCGGCCCCACCGGCAGCGGTAAAACGACCACGCTCTACGCGGTGCTGCGTCAGATCGACGCCCACGTCCGCAACGTCCTGACGATCGAAGACCCGATCGAGTACGAGATCGAGCACGTCACGCAGATCCCCGTTGACACCCAGGAAGGCCACACCTTCGGCAATTTGCTTCGGACCTGCCTCCGCCAGGACCCGGATGTGATCGTTCTCGGCGAGATCCGTGACCAGGACACCGCCGTCACCTCGATGCAGGCCGCGACCACGGGGCACCTGGTGCTGTCGACCGTCCACTCCAACGACACGGTCAGCACCGTGCTGCGTCTGCTGGACCTGGGCGTCGAGCCGTACCTGATCGCCTCGACGCTCAACATCGTGCTCGCCCAACGTCTGGTGCGTCGGCTGTGTGAGTCCTGCAAGAAACCAGTAACGCCGACCGAACAGGACCGCCTGCGTTTGGGCCTGGCCGAGTCGGAAGACGTGACGATCTACTCCCCGGTCGGCTGCGACGCCTGCTTCGGCACGGGCTACGCGGGCCGTGTGGGCGTGTTCGAACTGCTCGACGCCACCGACGCCATCCGCGACGTGATCCTGAGCAACCCCAACCTCGTCGATCTGCGTCAGGCCCTGGCCGGCACCGGCTTCCGCAGCCTCAAAGACCACGCCATCGAACGCGTGCTCTCGGGCGTCACCTCCATCGACGACGCCCACCGCACCGTCGGGCTGGGTTGATCCATGTCTAAAGACGAGTGGGAATTCGTCGGCACATCTCTGCAGCCCGAAACATTCGGCTGGATAGGCGTAGTCGATTTCAGCCAATCTCGCTGGAACCGCATCGAAGGCGGTATCGCGCATGTGACCGAACCCCTCTATGGACAATCATACAAGGCGCCGATTTACGAACTTCTTGTGTCAAATTCCTTAAGGCACACCGTTATTCGATTTGCCAGCATCGAGATGAGCCCTGGAGTGCATGGGTTCTGGGTGCCAGCCATAATCTCAGACAAGTAAGACTCACCCACACATCAACGGCGGGACCGGGACGTTGTGCCAGTCCGAGTGAGACACCGCACGGCGATGCACCGCGCGGTGCACCCGCATCGACATCTCAAACAACTCCCGGGTCTCCTCGCGGACCTCGGCATCAAACACCGGGTCGCCCGCGTCCTCCACGAAGGTGTGTTCATCGATAAACCGGCGCAGCGACACCGCGAACTCCTGCGGCGAACTGTCGTGGGCGCTGGCGATAAGCGTGGCCAACTCGGGCAGCATCCACTCCATGCGCCCGGTATACGGGCTGGTAGCGCCTTGGGGCGAAAGTTTCATCGACTCCCGGAGCGCACGATGACGCAGGGTCTGCTGGCAGAGCCTTAGAACGGTGAAACGTAGCGGGAGAAGCGGGTCCATGTGACACCTCCGTGTGCAAGGACGGCAGAAACGTTTCCCTCCGATGATCGGTGACCCTCAAGGCAAGAACGGCCGAGGGTGATGAATTCGAGTGATGCGGAACCTTTTATTAAGGTACCAAAGCATCCCGCAATCGATGTCACAAATCCCGGAAAGTAATGGAAAACCCCTGAGTCAGGGCACCAGGAAGCTGTCGCGGTGGGCGTCTTGGGGGGCTTCGGTACCGGTGTAGCCGCCGTCGTGGCCGCTGATCTGCCAGACGTTGTCGCCGCCGATGTGGGGGGTGGTCGACCAGCTCACACGTCCGTCGAGCATAAGGATGTTCTGGCCCTTGCCGCCGTGGAGGAGGCTGGCGGCGTCACGCTTGGCCTCGCGGTCGTAGACGACCTTGCCGTCCTTCACGATGAACAGCGGGTTCTTGTCCGCCAGCACGGCCAGACGGGGCGAGCTGCGGTCGACGCGGATCGGGGCCACGCCGTGCTGGTTCTGGTAGCTGTAGGAGATCGCTTGGTGCGAGGCCCAGTCGAGCTGACCGCTGCCGGGCATCGAGACGGTGGCCCGGTCGTTGGAGGCACACGCCAGGCGGGACGGCGCCACGTAGGCGTCGCGGATGAGGATGTACAGGTGGGCGGAGTTGGATTGGTAACGGCCGGCGTCGTCGATGGCGTCGGGCTGGCCGGTCTTGATCCACGAGTCGCCAACGGGCCCACGCGGGAGCATGCCGGCGTGATCCATCGAATACTGCCCGATCTGCTGACCCGCCACGCCGAGGTTGTAGCTGCACGCCGCGATCTGCTGGGCCTGACGCTGGTGGTCGAGGGCGGGCATCAGCAACGAAATGCCCAGAAGCAGCACCGCGGCGGCCGTGAAGACCTGCCGCAGGCTCACACCAAATGTCCGGCGGGGCTCGGCAAACATCTCGATCTGCTGGGCAAACCGCTCGCGCTGGCGTGCGTCGGCCGCGGCGGCGAGGGTGCGTTGAATCAAGTCTTCATCGCCGCCGGCCGCGTCTTCGCGGGGCATCTGATCCAGGAGCGACAAGACCCCCGCGACCCGCTGGGTGCGATCACCCAGCCCCGCAGGGACCGGGCCGGGCTGGCCGGCGTTGGCGACGACCGCGTCGAGCGCCCGGCCGTCGTCTTCACACAACGGCGTCACTTCGATCGGTTTCTCGGCTTCACGTTGAGCCGCGACCCGCGCCAGGGTGGACTGGATGACCGATTCACCCGCGTGGGCTTGCGGCGCATCCGCGGCGGCCACCTGATCCAGCAAGGCGAGCACACCACGCACCTTCTCGACCCGCTCTTTCGAGCCTGCGGGCATCGGCCCGGCTTCGCTGCCCATCGCCCGGGCACCCATCACCGCATCCAACGCCGCGGCATCCTCGGGCGAGAGCTCGACAAAGGCTTCGGGTTGTTCGGGGATGTTCGAGTCAGGCATGGTCTAAAGGTGGTGGTCTGGTCTGGTGGTCTGTTCGTAGACCAGTGGAACTGGTCTGGTTACGGTCTAGTTTTGGTCTGCCCTCGGTTCCAAGAGGTCCGGGGCGGGGGTTATCGGGTCACTCCGACGGGTTCGGGCTGGGGTAGCGGGCCTTCCAGAGCTGGGCGAAGGTGCCCACCGCCGCGTGCAGGCGGCTCTTGACGGTGCCCAGCGGGATGCTGAGCATCTCGGCGATTTCCTTGTAGGCAAACTGGTTGAAGTAAGCCAGCAGCAAAACCTCTCTCAAGTGGTCGGGCAACGACTCGACCACCTCCTTGACCAGATCCGCGGTCTCCCCGTCCTGCACCAGGTCATCGGGCAGGGGCAGGTCGGCCTCCATCAGGTCGATAAACGACGGGCCGTCTTCCTGCTTCTTGTCGACCAGGGCCGACAGCGGAACCGTCTTCTGTCGTTTGTTCTTACGCAAGTAGTCCCGGGCTTTGTTCGCGCCAATCGTAAAAAGCCAGGGTTTAAATCGCTTGGACACATCAAAAGTGTCGGCCGAGATGTGAACCTGGAGAAAGGTCTCTTGGAACAGGTCCTCGCCCGCCGCCCGGTTGCTGGCAAAACGGATCAGAAAATGCAGCAGTTCCGGCCGATACCGCCGCACCAGGGCCTCAAACGCCTCCAAACGACCGTTGCGATACTCGCCGAGCAACTGCTCGTCGGTCAGGTCTTTCAGGGCGGTGGGGGTGGGTGTTTCGCCGGACATCACGGGCGATTGTACCGCTTCGCGGGTCGCTAACGTGGCAAGCTGGGGGAAGTTAAGTGTGGTCATGGGGATAGATGCCCCACTGGTACGCCACGGGTGCGGGGCAGGATCGCGCGGATCCGACAATTTTCGACCCCGTTGGGTTGATTCCGAGCACGAAGCGTCAGCGAGTGACGTTTGCACCGATCGTTCGGCCACTCGCTGACGCTTCGTGCTCGGAATCGGGCTTGTTGTAGGTCAGGTCTTCGACCTGACACGAGTTGAGGTGAATTGCGTCAGGTCGAAGACCTGACCTACGAATCCCACCCGCGCTCAATCCAACGGATTAATCACCAGCCCCGTCGCGAGCTTGGGGTAGAAGTACGTGCTCTTGGGCGGCATCACCTCGTTGGCCCGCGAGACGGCCATCACACTTTCGAGCGGCGTGCCCCGCATCACCACGCCGAGGCGGGCGCCCGCGGGATCCTCTTCCGCCGCGAGTTGTTTCATCTCGTCGAGGTCTGCGGTGTATTTGAACGTCACCCCCCCGGCCTCGCCCTCCCCGCCGAAACTCGGCCGCAACACACGCTGGATCAGCCACTCGTGCAGCACCGCCACGTCCAGCGTCCGCCACACCTCGGGCTTGTCGGGGAACGCCTCGGCCAACACGTCGCCGTGCGTCTCCAAACCCACCGTGTCGCCGCTGACCGGGTCGAACAACGCGAACCGCGTCTGCGCGGGGTCGCCGCCGAGCGTGCAGCGGTCGTCCGCCCCGAGGATCGCTTCGAGCTCCGACCACATGAACTCCTGCAGCCCGCACACCACCCGGTGCGTCGGCAGCACGATCATGCCCGGGTCCTCCGCCGCGACGAGCACGAATAAGCAGCTGCCCGCCCCCGGAAGATCGGGATGGTCTTTCGCAAACTGCAGCGCGGTCGTGTAGCGGTGGTGGCCGTCGGCGATGAAGACATCGGTTTCGCGGAAAAACGCGGACAGCGTGTCGAGCGTGGCGGGGTCGTGGACCAGCCAGCAGCGGTGGGCGACGCCGTCGTTGGCGGTGGTGCCGTGGTAGTCGGGGTCGCTTGACTCGCAGATGTCGTTGAGCAGTTGGACCGCCACCTTCTTCGGGTCGGGGAAGATGCCGAAGATCGGCGAGAGCTGGGCGGAGGTCGCTTCCATCAGCTTCGTGCGGTCGCCGATGCCGCCCGCGATAGTCATCTCGTGGCGGAAGATGCCGTGGGGCTGGTTGAATTCCTCGACGCCCACCCCCGCGAACAAACCCCGACGCCGGACGGTTTGGCCATTGAGTTCGTAGGCCTGTTCGTACACCACCACGCCCGGCTGATCGTCGCGCGTCAGCACCCCGTCGCTGAGCAACTGCCGATACAGCGCGCCCGCCTCGGCGTACGCGGCGTCCGGCCCCACGGTCTTGGGCGGCGTCACCGGCAGGTCCACCGCGACGATGTTGTGCGCATCCTTCGCCAACAACTCCGCCTTCGGCCCGGCGTCCAGCACGTCGTACGGCGGAGCGATCTTCGAAGAAAGATCGGCCGACCCCGCATCCGCGTTGCCGTCGGCTGCGTATCGAACCACATGAAGCGGACTGAGTTTGGGCATGGAAGAAACTCCTCAGGCAAAAGCAAGAAAGGACGCCTGAGCGTAACCCCCTGCAGGTTCCGGAGCGAATCGGTGATAAGCCGCGACCCGTAGGTCAGGCATGCTTGCCTGACGCAGGTTCTCAGTCACTCGACGTCAGGCAGGCATGCCTGACCTACAAAGCCCCCTCTCCCGAGGGGAGAGAAGACCAAGGCACACCACCCCGCTTCGTGACGAAAAACCCGCGTGTTTTGCACCACGCCTGCGAGACCCGTGTTCATTAATCCCAAGACGGAGGATTTGCTGAAATTTCATAATCCCGGCGGCGTCCACCGGCATAGTATCGAGCAAGAGAGACCATCCGTAACCATCACCCCGTGGGGGAACCAAGCCTTGAACACGACCGAACTACCCAAGCAAACCACGCCGCAACGACTCCGCGCCCTGATCGGCCGACTCCGTGCCAAGCAGCTCGATCTCGCCCAACGCGGCAAGACCCGGACGTCCGCCCTCTACGCCCAGCGTGCCCAACGTGCTCGCCAAGCGTTGGCGTTGGCGGCCTGAATCCAAGACGCCAAACCCGTGACCAAAGTGCAAGCGTTGGCGATGCCTTGAACTCCTCCCCCTTGAGGGGGAGGCCGGGTGGGGGTGCCGAGCATTCTCAAACGCCCCAGCCCTTTGAACACACGGCACCCTCCCCTCACCCCTCCCTCAAGGGAGGGGAATCCATCCATCAAACATGTTGAGGAGATGGCCACCGCGGCCACCCGCTATCCTGTGTCGCGATGACCCGCCTCACCGTCCCGATCACTGTCCACGACCGCCCTTCCGCCCTGGCCGACGCCGCCCGCGCCGCCGAGATGGGGGCCGACCTGGTGGAATACCGCGTCGATACGTTCTGCCCGCCGGAGGTGGACGTGGTGGAGGTGCAGAAACTGGTCGCCGAGTCGCCGCTGCCCTGCATCGTGACCTGTCGGCCGACCTGGGAAGGCGGGGCCTACGACGGCGACGATATGCATCGGCTGGACCTCATCGAGGCCGTCGGGAACGGGTTGGACGGCGTCACGCCCGCTTACCTCGACGTCGAACTCAAAGCCTACGAGTCCTCGGCCGAGCTCCGCGAGAAACTCGGGCTCGTGGTCGACCACAACAATCAGTCTCGGCCGGACGTGTCGACGGGGTTGATCCTGTCCTCGCACGACTTTGTCACCCAGCCCGCGGACCTGGACCGCAAGCTCATGGCCATGGCCGAGGCCGAGGCGTGCCGGGTGATCAAGCTCGCCTGGCGGGCGCGCTCGCTGCGTGACAACCTCGAAGCGTTTGAGATCGTCCGCCGAAAGCTCAAGCCGACGATCGCGCTGTGCATGGGCGACGAAGGCTTGGCGTCCCGCGTGCTGGCGAAGAAGTTCGGGGCATTGCTGACGTTCGCGGCGCTCGATCCCGCGCAAGGCACCGCGCCGGGGCAGCCGACGGTGCGCGATCTCAAGGAACTCTACCGCTGGGACGCGATCCGCGAGGACACCGCGGTCTACGGCGTGATCGGCTACCCCGTGGGGCACTCAATGTCGCCCGCCTTCCACAACGCCGGGTTCGACGAGACGGGGTACAACGGCGTGTACCTGCCCATGCCCATCCCGCCGGAGTACGATCACTTCAAGGCGACCGTTTTGTCGTGGCTCGAGTACGAACCGCTGCACTTCCGCGGCGCTTCGGTGACGATCCCGCACAAAGCGAACCTCTTGCGCTTCGTCGAAGAGCAAGGCGGCGAGATCGAGCCGCTCGCCGCAACAATCGGCGCGGCCAACACGCTGACCAAGCGCGACGACGGCAGCTTGTACGCCAGCAACACCGACTACGCCGCCCTGCTCGACGCGGTGTGCGACGCGTTGTCGATCGGGCGGGACCAGCTTGCGGGTAAGACGCTTGGCGTCCTCGGCGCGGGTGGCGCCGCGCGGGCCGCGGTCGCGGCGTTTGCGCAGTACGGCTGCAAAGTCACGGTCTACAACCGCACCCTCGACAAAGCCCAAGCGCTGGCCGAGCAGTTCGACGCGACCGCCAAGCCGATGGACGAGCTTGGCGAAACGTCCTACGACATCCTGATCAACTGCACGCCGCTGGGCATGTTCCCCCAGACCGACGCCACCCCCCTGCCCCCGGAGAAACAAAGCATCCTCGGCCCGGGCGTCGTCGTGTTCGACACGATCTACAACCCACTCGAAACCATCCTGCTGCGCGACGCCAAAGCCACGGGCTGCCTGACAATCAATGGCGCGGAGATGTTCGTGCGACAAGGCGCAGCCCAGTTCGAACTGTGGACAAAGCAGACCCCGCCGCTGGAGGTGTTCCGACAAGTTCTGCTGGAAAAACTTTCTGCCGGCGAGGAATAGAGCCAAGGCAGCGCTTCGCTTATCACGGAGCGCGCGGAGGCGCAAAGGCGCGGAGAAGAAAACCGGAAATTAGTTTTCAATCCTACCCCTAGATCGCAATCATTTTTATTTTTTCGTTTCATGGTATTCATGCCTTCCTCCACGTCTCCGTGCCTCCGCGCTCTCCGTGATAAGCGAAGCGCTGCATTAAACATCCCCAGAAACCAACCATGAAAACCACCACCCTCGGCCGAACGGGCCTTGAAGTTTCGATCGCCGGGCTGGGATGCGGCGGGCACTCGCGCCTCGGCATCTCCTACGGCAAAGACTTTGACCACGCGGTCGGCGTCCTCCGCCGCGCGATCGAGCTGGGCGTCAACTTCATCGACACCGCGACCAACTACCAGACCGAGCCCCACGTCGCCCGCGCTATCGCCGAGGTGCCGCGCGACTCGGTCGTGATCTCTTCCAAGTGCGGCGTCGCCGACGAGCAGGGCCTACTCACCGGCGACGCCTACGTCGCCAAACTCGAAGCCAGCCTCCAACGACTCGAAACCGACTACGTCGACATCTACCACCTCCACGGCCTGCAGCCCACGCACTGCGACCACGCGCTGCAAGAGATCGTCCCCGCCCTGCAACGCGCGAAGGAACAGGGCAAGCTGCGCCACCTCGCCGTGAGCGAAGCGTTCGAGACCGACCGCGGGCACAAGACCCTGAAGCGCGTGCTGGACGCCGACGTGTTCGACGTGATGATGGTGGGGTTCAACCCGCTCAACCCCTCGGCCCGCCGCGACGTGTTTCCCGCCACCCTAAAGCAAGGCGTGGGCACGCTCGGCATGTTTGCCGTCCGCCAAGCACTCACGCGACCTGAACGCCTGCGCGAAGTGGTCGCCGAGCTGATCGAAGCGGGGAAGATCGACCCGCAGACCGTCGACCACGACGACCCGCTGGGCTTCCTCGGCGATGTCACCGACGCGGGCTACCGCTTCTCCGCCCACGAACCCGGGCTCGACGTCGTGCTCTTCGGCACAGGCAACCCCGAGCACCTCGAAACCAATCTCCAGTCCATCAACGCCGACCCGCTTCCGGCCGAGCAGCACGCGAAATTGACCGAGTTGTTTGGGCAGCTCGACACGCACTCGGGGAATTGAACCTGCCGAGCACACGGCGATCTGCGATCGCCCGCTAAACGACGCGGGGTTACGGCCGGGCGATAACGCGCTGCCGCAGCAGCGAACACGTCGCGGCTTCGCGCAGCGGCAGGTCGTTTTTCATCAGCGCCGCTTCGATCCCCGCGGTGTTGTGCAGGCGCTGGTCGTAAGCGACGACGATCGAGTCGTCGCCGGGCTGGAGGAAGGTGGTTTCGCCGAGCTCGGTGTAGCGGGTGGCGCCGATGCTGATGACCGCGCGGTGGGGGTGGCCCGCCACGGCGAGCCATTGCGCGAGGTCTTCGAGCGGGCCTTCGTCTTGCTGGGTGTTGAAGCGTTCGATGAGCCAGTCGAGCAGCTGCTGATACATGTAGCCGTAGCCGTCGGGCCCGGCGACGGGTGAGTCTTCGCCGTAGGTGTGCAGCTCGCCGTCGCGGAGCAGGTAACACGCCACGCGGAAGTGCTGGAGGATGCCGGCCTCGTCGAAGGAATCGAGAAGCAGCCATTGGTCGGACGCGAGGCCCTTGGTGTTGGGGCCCCAGTTCTTCTTCTGGCTGATCTTGGTCGCATCCGGGCGGCGGGTGGAGCAGTCGTTGTAGGCGGCGCAGTGGGTTGGGCGGATGGCGGTGACTTGCTGGGCGTCGTCGTAGCTCAGTTCGCAGAGCAACGCGAGCTCGGGTTCGATCTGGAGGTTGGCGGCCTGGCCCTGGATATCGCCGGGGTGTTCGATGGTGTCGGGGGAGAGGGGGAAGGTGTGGAGGAAGTGGGATCCGGGGCTTTGTCGCTGCGCTCCGCAGCCCTCGGCTTGGGGGGTAGGGTTGTCCTGGGCTTGGGGGACGTAGAAGGGGAAGACGCCTTTGGGGGCGCCGGCGGCGGCTTGGATGTTGACGAAGTCCGAGGCTTCGCCGGCCTGTTCGAGGTGGCCGGTGAAGTTGCCCGCGACGCCGAAGCCGATGAGGGTCTGCAGATCGATCATTCAGGGAAGATAGCGGGTTTGATTGCGCGGTGTGGACATGGCGATCTGCGATCGCCCGCAAAACGAAACACAAAACGTCATGGCCGCGCTTCTGCGTCTCTGCGCCCTCCGCGATCAATGAAGCGCCGCCTTGGTCACACCCGCGACGCAAACGCGCCGACGTGGTGACGGATCACCGGGTCGCCCTGCTCGGGGAACTCCACGGCGATGACATCGAAACGGAACGGCCGATCGGTCAATCGATAGCGACGCGCGAGCTGCGCGGTCAGCGCCACGATCTTGCGTTGCTTGGCGGGCGTGACGTGCAGCTCGGGCGGGAAGCGTTCGTTGGCGGAGCCGGCTTTCACTTCAACCACCACTACCGTTCGGCCGTCGGGCGCGAGCGCCAGCAGGTCGATCTCGCCAAATCGGTTTCGCAGGTTGCGCGCAAGCACGCGGTAGCCGTGTTTCTTGAGGTGTTGGGCCGCGAGATGTTCGCCGGCTCGGCCACGTCGGCGGTGGGCACCGCGCATCGGGGCGACGAACAGGTGCGCGAATCTTTGAAACATGGAGTACCCCAGAAGATGTGCCGACGCGGGAAACGTGTTGTCACTGAGAGGCGTAGCGTGCCACCGCGATTTCCAATACCGCTTCGGTCATGCGCTGCTCGTCGGTGAAGCTGGCACCGCGGCGCAGCTTTTCGCCGAGCTCGAGTTGGAGTTGGCGTTCTTGCTGGGTGCGCAGGGCACGTTCGATGTCGACCTGTGCTTCAAAGAGCGTGCGGGTCTCGGGCCGATCGAGCGAGGCGATGTAGATGAACCAGTCCTGGCCGCGGTTGGGCAGCGGGCCGACCCACTCCCCCGCTTCAAGGGGTTGGATCGCCTCGTTGATATTGGCCTCGAACATGTCGTCGCCTTCGAGCGCGAGTTTCATGTCGCCGCCGCGGAAGGCGTTGCGGTCGTCGAGGGCGAGTTCGCTGAACGGCACGCCCGCTTCGAGTTGTTCGGTGAACCACTCGCTGTCGGGCGGGCTGGCGGAGTAGATCAAGTTGACTTCGCGTTTGGGCGGCGGGTTGAACGTTTCGTAGTTGTCGCGGTAGAAGCGTTCGATGTCGCGGCGGGTGACGTTAATCAACGGCCGGAGGTTGCGCTCGAGGTAGGTGCTGATGGTGATCTGGGTACGGATGTCGCGGAGGTTTTCCTGGAGCGTCTTGCCGGTCTGCTCGAGGATCTGCCGTTCGGCCAGTGCGAGCGAGCCCTGGCCGTAGCGGCGCATCAGTTCTTCGCGTCGGCTGGCGACGAAGAGTTCCAGGCCCCCGCGCTGGGCGGGGCTGAGGCTGCGGTTGGCTTCGTCTTGGATCAGTGCGTCCTGAACCAGACCCCGCACCTGCTCGAAGATCAGTGCCGTCGCTTGATCGCGGAACGACCGCGCGGGCAGGCGACGGCCGAGGCTGGCGAGTTGTTCTTCCATGCCCGAGAGCACGTGGTGGGCGTAGATGGGTTGGCCGGCGATCTGGCCGACCATCGCCTCGACCGGCGGGATGGGTTCTTCGTCGGCTTGCGGTTCATCCACCTCGGTGAGCGATTCACGAGCCGCCGGGGCCGGCTCGGTGCGCACGATGTCGGGGACGCGCGGAGTCTCGGGGTTCTTGCTCTGGCAGCCGAGCACGATGCTGCAAACGCCCGCCAGGACCGCCCAGCGCCAAGCTCTAGGATTTAAAGCGATGCTCAACATGGGGATAGCATACCGGGCTGAGGGGCGGGAGGCGGCCCGGGCCGAGGCTGGCCCGAGACTAGGGTGAACACCCGAGGTGGGGGCACAAAAAAAGCGACGAGTGGGCCGAAGCCCAACTCGCCGCCTTCCGGGGGCAATGTTGATATGCGGAGTATAGCTCAGGCATAGGAGCCCTGTAGATCGGGAATACCCGCATTTCTCCTTTTCGTCTGACGGGCGCTCACATCTTTAATATTAACGTGAGGGGCCCGCCCCACCCGCATTTTGGCTAAAAGCGGCCCCTAGCGGGAATCCCGAGGGCCGATACACTATGCATCACCCCTAAACGCTGGCCCTTTCGCCCTTTGGATCGCGTTCAAAACACCAACCAGGCAGGACATTATGAACGAATCAACCACAAGCTCTCCACATTGTGCGATTTCCCGTCGGGCCTGGATGCGTTGGGGGCTGTTGACCGGGATCAGCGCGGTGAGCATGGCGGTGCTGCTTCCGCTCGCTGAATCGACACAAATGAATGACACAACTTGGTTTATTGCACCAGTACTCTGGCTGCTGCTCGCCGTTCCCGCCACGGTTGGGGTGTACGGGCACAGCTTCCGCAACCCCTCGGGCCTGGGCGAGGACGCGGACCGCCACGCGGCGGAAGAGTATCTGCGGGGCTCGACCTCGGTTTGGTCGGTGCTGACCGCGGGCGTGATGCTGTCGCTGGTCGCTTGCCTGCTGGCCGGTGCCGCGTCGCCGGGGGTTTGGCCGGGGGCGTTGATGTTGATGCTTCTGATGTTGGCCCGGCCGACCTCATCAGCCAGCGCTTCCTGATTACGGAGTGTTCTGCCGACACCGCGATCAGCTCATTTCACCGACTCACCACCCGCTGCAAGAGACGATCGAACGCCTCGTCTTTCTGCGACTTGGTATCAAAAAGACTCTACATATTCGGACTCATTTTTCGGCTTTGTCATGGCCGATGAATGTCGTTAACCTGACGCGTGTTGCAGGGGGTCAGCACAGCTCGAGGGAGGACCGGTCGTCGGTAAAGACGTCGACGTTCATGGTTCCATCATCCTTGTGCCCGCCTGATTCCCTTACCCGACCGACCTATTGGCCAGGCAATCTCACGTGACTGATCAAGAACAATCCAACGCTAAATTCGTTTTCCCTCGCTGGGCAAACTACCTGCTCCCGCTCATTCTGCTGGGGGCCATGGGTGGTGCGGTGTATGTCCCGGCGGTTGTCGGGCTGGGGCTCAACCCCAACACCCTCAACCAGAACTACCAGCCCAAGCAGCCGATCCCGTACAGCCACGAGCTGCACGTCGGTCAGCTCGGCCTGGACTGTACGTACTGCCACACCTCGGTGAACCAGGCCGGCTTCGCGGCGATCCCGCCGGTCGAAACCTGCATCACCTGCCACAACCCCGGCGCGGGCTCGGGCGTGAAGAAGCTCAGCCCCAAACTCGAACCCCTCCACCGCGCTTACCTGCCCTACCTCGACCGCGACACCGGCTACCCCACCACCGAAGCCGGCCCCGAAGACCGCCCCAACCTCACCAACCCCGACCAGGGCAAGCCGATCGAATGGATCAAGGTCCACGACATCGCCGACTACGCCTACTTCAACCACTCGGCCCACGTGACCAAGGGTGTGTCCTGCGTGTCCTGTCACGGCCGGGTCGACCGCATGGGTGAAGAAGGCGTGTACCAAGTCGAAAACCTCTCGATGGGCTGGTGCCTCGAATGCCACCGCGCTCCCGAGAAACACCTGCGTCCGCCCAGCGAAGTGACCAACCTGTCGTGGACCCCGCTCGACGACCCCGAAGTCATCGAAGCGATCAAGGCGGGCGAGATCAAAGAAGGCGACGTCGACGCCGCCCAATTGCTCGTCGGCCTCCGCGTCAAAGAACAGTACAACGTCCACAACGCTGCTTACATGCAGTCCTGCTCCACGTGCCACCGATGATTGAACCCAACCTCACCGCAAGCGAAGACCTGCAGGGCCAGCGTTACTGGCGCAGCCTCGACGAGTACTCCAACAGCCCCGAGCTCCTGGAGAAGATCGCGCAGGAGTTCCCCGAGTACGACCCCGACGAACTGTTGGGGATGTCGCGCCGCAAGTTCATGAAGCTCGCCGGCGCCTCGATGGCCCTGGCCGGCCTGACCCTCACCGGTTGCCGCCGTTGGCCCAAGGAAAAAGTCGTTGCCCACAACGCGCGTCCCGAGGGCACCCTGCCCGGCGTGCCCGAGACCTACGCCTCGATGCTGCAACGCGGCGGCGTGGCGAACGGCCTGTTTGTCACCAGCTTCGACGGCCGGCCGATCAACGTCGCCGGCAGCCCGCTGCACCCGATCGTGGGCGACGCCGAGCGTTACGCCGCGGGCGACCTGCAGTACGGCTCGGCGGATGTGTTCACCCTCGCCAGCCTCCTGGATATGTACGATCCCGACCGCAGCCGGTCGGTGAAGAAGTACAGCGAAGGCGAAGGCAAGGGCAAGCGTTCGTCGTGGGAAGAGTTTGCCGGCGCGGTTTCGGGGCTCAAGGCCGACAGCAAGATCGCCGTGCTCAGCGAAGCCCAATCGGGCCCCGCGTTCGCCGACGTCAAGAAGCGTTTCCTCAAGCACTTCCCGCAGGCGACCTGGACCACCTGGGAGCCGCTGCACCGCGACAGCGAAATCGAGGGCTCGGGTCTGGCTTTCGGCCAAGCGCTACGTGCTCAGTACGACGCCTCCAAGGCGATGGTGCTCGCCACGTTCGACAGCGACTTCCTCAGCGACCACCCCGCCTCGGCGAAGCACGCCCGCGGCTGGGCGAAGCTGCGTAAGAGCTGCGACGAAGGCAAGATGAGCCGGGTGTATGCCGTGGCGCCGGCGCTGAGCGTCACCTCGTCAAACGCCGACGTGCACCTGCAGGTCAAGCCCTCGACGATCGCCGCGATGCTCGAAGCGCTGGCGGTTGAGATCGGCGTCAGCGGCCTGAACTCGACCATCAGCCTCGGCGAAGCCGAGTCGCTCTTCGTCAAGAAGCTCGCCAAGGACCTCAAGGAACACAAGGGCGAATCGCTGGTCGTCGTCGGCCCCAGCCAACCCGCCGCGGTCCACGCCCTGGCGTGGTCGATCAACGAAACGCTGGGCAACCTGCACAAGACCGTGATGCTCACCCAAGAGCCCGCGGGCGACAAGCTCTGCGTAGACGAGATTGCCGAGCTCACCGACAAGCTCAACGCCGGTGAAGTCGACACGCTGCTCATCCTCGGCGGCAACCCGGTCTTCGACGCCCCGGCCGACCTCGGCTTCGCCGAAGCCCTGGCCAAGGCCGAAACCTCGATCCACCTGGGTCTCTACGAAAACGAAACCTCGGTCTCCTGCGGTTGGCACCTGCCCGAAGCGCACTATCTCGAGTGCTGGGGCGACGGCCGGGCGTGGGACGGCACGATCTGCCTGCAGCAACCGATCATCGAGCCGTTGTTCGGAGGCAAGTCGCCGATCGAAGTCCTGGCCATGATCGGCCACGACGACGCGACCGAAGGCTACGACCTGGTGCGTCGCGCCTGGTCGGCCGCGATCAAGGCGGGTCAATACGACGTGGCGACCTCGGCCTGGCCGGGCGGCCCCGTCGACAACTCGGCGGAAAACGCCTGGCGTGTCGCGGTCCACGACGGCCTGCTGGCCGGCACCGCGTTCCCGCTGGTCAACGCCAAGACCGTCGGCGCGAGCGGCACCAGCGTCGTCGCCACGACCGAAGCCATGCAGATCGCTTTCCGTCAGGACCCCAAGGTCTACGACGGCCGCTACGCCAACAACGGCTGGCTGCAAGAGCTGCCCGAAACCATCACCAAGATCACCTGGGACAACCCCGCCTGGGTCAGCGTGCAAGACGCGCTGGACCACGACCTCAAGAACGGCGACGTGATCAACATCAAGATCGACGACCGCGAGCTCGACTGTGCGGTCATGATCACCCCCGGCCAAGCGCCCGGCGTGGTCGTGCTGACCGTCGGCCAAGGCCGTAGCTGGGGCGGACGCATCGCCACCGGCGTAGGCTTCAACACCTACACCCTCCGCGGCACCACCACCCAGGGCTGTGCCTACTCGGCCCAGATCAAGAAGACCGGCCAGACCCACCCGCTGGCCACCACCGAGATCCACCACCTCATCGACACCGGCAAGCTCGGCCCCGACGCCCTGAGCGGCGGCAAGGACCGCGATGGCAGCGGCGCGATGGCCGCATGGGCCCTCGACAAACGGGTCGGCAAAAAGCCCGGCGACGAAGGCTACATCGTCAAGCAAACCAGCTTCGCCGACTACAAGAAATACCTCCAGAAGCTCGACAAGGACCCCAAGGCCCTGTCGTTCGCCAACGACGACGCCCACGGCGACCTGTCGCTGCAGCTCTACGACGCTCCGCTGGCTGAAGAGTTTGCCGAGCGTGCCAAGGAGCTGATGGAGAAGTACCCCGAGGAAGTCGCCGACGGCTGGACCCCCAAGCAGCAGTTCAACGACAAGCACGCCTGGGGCATGACCATCGACATGACCGCGTGCACGGGCTGCAACGCCTGCGTGATCGCGTGTCAGTCGGAGAACAACGTGCCGATCGTCGGCAAAGACCAGGTAATGATGTCGCGCGAGATGCAGTGGATCCGCATCGACAGCTACTACCGCGGCAAGCCGCAGGCGACCAAGAACTTCAAGGTCAGCAAGGACGACAAAGAAGTCGTCGACGCGGTGCACATGCCCGTGACCTGCGTGCACTGCGAGAACGCCCCGTGCGAACAGGTCTGCCCCGTGGCGGCGACGGTGCACGACACCGAGGGCCTGAACACCATGGTGTACAACCGCTGCATCGGCACGCGGTACTGCTCCAACAACTGCCCGTACAAGGTCCGCCGGTTCAACTACTTCGACTACCACTCGAAGCTCGACTCGGCCAGCTTCCGCAACACCGGCAAGGACGGCGGCCTGAGCAACAGCCCCTGGCTGAAGATGCCCGACCAGCAGCCCGGCGACGTGATCGACCAGATCCGCCGCATGGTGTTCAACCCCGACGTGACCGTGCGGATGCGCGGCGTGATGGAGAAGTGCACCTACTGCACCCAACGCATCCAACGCGCCAAGATCGAAGCCAAGGCCCGCTGGGCGGAGGCCAAGACCGCCGGCCAAGAGGTCGACGACTACCCCTACGTCGACGACGGCAAGCTCACGACCGCCTGCCAGGGCGCCTGCCCGACCGAGGCGATCACCTTCGGCAACCTCAACGACCCCAAGGCGAAGGTCGCGCAGATTCAAAGCAAGAACAAGCGTGCCTACAAGCTGCTCTCCGAACTGAACTCACGACCCCGGACCCAGCACATGGGCTTGGTCCGCAACCCGGTGAAGGCCTGATCCGACTATGGCAACCCTGACCCCCGGCTCCATCATTACCCAGCGCGTGGACAACACCCACGACGACCCGACGCACCGCGCCCCGCTGGTGCTCGGCGGCAAAGACTTCATGGGCGTCACCGACGCCGTGGCCGTCAACGCCGAACGCAAAGCCCACCTGATCTGGCTGATCTGCTTCCTGATCTCCGCATCGGGGGCCGGCCTGTTCTTCGGGCTCATCGGCTACCTCTTCGCCACCGGCGTCGGGGTCTGGGGCAACAACCAGCCCATCGCCTGGGGCTTCCCCATCATCAACTTCGTGTTCTGGGTCGGCATCGGCCACGCCGGTACGCTGATCTCCGCGGTCCTGTTCCTCTTCCGCCAGAACTGGCGGACCTCCATCAACCGCTTCGCCGAGGCGATGACCATCTTCGCGGTCATCTGCGCCGGCATCTTCCCCGGCATCCACGTTGGCCGACCCTGGCTCGCCTACTGGCTGTTCCCCATCCCCAACCAGATGGCGATGTGGCCGCAGTTCCGATCGCCCCTGCTGTGGGACGTCTTCGCGGTGTCGACCTACGCCTCGGTGTCGCTGCTGTTCTGGTACACCGGCATGGTGCCCGACCTCGCCACCCTGCGTGACCGGGCCAAGGGCAAGATCAGCCAGATCGCCTACGGCATCGCGTCGCTGGGCTGGAACGGCTCGTCCCGCCACTGGCACCGCTTCGAGCGGGCCTACATCCTGCTCGCCGCCCTCTGTACGCCGCTGGTGCTCTCGGTGCACTCGGTCGTTTCGTTCGACTTCGCCGTGGCTCAGCTCCCCGGCTGGCACACCACCGTGTTCCCGCCCTACTTCGTCGCGGGTGCGATCTACGGCGGCTTCGCCATGGTGCTCACCCTCGCGGTGCCCTGCCGCGTGTGGTTCGGCCTTAAGGACATCATCACCGAGCGCCACATCGACAACTGCTGCAAGGTCATGCTCGGCGTCGGGATGATCTGTACCTACGCCTACGTCCTGGAATTCTTTGTCGCGTGGTACTCGGGCCACCACTACGAGCAGTTCATCTTCGCCAACCGCGCCGCGGGCAGCTCCGCCCCGGGCTTCTGGTCGCTGATCATCCTCAACTGTGTGATCCCGCAGATCCTGTGGTACCGGCCGTTCCGCCGCCACTGGCTGCCGATCATGATCGCCGCGATGGCGGTGAACATCGGCATGTGGTTCGAACGCTACGTCATCGTGGTGTCCTCGCTCTCGCGTGACTTCATGCCCGGCAGCTGGGCCGACTTCAAGCCCACCTGGGTCGATATCTGGATGTTCGTCGGCAGCTTCGGCTTGTTCCTGACCAACTTCCTCTTGTTCCTGAAGTTCCTGCCAATCGTCGCCATCGCTGAAGTCAAGACCGTGATGCCCGAGGCCCACCACCACCCGCACCACGACGACGATCACGGCGACCACGCCGAAGAAGAAACCCACTCGAATGGAGAGGCTCACTAATGTCAGTCATTGACGCCCCCATCACCGAATCCCTGCCCCAGGAAGCCGCCGTCGGCGACGACGTGAAGGTCTACGGCATCATCGCCGAGTACGACAACGTCGGCGACGTGATCGAAGCGACCCAGGCCGCCTACGACGCGGGCTACCGCAAGATGGACGTGCACTCGCCGTTCCCGATCCACGGCATCGACGAGGCGCTGGGCGTGAAGCCCACCATCCTGCCCTGGCTCGTGCTGGGCATGGGCCTGACGGGCATGACCACCGGCATCCTGCTGACCACGTTCACGATGACCGACTTCATGCCGGTGCCCGACGCGGTGCCGACGAACTTCGAGGGCTACCGCTACCTGATCTCGGGCAAGCCGTTCAACAGCTTCGCGGCGTTCATCCCGGTGATCTTCGAGCTGACGATCATGTTCAGCGCCTACACAGCGGTGTTCGCGATGTTCCTGCTCAACAAGCTGCCGCTGCTGTACCACCCGCTGTTCAACAGCAAGCACTTCCGCCGGGCGACGCAAGACCGCTTCTTCCTGGCGATCGAGAGCCAGGACCGCAACTTCGACGCCGACCAGACCGCGGCGTTCCTGAAAGAACACAAGGCACTGTCTACCGAACTGATCAACGAATGAAAAAGGGTTGAGGCATGAGAGGTGAGGCTTGAGCGAGCCGATCCCCACGACCACGACTCAAGCCTCGGACCTCAAACCTCAAGAACCGACACCATGTTTGACCCCCGCCTCTTTTTGCCCAAGCCCCCCATGTGGATGATCGCCATCGCGATCCTCTTCGTGGTCGGTTCGTGGATCCCGCTGACCGCGATCTTCAAGTACACGCAGTCGAAGCACGAGAAGCCCCGCATCCACCTGTTCCAGGACATGGACAACCAGCCCAAGCTCAAGGCCCAGGCCGCCTCGCCGATCTTCGCCGACGGCCGGGCGATGCGTCCCGAGGTGCCCGGCACCATCCGCCGCGGCGAGCTCCGCGACGATACCGAGTTCGAGCTGGGCTACACCGTCAAGAAAGACGGCGACAGCTACGCCCCGGTGTTCATCTCCGGCATGCCCGACGCGGCCGAAGTCGACCAGTTCTTCCTGGCCCGCGGCCAAAAGAAGTTCGACACCTTCTGCTACCCCTGCCACGGCAAAGCCGGCTACGGCGACGGCCCGGTCAACCAACGCGCCACCGAACTGGTCAGCGGCGACCAAACCCTGTCCTACGGCACCCAGTGGGTCCCCTCGGCCAACCTCAACAACGTGCAAGACGGCAAGCTCCAATTCGGCGCTGATGTCTACCCCAACGGCCAGCTGTTCAACGTGATCACTCACGGCAAGGCCAACATGGCCGGCTACGGCCACGCGATCCCGGTCGAAGACCGCTGGGCGATCGTCGCCTACGTCCGGGCGTTGCAACTGTCCCAGAACGCCGGCGCCGCCAAGGTCGCGATGGACCTCGCCGCCAACTCGAACACGCAAACCGCTGAAGCTAACGAGCTCGGCGTCACCTCGGAGTAAGCCCCTAGTGTCCGCTCATCCGCCTAAACAACTCTCTGAACAAGACAAGGCTGTGCTCGGCGACAAGGCCTGGCCGCTGCGTCGCAACCTCCTGCTGCTCGGCGGCATCGCGCTGCTGGTCGCGGTCATCGGCGCCGCCCTGCCCAAGACCGTGCTCACCGGCGGCTGGGAACGCCTGGGCTTCGCCTACCTGATCGGCTACGCCTTCGCGCTGGCCATCACCCTCGGCAGCCTCTTCTTTGTCCTGGTCACCACGGTGTTCCGCGCCGGTTGGTGCGTGGCCTTCCGCCGTGTGCCGGAGAACATCGCCGCGAACATGCCCACGATGGGCCTGCTGGCGATTCCGATCCTGATCACCGTGCTGATCAACAACGGCGCCCTGTATCCCTGGGCCAAATCCGGCGTCCACGAGGCGGGTAAAAAGATCGCGTACCCCGCGGCCTACGCCGAAGACGGCAAGCACGCCGACGAAGCCCACAGCCTGGACAACAACATCTTCCTCCGCCGCGCCGCCGCCGGTGCCCCCGCCGAGGAAGACGGCCACGCCGGCGACGATCACGGCAAGCACGACGGCGAAAAAGCCCACGATGACCACGGCCACGATGCGCACCACGGCGACCACAAAACCTTTGCCCACACCGCGGCCACCCACCCCGATCACGACCACGCGCTTCCCTACTTCGTCTACAAGAAGGGCGCCTGGTACACCCCGCCGTTCTGGGTGGTCCGCTGGGTGTTCTACATCGCGGTGTGGTCGTTCCTCGGCTGGTTCTACTGGAAGCGCAGTGTGATGCAGGACGCCGACGGCGACGTGCAGCACACCCATAAGCGTGAATGGTGGGCCCCGCTGTCGTTGGTGGCTTTCGCGGTCACGCTGACGCTGGGTGCGTTCGACCTGCTGATGTCGCTCGACCCGGTGTGGTACTCGACGATGTTCGGCGTGTACTTCTTCGCCGGCTGCTTCACCGCCGCGCTGTGCACCATGATCATCACGCTGATGCTCGGCCAGAAGGCCGGCTACTTCTCGGCGGTCACCACCGACCACTTCCACGACCTGGGCAAACTGCTGTTCGCCTTCGTGTTCTTCTGGGGCTACGTCGGCTTCAGCCAGTTCATGCTGATCTGGTACGCCTCGCTGCCGGAAACCACCTACTGGTGGGAGATCCGCGGCGTGACTTCGGTGTCGGGCACTTCGCTGGAACCCGGCCCGGAGACCTTCGGCAGCACGTGGACGGTCGTCGCCTGGACGCTGCTGTTCGCCCACCTGCTCTTCCCATTTGCCATCCTGCTTTCTAAGCACGTGAAGCGTAACCGCGTGGCCCTGTTCAGCATGGCCTGCTGGATGCTGACGCTCTGCTACATCGACATCTTCTGGGTCGCCATGCCCGCCCTGGTCAGCCCGGACTTCGTGTTCGGCCTGCCGGAGATCGGCTGCGTGGTGTTCTGCGTGTCGATCATGCTCGCCGAGGCCCTGCGTCGTGCGTCGGGCGTGAGCCTGACCGCTCACCGCGACCCGCGGATGCACGAGTCGCTGCAGCTCGACACCACCGCCTGGGCCCCGATCTACTCGCCGCCCGGCAAGCACTGAACCCCCGACGGGCGCGAACCCGCCCGCTGTACCGAACTTTGAACCGACCGATTTTGACCCTGGACCCCGACCATGCCCGCAACGACCCGTGAACTCAACGTCAAAGTGATCTTCGTCGTGACGATCGTCTCGACGCTGCTGCTGATCGCGATCGTCCTGGCGGCACAGGCGGGCTTCTTCTTCTTCAAGAACCAGCAGGAAGCCACGCAGTACAGCCGCGGGGCCGAACGCACCTACGAAGAGACCGGCCTGCGGATGGACAACATCGACCTCGCCCGGTCGACCCAGGAACAGGCCGCCGAGCTCCAGCGTGAAGGCTCTGTTGAGCTGACCGACGCCGACGGCGAGCCGATCGGCACCGTCGAGATGATGCCGATCGAAAAAGCGATGAACGAGGTCGCCGAGCGGTATTGAATTTCGCCCGGCGTGAGCCGTGGCCGAGTGATTTGAGGGGGCGTAGAGTCCCATTGGCTCCGAGCTGAAGGCTCCGGGCCCCGAACGAACCCGAACCATGCAAGTCAAACGACTGCACAACCCGACACCACGGCACGGCCGACCCCGCTGGGGATCGGCCCGCGGTGTCGCGTGCGGCCTCGCCTTGCTGGCCGGGGCCTTCGCGTCGCCGGCGCTGGGCCAGTCACGGGTCGGGCCCAACCCCCTGGGCAACACCAAAGCCCCGATGCCCCCCGCCGCGGCCGAGTTCGCCGAAAGCATCAACGACGGCGCCGTCGAGCAGAAGATCGGCAACCTGCTGCCGATGGACCTGCCCTTCATCGATGAGAACGGCAAGCCCGTGAAGCTCGGGGACTACTTCAACAACGACAAGCCGGTCATCATCGACTTCGCCTACTTCGAGTGCCCGCTGACCTGCCCGATGGTCATCAGCGGCATCATCGATGCGACCCAGACGGTCGGCGAAGACTGGGTGCCCGGCAAAAACTTCGAGATCCTGACCATCAGCATCAACCCGAACGACAGCCCCGTGGCCGCCCTCGGGCAGCAAAACGCGGTGGTCGAACGCTTCGGCGGGATGGAGAGCGAGCTCGGGGCCGGGGCCCGCGAAGGCTGGCACTTCCTGACGGGCCGCGAAGTCGATATCCAACGGCTGACCCACGAGGCGGGCTTCGGTTTCACGCCCGTGCCCGAGACGAACGACTTCGCCCACGCGGCGGTGCTCATCTTCGTCTCGCCCGAGGGTGAGGTGACCCGCTACCTGCCGAACCACGTCTACGCCGAGCGCGACTTCCGCATGGCGCTCACCGAGGCGTCCCAGGGCAAGCAGGGCTCGTTCTTCGACATGGTCCTGCAGCTCTGCTACAGCTACGACCACACGCTCGGCACGTACACCGCCGACGCGCTGGCCCTGATGAAACTCGCCGGGGGGGTCACGCTGATCACCCTGGCTTCGGTCATCGGCGGCCTGTTCTACTTCGAACACCGCCGACGCGATCGGCTCGACGACGGCCCGCCGGACTCGACGCCCACCCCCGCATAACCCTGTAGGGCCCCGGCCCGGAAACCCGCGGCACCGCCGCAGAACACTGAACACCCAGACCAACCCGAGGGGAAACGCCGAACGCCGGCGTGAACAACACCAAGGTTCAACACCATGACACTCGCTTTCATCGCTGACTTCTTCCGCTGGATCAACGGCCCGTGGATGCCCGACGACGCCGGGGGCTTCTCCGACAACGTCGACGCGCTCAACGGCTTCGTGATGTTCGTCTCGTACTTCTTCACGGTGCTGATCGGCGGGCTGATGATCTTCTTCGCGATCAAGTTCCGTCAGAAGGATAAAAACGAGGTCGCCAAGGGCATCACCCACTCCACGCCGCTGGAGATCGCCTGGACCCTGCCGCCGATGCTGATCGTGCTGGTGATTTTCGCCGTGGGTTTCCGCGGCTACATGGACATGTCCACGCCGCCGCGGGCGGGCAACGCGTATGAAATCCGTGCGGTGGCCAACAAGTGGGACTGGAACTTCCACTACCCCAACGGCGCGGTCACCAAGAAGCTGTTCGTGCCCTCGGACCGCCCGACCAAGCTGACGCTCGAGTCGGTGGACGTGCTGCACAGCCTGTTCGTCCCGGCGATGCGGGCGAAGAAGGACGTCGTGCCCGGCCGGTTCAACGTGATGTGGTTCGAGCCCGATCCATCGGTCGTCAGCTCGGACGACCCCGAAAAATACGAAGCGGCGTATCCCCTGCACTGCACCGAGTACTGCGGCCAGGGCCACTCACAGATGAACACCGAGCTCGTCGTCGTGGACGGCAGCCAATGGGAAGCTAAGCTCGAAGAGATCAACATCTGGAACCCCGATCGCCTGCCCCCGGCCGAGCTGGGCGCCATCGTCTACGCCAACAACTGTGCCTCCTGCCACTCCGTGGACGGCGCCGCCAACACCGGCCCGACCTGGAAGGACCTCTACGGCAAGCAGAACTACGCCATGGCCGTCGGTGAAACCGTCGCGGTGGTCGACGACAACTACATCCTGAACTCCATCCGCCAGCCCAACCTGCAGAAGGCGGTGGGCTTCGAAGGCGCCAACATGAGCGCCTACGGCGAAGGCGTCATCAAGTCTGGTGATGTACGTGCTCTGATCGAGTACATGAAGACCCTCTCGGTCCACCACCCCAACGGTGCGGACCTCGATGCCTTCCCGGATGACTACGAAGGCGATACCGCGATCGACGCCACCGGAGCGACGAGCGAGTAAACCCGCTTCCACAACCGGGCCTATTCGGCCCCTGACCCCGAACCCCCCGCCGACGGCATGATTCGATCGGCTTAGTTGAGACCAAGGACACACGTATGTCTGTCATCCCGAACCCCGCACCCGGCGACGTCGCCGCTGAAAAGACTCCCACCGAGCCGCCCCACGGCGATAACTACATCACCCACGGCAAGGGCTTCCTTTCGTGGGCGCTGACCATCGACCACAAACGCATCGGCATCATGTACATGGTCGGTGTGCTCGCGGCGTTCTTCATCGGCGGGATCATGGCCATCGCGCTGCGGACCGAGCTCATCGCCCCCGGCGCCACGCTCATGTTCTGGGCCAACGACGACGCGGCGCTCAACTCCAACTGGCGGCTCTACAACCAGCTGTTCACCGTCCACGGCGCGGTGATGGTGTTCATGTTCATCATCCCCGCGATCCCGGCGATCCTGGGCAACATGGTCCTGCCCATCATGCTCGGGGCCAAGGACGTGGCCTTCCCCAAACTCAACCTGCTGAGCCTCTACTGCTGGATCGGCGGATCGATCTTCTTCACCTGGATCCTCTTCGGCGGCGTCATCGGCACGCTCTTCGGCATCCAGGACATGCCCTGGTACTTCCCCAAGGGCCTGGACACCGGCTGGACGTTCTACACCCCCTACTCCACCGAGACCAACACCGGCGTGCTCCTGGGCACCATCGGCGTGTTCATCCTCGGCTTCTCGTCGATCCTCACCGGCGTGAACTTCATCGCCACCATCCACATGCTCCGCCCCAAGGGCATGGGCTGGGGCAAGCTCCCGCTGTTCCTCTGGGCCCTCTACGCCACCGCGATCATCCAGATCCTGGCCACCCCCGTCCTGGCGATCACCGTCCTGCTGCTCATGGCGGAAAAGGTCCTGGGTATCGGCATCTTCGACCCGGCCCTCGGCGGCGACCCGGTGCTGTACCAGCACTTCTTCTGGTTCTACAGCCACCCGGCGGTGTACATCATGATCCTCCCGGGTCTGGGCGTGATCTCCGAGATCATCTCGATCCACAGCCGGAAGCACATCTTCGGCTACAAGTTCATCGCCGCCTCGTCGCTGGCGATCGCCCTGTTTGGCTTCATCGTCTGGGGCCACCACATGTTCACCTCGGGTCAGTCGGCCCTCTTGAACTCGGTGTTCTCGCTGCTGACCATGTCCGTGGCGATCCCCTCGGCGGTCAAGGTATTCAACTACCTGGCCACGCTGTACAACGGCCGGATCCGCCTGGACTCGCCCATGCTCTACGCCCTGGGCTTCATCTGGCTGTTCACCATCGGCGGCCTGACCGGCCTGCCCCTGGCGGCCCTGTCCACAGACATCCACTACCACGACACCTACTTCGTCGTCGCCCACTTCCACTACGTGATGGTCGGCTCGACGCTGTTCGCCTTCCTCGCGGGCATGAACCACTGGTGGCCGAAGATGTTCGGCAAGATGCTCGACGAGAAGTGGGCCCGCATCGGCGCGATCATGACCTTCGTCGGCTTCAACGCCACGTTCTTCATCCAGTTCATCGCCGGCTCGCAGGGCATGCCCCGCCGTTACGCCGACTACGACCAGCAGTACTTCTGGTACCACCTGTTCTCGACGCTCGGCTCGTACGTGCTGACGATCGGGCTGTTCATCGTCCTGTTCAACTGGATCCACTCGCTGCGTAAAGGCAAGCCCGCCCCGGCCAACCCCTGGGGCGCGAACAGCCTCGAGTGGCACACCCCCTCGCCGCCGCCGCACGCCAACTTCGAAGACGGCGTCGAGCCCGAGGGCGTGGACCCCTACGACTACCACGGCTGGGACTACGACGAATCCATTGACGGCTACGTCAAGAAGGAAGGCTACGTCCCCAAGGAACACCACTAAACGCAAGCAAACCGTCGGACGCCCGACACCCGGAACCCGTTCCGACTTGCCAGATTGTTTCACTTTCGTATTGCAAACCTCGAACTGAACACCATGAGCGATCACGCCCACGACCACGACCACCCGCCACACCTGGCGCACCACTTCGAGACCTCCGAGCAGCAGATGGAATCGGGCAAGCTCGGCATGTGGGTCTTCCTCGCCACCGAGATCCTGATGTTCGGCGGCCTGTTCTGCGCCTACTCGGTCTACCGGGCCAACCACCCCGAGGTCTTCCTCTTCGCCCACCAGTACCTCGACACCATGTGGGGCGCGATCAACACCGCCGTCCTGCTCGCCTCGTCGTTCACCATGGCCTGGGGCGTCCGGGCGGCGCAGCTCGGGCAGAAGAGCATCCTCATCATCATGCTCAGCCTCACCCTGCTCGGCGGGTTCGGCTTCATGGTCATTAAGACCATCGAATACTCGGGCAAATACTCCCACGACATCTGGGTCGGCGGCCTCAACGGCTTCTACCAAAAGGACGGCCTGCTGCTGAACCCCGAGGGCAACTACGAAGCCCTGCACTACCTCGACGAAAAGAAGGCCAAGAAGTACGGCAAAGACGCTCACGGCGATGACCACGGCGACCACGCACACGGCGACAGCCACGCGGCCCACCACGGCGAAGACACCCACGCCGAGGCCACGCCCGTCGTCGAAGTCTCCGGCATCGGCCGTCCCGCCGCCGCCGAGGCCGGCCTGATCCCCAGCCTTACCGAGTACAAGGCCGCCATCCCCACCGGCGGCGAAGCCTTCGTCACCGGCGTCGGGGCCGAGCAGATCGCCTACCACGGCAGCCACTACCCCGAGTTCGACGAACTCGCGCCGATGGACCACAACTCGACCCACATCTTCTTCCAGATCTACTTCATGATGACCGGCCTGCACGGCATCCACGTGCTCATCGGCATGGGCCTGATCACCTGGATCCTCGTCAAGTCCATCGCCGGAGCCTTCAGCCCGGCCTACTACACCCCCGTCGACCTCGTCGGGCTGTACTGGCACTTGGTCGACCTCATCTGGATCTTCCTCTTCCCCCTGCTGTACCTGATCCACTGATTTTGGAAATTAGGGGCTTGGGAGTTGGGGGCTTAGAAAAAGCCTCCCCCGCTCTGCCTAAGCCCCCAACATCTAAGCCCCCAACTCCTAACACCAAACACCCAACCCCCAACCCCCCAAACACCATGTCCGACACCACTGCCCACGACGCTGAACACCACGACGATCACGGCGACCACGGCCACCACGTCGTGCCGCTGAGCCTGCTCTTCGGCGTGTTCCTGATCCTGATGTTCCTGACCGTCATCACCGTTGCCGTGACGAAGTTCGACTTCGGCTACGAGCTCAACCTCGTCGTCGCGATGGCCATCGCCCTGGTCAAGGCCGTGTTCGTCGGGCTGTACTTCATGCACCTGCGGTGGGACGCCCCGCTCAACGGGTTCATCCTCGTGACCTCGCTGCTGTTCGTGACTCTGTTCATCGCGTTCACGCTGATCGACACCGGCCAGTACGCCACCTTCCAGGAAGCCGCCGCCATCCGCGGCTCGGCCCCGTAAATCGGGCCAACCCCCAACCCCATTTTCTCGACTTCTCCACCCGCTCCGGCGGGTTTTTTCTTGGCCCGAGCCGCTTCGAATGGCCTTGGCGTTTCGATCCTCCTAAAGTGAAGGCTGTGAACGAAACCGCCCCCCCTGCCCCCGCCAGCCCGCCTCCGCCCACGATCTTTTCCGGCCACGGGCAACGCACGCCCCGCGGCACCGGCGAACTGGGCATGTACCTGTTCCTCGCGGCGCTGGTGATGCTGTTCGTCTCGTCGATGATCGGCTACGTCCTGGTCCGGTTCACCAAGGCACGTACGATCTACGAGCCCGGCTCCACCACCGAGATCGCGTACCATCCCACCGCGCCGCCTTTCGGCACGATGGACTTTCCCATTCTGGGCCTGCTTCTTTCGACCGTCGTGATCCTCGCCTCGAGCGTCACGATGCACCTGGCGATCAAGAACGTCCGGCTGGAGCGTCAAGGCAAGTTCCGCGCTTCGCTGATCGCGACGCTGGTGCTCTCGATCCTGTTCTGCGTGGTCCAAACCCCCTGCATGTGGAGCCTGCTGTCCGCCCACGACGCGGAGAACATCAGCAACACGATGTACGGCATTGTGTTCTTCCTGGTCCTCGTCCACGCCCTGCACGTCGTCGGCGGCATCATCCCCCTAGCCGTGACCACCTACCGCGCCGGGCAAGGCCGATACGACCACGAGCACTACACCCCGGTGAAACTCGTCGGGATGTACTGGCACTTCCTCGACGGCGTCTGGCTGTTCATGTTTGCGGTGCTGCTCATCGCGCGGTGAGCACGGGACGCTGCGCGTCACCCGCTAAACATCCTCCCCATTAGCTGCTTTGTCTCGATAACACCAAAGCGATCGATCCCCGTGAAACGGATTGGCTCACCACGGCTCATCTCGGATGAGCACGGGCTCGATCAGCGGGCCCCAGTACTGGGGGTAAGTCAGGTAGAAATCCTGAAGCCTTTCCGCGAGCGGGTTGCCGTTGCTCAGCGGGTCGAGACGGCGGTCGTAGTCGCTGTAGAAGATTTCACGTACCGCGGTGGACGGCGACTGGCTGGGGATCGTCACGAAGCTGCCGCCGGACGTGTTGCGGGAGCTGTCCCGGATCGGGCGGTACTCCCCGCTGCGGTCGTCGTACCACTCTTCATCCTCGATGACGAAGTTCATGAACCGCCAGTCGGTGTCCATCACGGTGTGCCGGTGCCGGATCGACCCGGGGAACAGGCGTTCCCACATCGCGGGCCCGTCCGGCGAGCTCACAAAGAAACGCATCGATCGGCCGCGCGGATACTCCTGGAAAAACTGGTTCGCCAACTCGCCCGCTCCCGTGGACCGCCCCGACGCGGCGATCTGCAGGTCATCGCTCGGCTCGATCGGGAAGTAGTCCGAAGGCTCAAACCGCAGCGATGGATTGTCGCCGGGGAAGAACGTGTCGCGCAATTGCTCGGTGCTGGCGCTGGCGGTCAGCCCCGTGGCGGGCCCGGGCGCTTTGGCCGACCCGCGCCAGGCCTCGTAGCGGTCGATCATCATGCCCCGCTGCATCCGCTCCATCGCGAAGCCGAAGTAGATCACCAGGCTCAACACGAACAGGATCAACGGCAACACCAGGACCGCTTCCATCATCGCGGCGCCGCGAGCGCGGCGGGGATTTAGGATTTGGGGATTGGGGGTTCGCGTAGCCGCTTGCGGCTTAGCGGTCGACGACTTATGCATTGCGCTAAGCCGCAAGCGGCTGCGCCACGTCCGATCCGAAATCCGAAATCTGAAATCCGAAATCACTACTCGTCCTCCAGCATGAGGTCCATGAGCGGCTTGGTCGCCTGGAGATACGCGGTGATGGCGTTGAGATCGGTTTCTTCGATCCACGGCATCTGCTCGAGCGCTTGAGGTTCTTCGAGCGCTTCCATCCAGCCATCGATATCGTCGATGGGGGTGAGCTGGGCGTGCCACATCGCGGTCCACAGGTCCCACGAGTGGTTGTTGAACACCTGGGCCTGGGCCAGCGCCACCATCTTCGAATCGGGTCGTTCGCCGTCGAATTTTTCCGGCCAGAACCGTGCCGCTTTGGGTTGGTGGGCGATGCCGAAGATTTTCAAGGCGTCGTACGAGTCCGAGGATTCGGGGCTAAATTCATCGACGGTGAAGTTCAACGGGCCGGGCATGCCGCCGCGCTCTTCCGCATCGAAGTTGTAGGGGTTGCGGATCTCGACCTCTTCGCCGACGTTGATGCCCAACCAGACCAGGTAGTTCAGGAACTGGGTGTCGCCTTCGCCGAGCTCGGGGTCGTCGGATTGGGGAAGCTCTTCTCGCCAGACCTGGTCCTCGATCTCCAGCAGCGAGGACGTGCCTTGCGTAGGCGGGGATAGCGCACGGCTCCCGGAACGACGGGCCAGGCCCCAGCGGGTAAGGATGGGTTCGCTGAAGGTGAAGCCGGTGGAGGTTTTGGTCCGCTCGAATTCGAGCGCGAGGTAGAGGCCATACACGATCGAGTCGGGGTCCGATTCGAAGATCGCCTCGGCGGCGTTGCGGTCGGTGATCCATTCGGGGTCGTAGACGAGTTGGTTGTTGCTGGCGGTCCCGGGGAACGCGCGGTTGATCTTCTGGTTGGCGGCGAAGCTGACGCGTTCGCTCCATTGGCTGGGCGACAGGGGCGTGGCGTCCGAGGTGATTGTGGGCGGGGTCGGGGCCTCGGAGAAGTTCCGGCCCGATGGTCCACCCAGCGACGTCAGCAGGGCGAGCTGCTGCTGGTAGGTTCCGGTGGTATAGTAGGTCTCGATATCCGCCCGCTCGAACTGCCGGGTACTGGGCGGGGAAATCCATCCAAGCGCGTTGGCGCCGTGCCGTGCGTCGCGGGGGAGTTGGCTGTAGATCGCGTTGCTGACACGCCCGGGCCGACGCTGTCCGAACAACACGTCGAACGGCCCGCGGTTGTAGAGCGGGTCGTTCTGACCGTCGGGTAGCTGTCCTTCCTGCACCGCCGACTCGAAGTCGTCGAACGCCCCTTCGGTCCACGGCACCTCCGGCACCCAGGGCAGCAGCAACCCCCCGGCATCCTTGCCGCCTTCACGCTGCGCGATCTGGGCGCCGCGGAATCCGCTCTGCTGTGTGAGCACGGCCAGGTTGTCCATCGTCGCGCGGTTCACATCCGCCAACGCTTCGATCGCCTGCCAGATTTCTCCGCGTTGACCGGAACTGGATTTGTAAAACGTGGTGCGGGCGATGTCGTAGTCACCGCCGTTAAACAGTTCGTCGAGCGGCTCGAGGTAGTTGATCTGCGTGACCAGGTTGGGCTGAACGATGTCGCGGACGACCTGATCGACCCAGTAGTCGTCCGCGTAGCCGATGCGGTTTTGCCGGTCGATCGCGGTGAGTATCGCGTTCTGGTCTTCGAGCGTGTGGGCCACCGCGAGGGGGACCGCGTCGAGCACGCCGGACAGCGCGATGAGCCGAGACATCTCGACGTTGTTCATGGCGACGGTGTTGAACGACCGCGCCATCCACCGCCCGCCGGAGATCGCGGCGTTGTCGGCGGCGTTCTGCGTTTCGACCCGCTTGGAGACGTGGTTGCCGACGTTGAAGATGTAGAACACCATCGCCGCGAGCAGGATCAACGAGAGCAACGCCACGACCATGATCGCGCCGCGCGGCTCGCGGCGGATACCGAGGCGGGGGCGAGTTGATCGGGGGTGGAAGTACTGGCGCGTCGTCATTGCTCACGCTCCACTTCGGGCAGCTCGGGCAGGTTCACGTCGTAGCCTTCGAGCGACATCGTGCTGGTGGCGGTGACGACCGAGTAGGCCGTCTCGCCGCCGACGGTCTGGTGCGTGCCGTCGGCGAACAGGGCCGAGGCGTAAGGGATCGACAGGTGCAGGCGGTGGCTGACGCCGACGGTGACCGGGTCTTTGGGGCCGAAGTCCACGCGGTTGTCGCCGAAGGGCTGGGTCTGTTTGTCGAGGATGACCTCGCCGTTTTCACCCACGCGGGTTTCGTAGAGGTCGAGTGTCGTGTGAGTCAGGGCGTAGGACAAGCGTTCTGCGGCGAGGCGATCGACCCAAGCCGGGGCGTCTTCGCCGTAGGCAGTGAAGTAGGCCTGGAGCCCGGCCTCGAAGGCGACCGCGTCCCCGCCGCCGCCCGAGTTCTCCCTGCCGGAGACGGGGGCCAGCGCGAACGCCGCGGCACGCCGGGCCCGGTTGTAGGCCGGGTCGTTGTCGTCGGCGAGGTAGCCGCCCCCACCGAGTGCGCCGCGTGGAGCCTCGACGATCGCCGAGCGTGTCGCGACAAACGCCCCGTAGTGCACGAACAGGTTGCCCGAGAACATCAGCACGGTCTGCAGCAGGATCAGGCTGATCCCCAGCGCCGGCACGAAGACCAATACAAACTCCACCGTCGCCGTCCCGCTCTCGCCCGCCAGGCGTTGTCGGAGGGTCGAACGCCTCACCGCCACCGGCCGGGTCCGCCAAAGCATCCACCCCGCCCGCAACGCTACCGCCAGCAGCAGCGCCCCCACGCCCGCGATCACCGCGCACCGCACCCCCAGGTCGCTGCTCAACGCAGACGACCACCACGGGGCCAGGCCCAAAACGCTGGATTCGATTGGTGGGAAACACATCATCGGCGGGACGGCCATTTTACCCCGCCAACCCGCATTCACCCAGCCTCATTCGGGCTGTTTTCCGCCCCCGGCCGACCCCGGCGCAGGCATTTTGAGCCAATCGCGTAACCCCCCTGCAACCACCCCGCGCCCCCGGCAGGATCACCCGGCATGAAGCTGCTCATCCCCCCACGCCAGTTCACCGCCCCGCTCGCCGCCACCGTGGCCGTGCTCGCGGGCCTGCTGATGCTGACGCTGTATGCGGGGTGAGCCTCTCCCACAACGGTGCTGGGGACGCTGGGCTTCAACTCATTCACCCCTCTCCCGCCGGGGGAGGTGGCCCGCGAAGCGGGTCGGAGGGGGCACTCCCGAGGGCCTCGTGGCAAAGTACTCACATTCGCCCTCAGTCGCCTTTGGCGACAGCTCCCCCGCAGGGAGAGCAGTTAACCGAACATCAGGAAGTCAGCGTTCCGAGTTCAACCACCTCGGCCTCGATCAACCGCCCCCCCGACGGGACCATGACCTTCGTGCCCGGCTGGTGACGACCCCAGCGCACCACCGCCATGCCGATGCCCGCCTGACCCCGCAAAGGCGAGGCGGTCGAACTGGTGACGCCACCGATGATCTTTTCCTTCTCGCCGGGCTCGAGCACCTGGGCCCCCGCGATGCCCGGCAGCTCGAGCGCCGCTTCGGGATCGCGGTCGGTCACCTTCAGCCCCACGAGCATCTTCTTGGGGTGGCCCAGACTTTTCATCCGCGCGACGACTTCCTGCCCGAGGTAGCAGCCCTTGGTGAAGCTCACCGCCCCGTCGATGCCCCAGTCGCCGGGCACCTCGGCGGGCAGCGAGTTGCGCCCGAAATCGATGTGGTACCGCGGCACACCCTCTTCGATCCGCACCGTGTTGAACGCCGACCAACCCACCGGCCGGCCCCGCATCGAGTCCCGCCGACGCTGCGCGAACGATTCGTCCACCTCCACGCCGATCTCGTAGCCCGCCTTCACCAGCAGCGCCCCGTAGGCTTCGAGCGCGTGTTCGCTCGGCACCGCGACGCGCACACCCAGCACCCCGCCCAGGTCCCAGCGATACGCCGTGCATCGCGCAACCGCCCCGCCGTTCATCGGCAAGTCGATCACGTGGTGCGTGCCGGGGGCTGCGCCCATGCGGGTGACGTTTTCTTCGTGGTCGTCCGCCGCGACCGCCGCCAGCAGACGGACGGCCGACGGCCCGAGCAGCCAGAGCACGGTGCGCTGGGCGGTCCAGTCTTCGATGGTCACGTCCTCGGCAAACAGCCGGGCCTCAAGCAGGTCACTCACCCAGGGCAGGTCGAAGACGTCAATCTCCAGCCAGGTGGATTCGTCGCCGTGATGCACGACGAGGTCCGCCGCGATCTGGCCCTTCTCGTCGAGTTGAAATGCCCGCGTGGTCTGTCCGCCCTCGAGCTTGTTGATCTCCTGGGTGCACAGCCGGTGCAGATAGTCTTTTACGTCCGCGCCGGTGAGCTGAAGGATCGCCCGCTGGGGCAGGTGCAGCACACCGACCCGCTGGCGGATCGCCGCGTATTCCGCCTCGAACCCGCCGCCCGCCGCAATCGATTGCCCGTTGTCATCCACCCCCGCAAAAGACTCCGCCACCTCGATCACGCTCCCGTCCGGCAGCGGCGGCCCCCAGGGCATCATCTCCGCGCCGAGGCGGGTGTACAGGTCGTTCATAGTGGGCGAGGGCGTGTCGGACATGCCACCAGTGTAGGCCCGTTCCTCGCCGGGGATTCCCAGCGGTCCCGATCAGGCTTGGCCGTGGGCACGGGGGAAATGACTCGATCGGCTGCGGCCCGTGGCGAGCGACCGCCGTTGGCGCACCGCTGCACGGCGTTGACCGCGAGCCCGCTGGATCAACCGCATGGCGACCAACGACGCAGCGACCACACCCAACCAGTTCATCGCCAGGTCGAGCCAGCTGAACGTACGGCTCTCCAGCCAGATCTGCGTCACCTCTTCGCAGGAAAACAACACGCCGACCACCAACGAACCCGCCATGAACGACACGGCCCCGACCGACACCGTGTGGCGGTGCCAGGCCAGGTTGGCGAGCAACGCCAGCCCGCCCATCAGCAGGAAGTGCATCAGCTTGTCGCCCGCGGGGATGTAGTCCTGGATCGGCGGGATCAGCGCAAAGTTCGCCGCGGCGATCAACGCGATCAGTAACACCCCGGCCAGCAACGTGGCTAAGCCAAAACGCAAACTCACAATTCATCTCCTCGCCCCCGCGTGCCGGATAATCAAGCACAGGCAGCCAAACAACATATCGGATAACGCCGAATTGTCTAGGTCATTGCCGCCAATATCGCCGAATTTACGGGTTTTTCATGACAATCGGCATCCGCTCTGCCGAGCGCCGATCAGCCGAACGATTTGGGTTTATAGTTTGGGTATGAGTGATTCCCCTATCCGCCTGGCCGTGATCATCGGCGATCACCCGTTCGATGTCCCCGCGTTCTACGACATGTTGCGGTCGATGCCGGACGTGGATCCGTATGTGCAGAACCTCGAAGACTTCACCGCCGACTTCGGCAAGGTCGCCGAGACCTACGACGTGGTGCTGTTCTACAACTTCCACCAGAACGACCCGGCTAAGGAATTGCCTTGGTTCAAGCGCGACATCTTCGAAGGGCTCGAAAAACTCGGCCGACCCGGGCAAGGGGTTTTCCTGTTGCACCACGGCTGCGTCGCCTTCAAACAATGGCAAGTCTGGACCGAGCTCTCGGGTTGGCCCCAGCGTGGCTTGATTCCGCACCACGACGAGACGGTCAACACCTTCGTCGCCGACCGCGACCACCCCGTGACGGCGGGCGTGGACGACTGGACCATGACCGACGAGACCTACGAGATGCCGGACGTGAAGGAAGCCGACGGCAACCACATCCTGCTCACCACCGACCACCCCAAGAGCTGCAAGCCGTTGGCGTGGACGCGGACGTTCGGCGAGTCGGACGTGCTGTGCTACCTCGCCGGCCACGACGGCGAAGCCCTGGGGCATACGAATGTGCGGCGGATCATCCACCAGGGCATCAAATGGTTGGCCGGGCGGAGCGGATAAAGGCGCCAAGACCCTAGGGATTCAGCAACTTCAGCCGGTTCACGCAACGCCAAACGGTGGTGGAAGTGACCCCGCCGACGGGCGTCCACCGCAAGATTTACACGTCTTGAGATTGACGAAAATATTTTCGTTCAATCCGAAATAGAACCCATCGCCACGCGGTTGGTCAGGGGCGTGCACGCCATCACCACAACCCTTACCTCCCGACTCAACCCTCAAACCAACCGGAAAACCCGATGTCCCGACCCCTCCCTGCTTCGTTGATGCTGGCTGCCCTCGCCTTGCTGGTGGCCCCCTTGTCCCTCGCGGGTGACAACCCGCAAGCCCCGCAGCACACCACCGCCCTCGGCCTCGCGGGCTACTCGCCCGTGTCGTACTTCCACCAAGACGGCCCGCACTTCGGCTCGCCCGAATTCGCCGCCGAGCACGCGGGCGTGACCTACTTCTTCGCCAACGCGCAAGAACTCAGCACCTTCTCGGCCGACCCCGAACGCTACGCCCCCGCCTACGGCGGCTGGTGCGCGACCGGGATGTCCAAGGGCAAGTACTTCGACGTCGATCCGACCGTCTTCAAGCTCGTCGATGGCCAACTCTTCCTCTACAAGAAGAACGCCCAGGTCAATGCCCTGGACGTGTGGAACGCCGGCAACGAAGCCCAGCTGACCAAGAAAGCCAACGAGTTCTGGAAGAGCGAAAACAGCATGTAATTTCGCCTCGACTTACCTAACCACTCACCCCGACCCGGTACGCATAACGCTTACCGGGTTTTTCGTGCGTGCTGCATTCAAAGACGTCCGTCAGTTCCCCCGAGACAATCGTTCGCAACCAACCTGCATCAACGAAGAATGCAGGTTCAGCGACACCGCTGTGAAAACGCATAGACCGTAAACGTGATTACGCCTTCGCCTGATCCAACATCGCCAACGCTGCGGCGATGGCGTGCTCGATCATCGAGCCGGGCATCCCGCCTCGGCCGACCACCGCGACACCAAAAGCAGACGTCAACAACGAATCGGCCAGCACGGCCGGGTCGGTGTCGGGTTTGAGTTGACCCGCCTCAATCGCTCGTCGCAGGGTGGTGGTTAGCGTCCGGCGGAGTCGGCCGGTGTAGGCACGGGCCACGGCGTCGGGGGCCTCGGGCTCGGACCGGTCCGAGCGGGACAGCGCCTGGGTGAACAGGCAGCCATCCTCACGCGACGCGCCGATGTGCCGTTTCCATTGCCGAACGAAGGCCTCAACGCCCGCCAACGCGTCGTCGCTTTCTTCCAAGGCCTGGATCTGCGGGTCGTTGGCGGTCTTGCCGAAACGTTCGAGCGCCTCGCGGTACAGCCCCGCCTTGTCGCCGAAGCGGTGGTAGAGGCTCTGCATCGCCATGCCGGTCTCTTTGCAGAGCTCGGCCACGCCAACCCCGTCGTAGCCGTCACGCTTGAACAGCGCCGCGGCGGTGTCCAGCACCTGTTCTTCGTCGAATTTGGGGGGGCGTCCACGTGGCATACCACAATTTTAGATTATTTACTCAAAAAATCAAACCCCGGCCTTGATTTATTGAGTGATCATTCTATTATTCCCCCGACAGGCCCGAGACGCCTGCACGCAAGCGACTTTTCACCCCCTACTTCAGAGGAGCATCGATATGAACATTCAAGGAACCACCGCTTTCGTCACCGGCGCCAACCGCGGCATCGGCCGCGCCCTGGTCGAGGCCCTGCTGCAACGCGGGGCGAGCAAGGTCTACGCCGCCGCCCGGCAACTCGGCTCGCTCGACGGCGTGGTCGCCCTCGACCCGCAACGGGTCGTCGCGGTCGAGCTGGACGTCACCAACGCCGATCAGGTCGCCGCCGCGGCCCAGCAGGCGGGTGATGTCGACCTGCTGATCAACAACGCCGGCAAGCTCGACTTCGGCGGCGTGCTCGAGGCGGACCTCGACAGCCTCGCCGGCCAACTCGACGTGAACCTCTACGGCCTGCTCCGCGTGACCCGGGCCTTCCAGCCCGCGCTCACCCAGGCCACGGGCGGCGTGGTGAACCTGCTGTCGGTCGTGTCGCTCGCCCCGATGCCGGGCATCGGGCACTACTCGGCGTCGAAGGCGATCGCCCACTCGGTCACCGAGTCGATGCGGGCCGACTTCACCGAGAGCGGCGTCTCGGTCTTCGGCGTGTTCCCCGGCCCGGTCGATACCGATATGGCCAAGGACGTGCCGATGGACAAAACCGCCCCGGAGGACGTGGCCCGCGACATCCTCAGCGGCATCGAGGCCGACCAGCACGACATCTTCCCCGACCCGTTTGCCGAGCAGGTCCAGGCCGGCTGGGCGGCCGACCCCAAGGCCGTCGCCGCCCAGTTCGCGGGGGCATGATCCACACCCGAGCCGTGGCGGGGGTCTCCAGCCGGAGGCCCCCGCTGTTTCATGCGCGGCGGACGCCGAACCGTTAGAATCCCCGCTCGGAACCCCCCGCAACACACCCCCATCCCCCACGAAACGGAGCCCACCCGTGGCCAAGAAAACGATCGCTGACCTCGACCTCGCCGGCAAAAAAGTCCTCATGCGCTGCGACTTCAACGTGCCGCTGGACGACGCCAAGAACGTCACCGACGACCGCCGCGTCCGCATGGCCCTGCCCACGATCCAGCACGTCCTGGACAACGGCGGCAGCGTGATCGTGATGTCCCACCTGGGTCGGCCCAAGGGTGCCCCCAACCCCGAGTTCAGCCTCAAGCCCGCCGCCGACAAACTCGGCGAGCTGCTGGGCAAGCCCGTCGAGCTCGCCGCCGACACCGCCGGTGACGACGCGGCCGCCAAAGCCGGTGCTCTTCAGCTCGGCGGCGTGCTGGTCCTGGAAAACGTCCGCTTCAACGCCGGCGAGAGCAAGGGCGACGACCCCGCCTACAACTCGGCCCTCGCGGCGCTCGGCGACGTGTACTGCAACAACGCCTTCGGCACCTGCCACCGCACCCAGGCGTCGATGTACGCCGTGCCCAAGGCCATGAAGGAAGCCGGCAAGCCCGCGGTCGTGGGTTTCCTCGTCGAGAAGGAAATCAAGTACCTCGCCGACACCCTCGAAAGCCCCGAGCGCCCCTTCGTCGCGATCCTCGGCGGCGCGAAGGTCTCGGACAAGATCAATGTCATCGACAACCTCCTGGGCATCTGCGACAAGGTGCTCATCGGCGGCGCGATGGCCTACACCTTCAGCCTCGCCGAGGGCGGCAAGGTCGGCGGCTCGCTCGTCGAGCCCGACAAGGTCGAACTCGCGAAGTCGCTGATCGAGAAAGGCGGCGACAAGCTGGTCCTGCCGATCGACACCCATTGCGGCGACGACTTCTCGGGCGACTGCAACAAGCAGATCGTCAAGGCCGGCGAGATCGCCGACGGCTTCGAGGGCCTGGACATCGGCCCCGAGACCGCCAAGCTCTACGCCGACATCGTCACCAACGCCAAGACCGTCGTCTGGAACGGCCCGATGGGCGTGTTCGAGATGCCCCCCTTCGACGCGGGCACCAAGGCCGTCGCCCAGGCCATCGCCGACGGCGACGCCACCTCGATCATCGGCGGCGGCGACTCGGCCGCGGCCATCGAGCAGCTCGGCTTCGCCGACCAGGTCAGCCACGTCTCCACCGGCGGCGGCGCCTCGCTGGAGATGCTCGAAGGCAAAAACTTCGAGAGCGTCGCCCTGCTCGACGAAAAATAAATGGCCAAACCCCGCCCCGGGCGTTTACCATCAACGCAAACTCACAACCGCGATTCGTCGCGGTTTTCTTTTGGCCACAGGAGAGCAGCGATGGGTGGTTTCGCAAAGATCGGGATCGGTGGTTTGTTGGTCGCCGGGTGTTGCCTGGCGCTGGGATTGATGGGGCCGGCCCTCGTCACCGCGCAGCCCGCCGGCGAAGAAGAGGCCCCCCAAGAGGCGGCGTCCATGGGCGTGCTCGCGCCGTTCCTGCTCTACGGCGAAGAACCCGACGGCCCGTGGATCGGCCAGACCGACGGCAACGGCTACCGGCTGATCAACCCCGACGACCCGGACGCGATCACCTACTTCTTCGTGGGCACCAAGCCCGAGGCCGACGGCAAACGCACGTTCTCCGCCAAGGTCGCGGTGCTGCAGGGCGACGGCAAGATCGGGCTGTTCTACGGCTACCAGGAAAATCCGAAGGAGTACTACCTGCTTGTGCTCGACTCGAGCGGCCTGCTCCAGATGTACCACCGCCTGCCGGAGGGCGGCATCGTTGAAGCCTTCAACGTCACCCTCGAAGGCAACACCGACGAAAACGGCAACCCCGCCGGGCTCATGGTCGTCACCCTCAAGATCGTGGAAGACGGCAACTCCGCCAAGGCCTACGTTGACGACGTCGAAGTCGGCACCCTGCAAGGCCCCGCCATCGGAACCGGCGGCATCGGCATCGCGGGCTTCGGCCGAGTGGACGGGTTGTTCCTGGACTTCGACCTGAAGATCGCGGACTAATCGCCGACCAGGCTCAGCGTAATCAGCGATCGTATAAACCGGCGATCTCGTCCCAGGCGTCGTGCAGCAATTGCTTGAACCGCCGCTCATCTTGCTGACGTTTCTGCTGACGCAGCTCGGCGTCGATCGGACGCGCCCCGATCTCCATATGCCGCACCGGCCACTGGCCGTGGGTGTGACGCATCATCAGGCGAAGGTTTTGTTCTGCCCAAGGGCCTTGTTCTGCCCATGAATCCAAAACGTCTTGCATCGCATCGTCGTTGAGAAGCGCCGAGTCACCGAGCTCCGCGGGGCCTTCCTTCGACTGCATCGCCATGATGCTCCAATTGCCACGTTCGGCCACGCCCGAAGCATTGATCTGATCCACGCGGAAGACCACCAACACGAAGTGCGCCAGCTCAGGGACCTCGTTGCGCGTGTAGGTGAAGCTCGCGTGATGGGCCTGCACGCGTGCCCGAAACTCTTCGCCGAGGTTGTTGGGCATCGAGGCGTTGAGCTGGCGATAGGATTCGAGCCAGGGGTGATAGAGTTTGCTCAGCGCGGCCTGCGTCTCGGGGAGTTCGGTTTCGCGGATCAGCCGAGGACCCGCCACCCCGGGCGCGGGGTTCTCTTCGATCAAAGTCAGCAACCAATTCCCGTAAGTTTCCGGCGGGGGCATCGCGATCCAACCCCCCGCGGTCGCGGACCACGGCGCAATCCCCGCCGGCCACGCCCGGTCGTACGCAAAGCCCATGCTCGGATAGAACCGCACCGCCCTCCCATCCGGCGCCGCAACCCGCAGATCGATCATCAACGATTGCTTGGAGTACTCATACCCCAAGCGTTGCGAGATAGGTTCAGGCACCCAGTCTTCGGGCGCGTTCACCGTCACCGCGGGCATGTTGTTCAGCCACGGATCGTGGAGCGTGATGGTTTGCCAAGCCGGGTCAGGGGATGTGAGATCGGCCGTGGTCTGGCACCCGCTGGTACTCAGGCACACCGCTCCAAGCACCAGCCCCCACGCAAACCACCACACGTCACCAACGCGTTGTTGGTTCGAGATACTCATCGCTGCGGGTCGACTTTCGTCCAGTTGCCGGACAAATTCAGGTCGCGGTTGGGGTTGTAGTTGAAGTCGTTGCTGAGGATGTATCGGCCGGTGCCGTCGGTGTGGACGTTGTCGTAGTAGTCGGGGATCTTCACGGTCTGACCGCCGATCTCGTACGGCGTGACCTCGCGGATCGAATCGATCGTCTTGGCATCACCCGCGTCACGGATGGCAGAGCGGGTGGCGTAGCCGCCGGCGATGATGGCGTTGGTGTCTTCGCGGTACTGCTGCATCTTGGCGTTGTGGGCCTGCCAGTCGCGGTTGCGTTGGGCTTGGCCGTCGGCCCGGATCTTGGCCAGTTGCTGCCAGTAGCGGTTCATCTCGGCCTGCCACTGCGGGTTGATGCGCATCGATTGCATCACGGTCATCAGCTCGGGGTCCTTCATGTAGTCCGTGCCGACCGGGCCACGCATACTGATCATCAAGGGCACCGCCCAGGTCCCGCTGGTGAGCTGGCCCTGCGAGAAGTTGACGAAGTACTGCCAGGCGATCAGCACCGATTCTTCCAGCTCGATGCCGTTTTCGACGTACTGGATCTTCACGACCGTGGCCTGGGTATCGAAGGCCGCGCCCATGCCCAATTGAGCCCCCGTCTCCGAGAGCTGTTGCGCCGACTGGTACATCAGCGCCGACTGCTGCTGCAGAAGCTTGGCGAACTCGGGCTCGGGCTCCTCGGAGATGAGCCGGAGGTTACTGACGTCGGGGTCGGGGTTGTTCTTGGCCAACTCCATCAGCCACGAACCCGGGGTTTCGGGCAGCGGATAGAAGAGGTTGCCGTTGATCGGCTGGAAGAGCTGGGCGCCCTGCTGCATCGCCTGAGCGCTGAACTCAAACGCCAGGCTCGGGAAGAAGTGCAGCTGTCGGCCGTCGGGCGCGCTGTACATGACGTCGTGGAAGAACGGGTTGTTCCACATCATGTTCGAGCCGCGGGTGATGCCGCCCTCGATCTTCCAGTCTTCGGGGACGAGGATGGTCTTGGCGACCATGCCGTTGAGCCCCGGGTCGGTGACCTGGTGCTTGCGGAAGACGGTGGGCGTGTTGGCGTTGGACGCGGGGGCGGAAGCGGCTGGAGAACCGGACGTGGGCTTGGCTTGAGCCTGGGGTTTCTGGCCGATCTCGGGGAACGGCGCGTTGGTGTCGATCTCGACCTTGTCCGACTTGGCTTGAGCCTTTGCATCGGGCTTCGGCTTGCTCTGAGATTCGGCCGTCTTATCCGACGGGTCTTGCTCGCCCGCCTGCTCAGCGCGGAACTTCGCCAGCGCCTCGGCTTCCTCGGGGGTCAGCGTCTCGACCACCGCGTCGTTAGCCTCAGCCGTTGGCTCGGCCTCGCCCCCGTCGCCGCAGCCGACCAGCTGCAACCCCAAAACCGCCACGCACATCGTCCCCCAACTCAGCCCCATCTTTCGCATGATCGACACCCCAATCGTAAACCCAAGACCTTACGGATATACCCAAAACACGACCCTCAACATTAACCCAACGCCACCGTATTTCCTAGCCCAACCCTGCGAAAAACTCCGGCAAAACCACCCCGGGCGGATACCATGCGTGGTATGAATCTCCCCCCCCTCGCCGTTCGCTATGGGTTGTGTCTCGTCTTCGCGAGCCTGCTGCCCGCCGCCGCTTTCGCTCAGGTCGGTAGTGCCCTGATCGCCGTGCCGTGGCAGCCGGGCAAGTCGGTCAGCGCAACCAACTACTTCATCGGCTTCGAGTCGGAGTCCGACGGCGCGGGGTTCGACACCGACCTCGCCCGCGGCGTGTCGCTCGGCCGGGTCCGCATCGACTCCAAAGACCCCAACTCCGTCACCTTCGGCTGGCTGTACGACCACACCGTCATCGACTCCAGCGACCCGCTGCTGCCCGAGCGACTGGTCAACGCCGCGTTCGCCGCCGGGTTCGGGCTGGGCGAGATCGGCGACTGGAACCTCAAGCTCTCCGCCGGCGGCGGCACCGCCAGCAACCACATCATCACCGACGAGAACAGCTGGTACGGCGTGGGCAGCCTCGTCGCCACCAAACCCCTGGACCGACGCAGCAGCCTCTCACTCATCCTCGACTACGACGGCAGCCGAAGCATCTGGCCCGACATCCCCCTGCCCGGTTTCCAATACAACGTGTTCGAATCGCAGACCCTGCGTTACAGCGTCGGCGTGCCGTTCTCCACGCTGTACTACCAACCCGACGACCGCTGGACCTTCGACCTGCGCTACATCGTGCCCATCGGCGGCTCGGCCAACATCTCCTTCCGTATCAGCGACCAGTGGTCGGCCTACACCAGCTACACCTCGACCACCCGCGGCTTCCACCTCGAAGGCGAGTCCAACGACGAACGCTTCTTCTTCTCCCAGGACCGCGGCGAGCTGGGCCTGCGTTACTCCCCCGCGCCGGGATGGACATGGGTCTTCGCCGGCGGCTGGGCGTTCGATCAGGAATTCACCCGCGGCTTCGACACCCGCCGCGACGACCTGGTCCGCGAGCTCGACGACACCGCGTTCCTCCGGCTCGGGTTAAACTTCTCGTTCTGATCCCCTCTTTCTGCTTTCTTTTTCTTTGTTCGGAAAGGTTTTCGATGCCGCGCATCTGTTCTTTGGTTTCGGCCCTGCTGCTTACTTATTTCATTACCGGTTGCACCGCGACACCGGCGGACACCAGCGCCGCGGTGATCCCCCCGCCGCCGGTCGATCCGCCCGCGGGTTATCAGTGGGTGCTCAACGAGCCGCTGAGCGACGAGTTCAACGGCACCGAACTGGACCGCGACAAATGGCTGGACCACTACCCCGGCTGGGAAGGCCGTGTGCCCGGCCTGTTCGTGCCCGAGTCGATCAGTGTGAAAGACGGCACGCTCAAGATCCGCAGCCACATCCTCGACGAGCCGCGCGGCGACGAGGGGCAGTGGACCATCGGCTGCGGCGCGATCCAATCGAAAGCCATGACCGCCCACTACGGCTACTTCGAAGCCCGCATCAAGACGTCCAACGTCCGCACGTCCACCACCTTCTGGATGAAAAACGACCGAGGGCCCAAGCCCGAGCGGCCGTTCAAGATCACCGAGCTGGACGTCATGGAAGCCGTGGGCAACGCCGGACGCTGGCCGGGCTTCGCCACGCAGATCAAGTCCAACACCCACATCGAGTACTTCGCCGAAGACCCCGACAGCGAGCCGGTCAACCTGAAGAAAGGCGGCGGGGCCAACCTGCCCGACGGCGGCCGGTCGCACGACCGCTTCCGCACCTACGCCTGCTGGTGGGTCGACGCGAACACGATCCACTTCTACGTGGACGGCCAACTCATGTACACCGTCGAGCCGTCGACCGAGCTCGACCCCTCGCCGATGGACCTACCGATGTTCATCAACGCGGTCTGTGAGATCTACACCTGGGAGCTGCCGCCGGAAGAAGCCAACCTCCGCGACGATTCGCGCAACACGTCCTACTACGACTTCATCCGGTCGTGGACGTTGGAGAAGATCGAAGACTAAATTCCCCTCCCTTGAGGGAGGGGTTAGGGGTGGGTGCCGTGGTACCGAAACCCTACGAGCACTCGGCACCCCCACCCGGCCTCCCCCTCAAGGGGGAGGAGTCGCAAACCGCCTCGATGCTTGAGCAGGATAAGTTCGTCACTGTGTGTTGGCCCTCATGGATTGCGTTACGATTGCCCGCATGATCGACCTCTCGCAAAAGCCCGCCCAGCCGCTCGTCCTGCCCTCGATCCTCGCGGCCGACTTCACCACGCTCGGCGAAGACGTCGCGGACGTGCTGGACAAAGGCGCCGACGGCATCCACGTCGACATCATGGACGGGCACTTCGTGCCGAACCTGTCCATCGGCGTGCCGATCATGGCGTCGCTGCGCAAGCGGTTCCCCGATGCGTACTTCGATGTGCACCTGATGGTGACCAACCCCGAGCTGTTCGTGCAACCGTTCGCCGATGCCGGGGCCGACCACATCACCTTCCACATCGAGGCCACCGCGGGGCGTAAGGAAAACCACGAGTTCGACCTCATCAAACAGATCAAAGCGACCGGCTGCACCGCGGGCATCAGCTTCAACCCGCCGACGACCGCCGCGTCGGTCCAGCACCTGGTCGGCCACGTCGAGATGTTCCTGGCCATGAGCGTCCACCCCGGATTCGGCGGGCAGAAGTTCATCCCCGAAGTGCTCGACAAGATCCGCGAGCTGTCGCCCAAGCTGCCCGACACCGCCCGCTTCGAGATCGACGGCGGCGTGGGCCCGGTCAACGCCGGGGACGTCGCCGCGGCGGGCGTCGACATGATCGTCGCAGGCTCGGCCGTGTTCGGCGCACCGGACCGCGCCGCAGCCATCGCCGCGATCAAGGCCGGATGATCCGCCAGTCAAGCCACCCCGGGGACGTGGTCGATAGAATTGAACGACGCGTTTCCCGCTTCTCCCCTGCGTCACCCTTCCCCTCCGAGGTAAACTCTATCTAACGATGGAAAGCCCAATCGCCAACATCCAGCAAGACGGCCCCCGCGTCACGGTCGAGATCACCGAACGCGAAGTCGACACCGACGAGCTCCGCAGCCTCGTACACGAGCTCAAACAAACCCTCGAAGGCGAAGCCCGGGTGTTTGTGTTCCGCCTGGAGACCGTGGAGTTTCTCCCGTCCGCCTGCCTGGCGTTGCTGCTGATGTTCTATCAAGAGGTGAAGAAGCACGACGGCCGGATCATCCTGCTCAACTGCCAGGAAAACGTCGCCTTCCTCCTGCGGCTGGCCCGGCTGGACAAGATCTTCGAGCTCGCCGAGGGCGAGGCCGACCAGGCCTGAACCCGCCCCGCCCACGCGGACCCCGCCCCTCCAAACCCACCCCCTTCCTAAGCCGCCGCCGTGCGGGTTGTTATCGGCTGTAACGTCTGGATAAGTTCCCGCCCCTCCAGCTTTACCCCCAACACCCAAAGTGACTCGCCCGCCGCTCCGATGAATCGTTAGCTGGAGGTACCCCTTCCTCTAACCGCAGCGAGGCAAGCCCATGGCGACCTACGAATCCGACATCGAACAAACCGGCCCCAACGTCACCATCAAGGTCGCCGGCCCCGACGCGTCTCACGCCGAGATGAACGAGGTCGTCACCGAATGCTGTGACCGTATGCGTTACGAGTCGGCCACCAACTTCGTCTTCGACCTCGAAAACGTCGAGTTCCTCGCCTCGGCCTGCATCGGGTCGATGGTCGAGCTGCTCCGCGAGGTCGAGCCGATGCGCGGCAAGATCGCCCTGGCCAACTGCGACGACAATGTCGCCTTCCTCTTCAAGGTCACCAAGCTCGACGACATCTTCGGCATCTTCGACGACATCGAAGAAGCACTCGAGTCGTTCAAAAAGCAAGACGCGCGGTTCTAAACCACCCGCACACCTCTGTTTCAATAGCTGCGACGCCACGCGTCGCTGCAACCGAAGCACCGAAAACAGCGACGCGTGGCGTCGCAGCTAGGTGAGTCTAAAAAACACTCCACTTTGATTGCATCGAGGCTCACACAGGGTTCCTGCCGTGTGTGGGCTTTTGTCGTTAGCGCCCTTCGAGCAAGCGCTGCCCCAAGAAGTCGGACAGGTCGTCGATCGCGGCGATCTTGTCGACGACGGTCTGGATGTCGTAGTCCAGACGGACAAACTCGACGCGGTCGTCGTGGAGGATGGCGTAGCTGGCGCGGGGGTCGCGGTCGCGGGGTTGGCCGACGCTGCCGGGGTTGACGATGCACTTCTCATCATCCCGGAAGGTGTAGGCCTCGCCCAGGTCGCCGGGCGGGTAGAAGTCGGGCTCGTCGGTGAACACGCCGGTGACGTGGGTGTGGCCGCAGAAGGCGCGGGTCTCGATGCGGTCGAAGATGGCCGACATCTTGTTGGGCGCCGCCACGACGTCGTCGGGGAAGATGTACTCGTTGATCGGGCGACGCGGCGAGGCGTGGACCCACAGCGCCCCGTCGTACCACCGGCGGATCAAGAGGTTGCCCAGGTACTCGAACCGCTTGCGACGCTTCTCGGCGTCGGGCTCGTCCTCGAACTGTTTGCGGGTCCAGAACGACGCCTGCTCGGCCGACGAGTTGAAGCTCGTGGGCTCGTAGAGCACCGCGAAGTCGTGGTTGCCCATCATCGCGAACTCGCAGCGCTCCATCACCAGGTCCAGGCAGTCGGTCGGGTTCGGCCCGTAGCCGATGATATCGCCCAGGCAGACGATCCGGTCGATGCCGCGTTGATCGATGTCAGCCATGACGACCTGCAGGGCGTCGACGTTGCCGTGGATGTCGGAGATGATGGCGGTGGGCATGGATACAGGGAGCCGGGGGTGGGGAGTAGGGAGCAGGGCATACTGCCCGAGAGAACACCGTATTCCGTAACCGATACGATAACGCAAAGTTCACATTCACGCGGCCCGCGGACCACCCCGGCGGCCTCAGAATCCGGAATCTGATATTCACCCTGTGCAGCGCATCCTGATCATTCGGCCATCGGCGCTGGGCGACGTCGCCCGCACCGTGCCCTGTCTGGCGTCGCTCCGGCGGGCGTATCCCGAGGCCCGGATCGACTGGCTGGTGGGGTCGGCGTTTGTCGATGCCGTGCGGGCCCACCCGGGGCTGACGGGCGTGATCCCATTCGACCGCAAGAAGCGCTCGGCGGTCTGGCCGATGCTGCGGACGCTGCGACAGACGCGATACGACATGGCCATCGACCTGCAGGGCCTGGCCCGCTCGGGGTTCTTCGCCTGGGCCAGCCGTGCCAAGCAACGCGTCGGCTACGCCAATGCGCGGGAGCTGGGGTGGCTGGGGTATACCGACAAACACCTGATCGACGAAAAGCTCCACGCCGCCGACCGCATGCTCCGGCTGATCGACGCGTTGGACGTGCCGCGGGTCAACGATCTGTCGCTGCACGTGCCCGACGAGGATCAGCAGTGGCTGGATCAGCACCTGGCCGAGCTCGGAGTTTCGCCGGGGCGATACGCGTGTGTCGCGCCAACGGCGCAGTGGGGCTGCAAGTGCTGGCCGATGCAGCGCTACGCTGAGGTGACCCAGCGGTTGCTTGAGCAGCCGGACATCGACCACGTGTTCGTTCTCGCCGCGCCGCACGAGCAGGCGCGGGTGCAGGCGGGCTTCACCGCCCTGTCGCCCGAGGAACTCGAGCGCACCGCCACCCCGCCCACCACGGTCGGAAAACTCATGGCCGTGCTCGCCGGAGCGAAACTGCTGGTGTGCAACGACTCGGCCCCCCTGCACCTGGCCGTCGGCCTCGCCACACCCACCGTCAGCCTCTTCGGGCCGACCGACCCCGCGCTCGTCGGCCCGCCGCCGCCGGGCTTCTTCACGCCCCCGCTCGGCGACGCGTCTGCCGTGCCGTTGCCCGAAGGCTCTTCCGGCCAGCGCGTGGCCGATCTGATCACTACCGGCCGGCACCGCGTGTTGCGTGCCCCCTCGGCCGTCGGTCGGACGTTTAACTACCGCGCCCACCGCGACGACGATACGTTGATTTCCGAGTTGACGGTCGATGAAGCTTGGTCTGCCATCGATCAAGCGTTACAACCTTAGGGGTGGACACCTTCCGGCAACTCGAAGTGCTCAGCGACGAACAGCTCGTCGAACACGCCAACCGCGGCGACGCTCAGAGCCCCGCGGCCTTCGAGACGCTCTACCGCCGACACCGCGACACCGTGCTGCGCCTTGCCCGGCGGTACACCCGGGGCGACGAGGCCCTCGCGCTCGACGCCGCGCAGGAAACCTTCATCTATCTGCTGGGCAAGTTCCCCCCGCCGCCCGAAAACCAGCTGACGCTCACCGCGAAGCTCACCACCTTTTTGTTTCCCGTGGCCAGGCATGCCGCACTCTCGGCCACCAAGAAGAAGGCCCGCCTCCGGCTGACCACGGGCGACGCCCTGCCCGAGCCGATCGCCGAATCCCCCATTCCCCTCGACGACGGCCTCGACGCCCTGCTGGGCCGGCTCAGCGACGAACACTGCGAGGTGGTGCTGCTGCGTTTTGTGGACGACATGACGGTCCCCGAGATCGCCCGAGCCCTCGACATCCCGCAGGGCACGGTGAAATCGCGTCTGCACCACGCCGTGGCCCAGCTCCGCCGTGACCCGGCCACGAAAAAATATTTCGAATTGCCTTGAACGGTTCGCCCCGCTTGCGCCCTTCACCTTCCGAACCCCTCACCGCGCCCGTGCGCCGAGGACTCACATGACCCACCCCGACGACCCCCAACTTCCCGACGACCTGATCGCCGAGCTCAAACGCCGGGACGCTCAGCCGTTTGCCGACACCGACCGGCTCGACGAGCGCATCCGCCTCGCGATCGATGCGCACTATGCGCCCACGGACCTGGTGGCGACTGCTTCGGCCCCCGCGTCGTGGCGTTTCCGTCGCCGGCTGATCGGAGCTGGCCTGGCGGCGGCCGCCGCGGTGGGCTTCGTGGTTTGGCTCAACCCGAACACCTTTTCGCCGCCCGCCGATCCGGTCGCGCAGGTCGCCCCATCGCCCGAACTCCCTCACGACTTCAACCGCGACGGCGCGCTCGACATCCTCGACGTCATGCGGCTGGCAAAACACGTCCAGGACACGCCGCCTTCCGGCCCCCTCGCGGACTCGGCCGCCGTGTTCGATGTGAACCATGACCAGCGCATCGATGCGCAAGACGTCCAGACGCTCGGCCGATCCATCGTCCGCCTCGCTTCCGAGAAGGACGGTGAGGTATGAGAACGCTGGCCGCGATGAGTTTCGTGCTGCTTTGCTTGAGCCTCGCTGTGTCGTTAGCGCCGCCGACGGCATCCGGGGATGTGCAAACCCTGCCCGACACGCGGCCCGCCGCCGCGGCCTCGCCCTACTTCGAAGCGGTCCCCGTGGTGATCGATCCGCAGGGGCAACCGTTGGCAGCGTATCAGTTCGAGCTGTCCTCGCCCAACGCCGAGCTCACCATCGTGGGCTTGGAGAACGGCGAGCATCCCGCGTTTGCCGACGCGCCCTTCTACGACACCGACGCGGTCAACCAGGGCCGGGCCGACCGCATCATCGTTGCCGCCTACTCGCTTCTGCCCGGCGAAGAACTGCCGAATCAGCCAACGCGCGTCGCCACCGTCATGGTGCAGGTGCAGCTCTCGCCGGATGCCGAGCCGGGCACCGTTGCCGAATATCAACTCGACCTCATCACCGCGGGCAACCCCGCCGGCGAGCCGATCCCCGCCGCCCTTTTCCGTGGAGCGCAGCCTTGAAACACGTCATTCAACTTTCGATTCTGAGCATCGTAGCCGTACTACTTCTGGTGGGATGCACCACCGAGGAATCGGCGTATCTCGACCCGACGGTGACGGGACGGTGGCAACAGACCCACGCGAATATGCCGATGACCGACTCCGACAGAGACGGTATTGCGGATTCACGGTGGAACTGGGCACCCTTGCGAAACGAATCTCTGACGCATGTCATGGGCGTCAAAATCGTCGATGGCAAGCCCCAGCCCGCTGCTGCCCCCGTCTTCACCACCGTCGCCCCCGACGAAGAGGTCTGGATCATCGCCACCCCCGGCAATCAAGCGAATCCCGCGGCCCAAGACGACGACACCCCCGGCAGCGGCGCGCTGCTCGCACTGATGCCGCCCCCAACCGGAGGCGGCGAAGCCGAGAAAGTTCCTGTTCCGCTTGAGCACACCGACGTGCAGGCCCGCGTGGATGCCTACCTCGCCACCGTCGATGTCACCCAGCAGTTCCGCAACCCCTACGACACCAAGATCGAAGCGGTCTACGTCTTCCCGCTCCCGCAGAACGCCGCCGTGAGCGAGTTCATCATGATCATCGGCGAACGCAAGATCCGCGGCATCCTCCGCGAGAAAGAAGAAGCCAAGCGTCTCTACGAACAGGCCAAGCACCAGGGCTACAACGCCTCGCTGCTCACCCAGCAGCGCCCCAACCTCTTCACGCAGAAGGTCGCCAACCTCGAGCCCGGCCAACGCATCGACGTGAAGCTCAGCTACTTCCAGACCCTTGCCTACGCCGACGGCGTGTACAGCTTCGTGTTCCCCATGGTCGTCGGGCCCCGGTTTAACCCGCCCGCCACGACCGCCACCGGCCAAGGGGTCGGGGCCGTGGGCTACGGCCGCACCGGCGCCTCCGGCCAATCCACCGAGGTGTCCTATCTCCGCCCCAACCAGCGCACCGCCCACGACATCGACCTTTCGCTCACCCTCGAGGCGGGCCTGCCCGTTGAAGAATTCCGCAGCCACCACCACGACGTCACCACCACCCGCCACGACGACGGCTCGATCACCTACGCGTTGGCCGACCACTCCGACAACCGGATCCCCAACCGCGACTTCGTGCTGTCCTACCGCGTGGCGGGCGATGACATCCGCACCAACGTGCTCACCCACACCGACGAAGCCACCAGCGAGAACTATTTCACCATGATGCTGATCCCCCCGGCCGAGCTCGGCTCGCTCGAACGTCAGCCGATGGAGATGGTGTTTGTCATCGACTGCTCGGGCTCGATGGGCGGCGAGCCGATCGCCCAGGCCAAAGCTGCGATCGTGGCGGCGCTCGATCAACTCGGGCCAGACGACACGTTCCAGATCATCCGCTTCTCGTCGGACGCCTCGCAGCTCGGGCCCCAGCCAATCGCGGCGACTGACAAGAACAGGCGACACGCCAAACGCTACGTCCGCAACCTCCACAGCGGCGGCGGCACCATGATGATCGAGGGCATCAAGGCGGCGCTCGACTTCCCGCACGACCCCGAACGCTTCCGCGTGGTCACCTTCCTTACCGACGGCTTCATCGGTAACGACCGAGACATCATCGGTGAAGTGTCCAAACGCGTCGGCCCGGCCCGCATCTTCTCCTTCGGCGTCGGCTCCTCGCCCAACCGCTACCTCATGCAGCGCATGGCCAAGCAGGGACGAGGCGCCGCGGCCTACCTCGGGCTCAACGACGACGCCGCCGCGGTGATGGACACCTACTTCGACCGCGTCAGCCGACCCGCGCTCACCGACGTGGCCATCCACTTCGGCAACGCCGAGGTCAGCGACGTCTACCCCGCGACGCTGCCCGACCTGTTCGTCGGCCGACCTGTCGTAGTCACCGGCAAGTACACCGGCACGCTCGACCACGTCCGCGTCGGCGGGTTTGCCGGGGGCGAGAAACGCGTGGCCACCATCGCGCCGCCCGACGACAACGCGACCCACCCCGCGCTCGCCCAGGTCTGGGCCCGCCAACGCATCGCCGACCTCTCGGATCAGATGACCTTTGCGGGTGTACGTTTGCAGAAAGAACTCGCGACCGAGATCCTCGACACCGCGCTGAGCCACTCGCTCATGAGCGACTACACCGCGTTCGTCGCCATCGACGCCGCCCACGTCACGGCCGGGAGCAGCGGCGTGACTGTCCACCACCCCGTACCCGTACCCGACGGCGTGCGTTACGACACCACAGTCGCCAAGTAAAAGCCGCCTGCGGCTTAGCGGGAATCGACAGGTTCCTGCGCTAAGCCGCAAGCGGCGGTTGAACATACTTCGAGGTTTGCGTTACTCCGCCGTGAGCACGGCCGTCCGCACCGCGTCGAGGATGGCTTGCAGCTTCGCCTGCATCTCCGGCTGGTCGGCGTAGAGGTACTCGCGCATCTGGTCCAGACGCTTGATCGTCGCGGGGCGGAACACCACGCCTTCGGGGAGCTCGGGGGTGTCGGGCATCAGCGCCGCGCCGCCGGCCAGGTCGCCCGAGAGCACCGCCGCGAGCGCGTGGCCCGTGCGGGTGGGCGTGTCGTCGACGGTGCCGAGCAGCGCGAACTGCTGACGGGCTTCGCGGTAGTAGCCGTGGTTGAGCAGCGCCCACGCATCGTCGCGGTGCGCTTCGGGGACGACGACGGTTTCGACCGCGGTGACCTCGATGTCCTGGGCCAACACCGGCTGGAGGTCGATCGATGGGGCGCGTCGGGCCGAAGACTCGTCCCGGGCGTTGGGGTTGGTGAAGGTCTGGGGCGGGTTGTAGACCGGCGGGTCGTAGGTGACGTACGGCCGAACGACGCCGATGGCTTTTTCGTAGCGCGGGGTGTAGCGGTCGTAGCCGTACCGGTACCCGTCGCGGTAGGAGAAGCTCGGCACGGGCCGTAGCGGACGCACGACGCCGATGGCCTTCTCGCTCTCGGCATACCGCCCGACGCGCACCGCTTCGCCGCGGAATGTGCGCAGCGGGCGCTCGGTGATCACCACGGTCTGCGACCGCCCGGTGTCGAGCGCCTCGGCGTCCGCCTCGACCTGCAGCTGGGCCGACGACATCGTCGCGGGCCACGCCAACAAACCGGCCACGGCGAGCCGGGCCATCCATCCGAATTCACAACGGGTTTTCATCTCAATATCTCCAGGCAACGGCAAAACTCCATGCCCCTTGACCCACCCGGGCGATTGAACGCGCTTCACGGGCTACATTATACGGACGTTTCCGCCGGGTTTTGAGAAACCCGGCGGCCAAAACTTTCGTTAACTGCTTTCCGAAAGCGATTTATGTTTATTTACGCGGGCATCGACGAGGCGGGATACGGGCCGTTTTTCGGCCCGATGACCGTCGGCCGATGCGTGCTGCGGATCCCGAAGCTCGACCACGACGCCGATCCGCCGGACCTGTGGGCCCGGCTGAACAAGGCGGTGTGTCGCCGATTGTCGGGCCGCAAGGGCCGGCTGGTAGTGAACGACTCGAAGAAGCTGACCACCAAGGCCGCGGGGATCAAGCACCTGGAAATGGGCTGCCTGGCGTTCGCCTCGCTCATGCACGACGACCCCGCCGAGGTGCCGGGCGACCTCGCGGCGTGGCTGGACGCGATGGGTGAACAGTCGCACCGCTCGCTGCACGAGTTGCCGTGGTACACGATGGACGAGGTCGGGCCGTGGGCGGAGCTGCCGGTGTCGGCCGACGAGGGGGAACTGGCAATCGCGCGGAACATGCTGCGCCAGACCTGCGGGCGCATCGGCGTGGAGGTCGCGGACCTGGGCTGCGCGGTCATTTTGGAGGACCGCTTCAACCGCATGGTCGACGCGACGCGGTCCAAAGCCGCGGTGAGTTTTACCTTTGTCGCCGGGCATTTACAGCACATCTGGCAGCACTACGGCGAGCACCACCCCACCGTCGTGGTCGACCGCCAGTCCGGCCGGATGCGCTACCGCGATACGCTGGCAATGAACTTCCCCGAAGTCGAAGTCGATGTACTAGCCGAGTCGCCGGCGCGATCGAGCTACCGTATCGAGTGCGGAGGCGGACGCGAGATGACCGTCGTGTTTCAGACCTCCGCCGAGGAGAACCACATGCCCGTGGCCCTCGCGTCGATGATCGCCAAGTACAACCGCGAGCTGATGATGGAGCGGTTCAAGGCCTATTTCACGAAACACCTGCCCGAAGTCGCCCCTACCGCGGGCTACGGCAGCGACGCCAAGCGGTTCTGGCAAGAGGTCCAGCCCCACCTCCAACGCCTGAAGATCGCGCCCCGCGCCCTGCGGCGGCACGCTTGACAGCCCGATCGGCTTCGATATGATTCGCCTGCTTGAGATAGAAAAGCAGCCCCAAAGGCTCTAAACCCGCTTTTTTCCTCAACACCCCTCATCAAAACACACTAAGTGGATTTCCATAGAAATTGTGTTAAGATTTGATGAGCAAAACATTGCCCCCGGAAGGGTTCGGCTTGGGACTTCGGTTCCAGCCGAGCCTTTTTTTATGGGCCGGGTCAATCCAGCTCGGGATTACGCGGGGTTCGGGGCGCCGGTGTCGCCCGAAGGCTGCGGCGGAGAGGCGTCCGCGGCTTTCTTTGGCGGCTTCACCTTCTCGGCCATGGTCTGGATGATGTAGAAGAACACCGGGACAAAGATCACCCCGACGATCGTCGCCAACAACATCCCGAAGAACACCGCGGTACCCAGCGAGCGCCGACTCGACGCACCCGCGCCGGTGGCGATGACCAGCGGCGCCGTGCCGAAGACAAACGAGAACGCCGTCATGAGGATCGGCCGGAAGCGGAGCTTGGCGGCTTCGATCGCCGCGTCCGCGATCGATCGGGCCTGGTTCATCCGCAGGTCGCGCGCAAACTCCACGATCAGGATCGCGTTCTTCGCCACCAGGGAGATCAACAACACGAAACCCACCTGCGTGTAGATGTTGTTGTCCAGGCCCAGCGCGTTGACGCCGACCAGCGCACCGAAGACGCCCAGCGGCACGGTGAACAGGATCGAGATCGGCGTGGTCCAACTCTCGTACTGCGCGGCAAGCACAAGGAACACGATGATGAACGCCATGGCGAACGCGACCGACGCCTGGCTGCCCGCCTCGAGCTCCTGATACGTCTGGCCCGACCACGCGTAGCTGAAACCCGGGGGCAGGACCTCGTCCGACAACCGGCGCATCGACTCGATCGCCTGGCCCGACGACACGCCCGACGTCGCCGAGCCGGTGATGGTTGCGGCGGGGTATTGGTTGAACCGGACGATCGCCGCGGCGCCGAGCGAGTCTTCCACCCGCGCGACCGAGTCCAGCGGCAGTGTGTCGCCGTTCTGGTTGCGGACCTTCAGCAGCGTGATGTCCTCGGCCGACCGGCGGAAGTCCGCCTCGGCCTGGGCGTAGACCCGGAAGACCCGGCCGAAGTAGTTGAAGTCGTTCACGTACGCCCCGCCGAGGTTGGTCGCCATGGTGTCGAACACCACGCCGAGCGGCACGCCGAGCTTCTGCGCTTTCACCCGGTCGATGTCCACGAACAGCTGCGGGACACGGGCCCGGAAGCTGCTGAACATCTGCGTGAGCGTGGGGTCCTGCGTGCCCGCGGCGACCATCGCGTCGGCCACGTCCTGCAACGCCCCGACCCCCGCGTCGCTGCGATCCTGGAGCTGGTACTCAAAACCGCCCGAAGCGCCCAGGCCCTGGATGGGCGGCGGGGTGAACGGGAAGACCACGCCCTCGGGGATCTGCGCCAGTCGGGGGGCAACCTGCGCGAGGATCTCGTCCACGTGCGGGCGGTCGTCCCAGCCCTCGAGGATCGCGATCGAGAAGCCGTTGTTGCTGGCCTGGGTTCCGCTGAGGATCGAGTAGCCGTTGACGCTGATGATGTCGACCACACCCTCGGTGCTGAACAGGATCTCGTCGACCTGATTCACCACCTCGCGGGTCCGGGCGAGTTTCGCGGCGTCGGGAAGCTGCACGTTGACGAAGAAGTAGCCTAGGTCGTCGGACGGCACGAAGCCGGTGGGCGTCTTCTTGTAAAGCCCGCCGGTCAGCGCGACGAACCCGCCAAAGACGATCAGCACGATGAGCGCGAGGCGGACACCCTTCTGCACCAGCCAGAGGTAGCCGGTCCGCGTGCCGTTGAGCGTCTTGTTGAACAGCACGAACAGCGGGAAACGGACCTGCTTTTGCGGGCGGAGCAGCAAGCCGCAGAGCGCCGGGCTGAGGGTCAGGGCGTTGATGGTCGAGAAGCTGGTGGCCACGGCGATGGTGATCGCAAACTGGCGGTACAACACGCCCGTGAGCCCGCCGAGGAGTGCCGTGGGGATGAACACCGCGAGGACGACGAGCGTGGTGGCGATCAGCGCGCCGCTGACCTCGTCCATTGCTTGGCGCGCGGCTTCCTTGGGGTCCAGGCCTTTCTCGTCGATGTTTCGAGAGGTGTTCTCGACCACAACGATGGCGTCGTCGACCACGATACCCACCGCGAGGATCAGGCCGAACAGCGTGAGCATGTTCAGCGAGAAGCCGAAGATCAGCAGTACGCCGAAGGTCGCCAGCAGCGACACGGGAATGGTGACCGCGGGCACGAGCGTCGCCCGCAGGTTCTGCATGAACAGGTAGGTGATCAGGAACACGAGGAAGATCGTGATGAATAGCGTCGTGACGACTTCTTCGATCGAGGCGGTGACGAAAGTGGTGAAGTCGAAGGTGACCTTCTGCTTCAGGCCGGGCGGGAAGTCGCGCTCGAGCTCGGCCATCGCGGCGTTGATGCCTTCGGCCACGGCGACCGCGTTGGAACCGGGCAGCTGGTACACGCCCAGCGTCGCGGCGGGACGGCCGTTGACCTCGGCCGACCAGGCGTAGTCCTGCGAGGACAACTCGACGCGGGCGACGTCTTTCACGCGGACGGTGCGTTGGTCCTCGCCGACCTTGACGATGATCTCTTCGAACTGCTCGACGCTCTGCAGACGGCCGAGCGTGGTGACGGTGTACTGGAAGCCGTCCTGCGTGGACGCGGGCTCTTGGCCGATCTTGCCGCCGGAGACCTGCACGTTCTGCGAGCGCAGCGCGTCGAGCAGGTCGACGGTAGTCAGGTCGCGGGCGGCGAGCTTCTCGGGGTCGAGCCAAATCCGCATCGCGAACGGCTTGCCGCCGAACACAAACACCTCGCCGACGCCCGGCACCCGGGCGAGGCGGTCCTTGACGTAGATCTCGACGTAGTTCGACAGGAACAGCTCGTCGTACGACGGGTTGATCGGGTTGCCGTTCTCGTCCGTCTCGGCGTAAACCGAAACGACCTGCAGCAAGCTGGTCGAACGCTTCTTGGTCTGCACGCCCTGCCGGGTGACTTCCTCGGGCAGGCGCGGCTCGGCGATCGCGACGCGGTTCTGCGTGTAGACCGACGCGAGGTCGGGGTCGGTCCCCAGCTCGAACGTGACGTTGATCGTGCACGTGCCCTCGGAGGTCGAGGTCGAGCTCATATAGATCATGCCCTCGACGCCGTTGATCTGCTGTTCGAGCGGCGCGGTGACCGTGTCGACCACGGTCTGGGCGTCGGCCCCGGGGTAGCTCGCGGTGACCTGCACGACCGGCGGCGCGATCTCGGGGTACTGCTCGATCGGCAGCACCAACACGCTCACCCCGCCGACGATCATCATGATGATCGCGACGACGGCCGCGAAGACCGGGCGGTCAATAAAGAAGCGAGAAATCATCTACTGGGCCTCCCCCTCGGCGGGCGCGGCGGGCTTCTCGCTGGACGACTGGGGCCTGAGCCGTGGAGCCCCGTCGTCCTGCGACTTCTCGCGGATCGTCACCGGCGAACCGGGACGGGCCTTCTGGATGCCGACGGTCACGTAGGTCTCGCTGCCATCCAGGCCCTCGGTGACCACGATGTAGCCGTCGTCGGTCTTCTCGCCGAGCGTCACGGGGCGCTGCTGCACGATGTTTTTCTCATCCACCACCAGCACGTACTTGCCGGTGAGGCTCGCACCCAGCGCGTCCTCGCGGACGAGCACCGCGTTTTCGATCGTGTCGTAGGGCACCCGCGCCCGGACGAACAGCCCGGGGAACAGCCGGCCGTCAGCGTTCGGGATGCTGCCGCGGACACGGAGCGTGCCGGTGCTTTCGTCCACGACGTTATCCACGTAGTCGATCATGCCGTGGAACGGGTAGGACCCCGGATCGTCACTGGAGCGGGCGATCTCGATCGGCGGCGGCGGCGGCGCGTCGTCGGCGTTAATGCTTCCGTTGCGCTCCCGGTTGAGGTATTCCTGCACGATGCGTTCGCTGACATCCACGTAAACGTGGATCGGGTCCATCTGCACCACTGTGGTGAGCAGCGTCGGCTCGCCCATACCCACGAGGTTGCCCACATCCACCAGCTCTCGGCTGACCCGGCCGGAGATCGGCGCGACCACGTCCGCGTAGTTACGTTGCAGCCTCGCGTCGTCCAGCGACGCCTCGGCCGAGAGCTTCTCGGCCTCGGCGGTCTTCAGCGCGGTGATGTACTTCTGGAGCTCTCGCTCGTTCGCGGCGTTGCGGTCAAACGCTTCCTGAACCTGGTCACGCTCGATCGTCGCCAGCTCGACCGCGGCCTCGGCCGACTGCACCGCGGCCTCGGCGGCCTGGATCGCCACGTCGTACGGCGCCGTCTCGATCGTAAACAGCTTCGCGCCCTGATCGACCGGAGAACTGACCTCGAAGTGTTTCTCTTCGAGAACCCCCGACACGCGGGCCCGCACCTCGACACTCGCGATCGACTCGAGGTTGCCGGTGTAGTGGTAGTACGACGTGACATCACGCCGTTCGGGCGTCGCCACCTCGACCGCGGGCGGCGGGGGCGTAGGCTGCTCCGAAGGTCCGCCACAACCGGTGACGGTCAACGCCGCCGCGGCCATGGCCCAGAAAGTCATCCCTACTCGCATCGTCAACTCCGAAGGAAGCTCGTTCAACCAACCACAATGATAGGGCAAACCCGCGGCCCCGACCCACCACAAACCCATGCTCACGGCCGATATCGGGCCGTGCACCCCACCGCCTCGCCCACCGACACTTCCTTCAGCCACACCTGATCCGGGATCTGGCCCGAGATGGTCCACGCGATCTGCTCCGCGACCCGCTCGGCACTGGGGTTCACCGTCAGCTCGCCGTTCTTGTTCGCAAACGGCGCGACCGCGTTGAGGTTCTGGTTCCGCCACGGCGCGATGCGCTGCTCGACCAGGTCCTGCAGCTTGTGGAAGTCCATGACCGTGTCGATCTCGTCGAGCCCCTCGCTCGCCACGGTGACCTTGATCAACCAGTCGTGGCCGTGCAAAGGCTCGAGCGTGCCGTCGGGCAAACGCAAAGCATGGGCGGCGCTGAAGGTCTTCTCGATGGTGGCTTCGTACATGGTGCCTACACTGTGCCGCTACGGGCAGCGAATCGCAAGCCCGAATCCGAAAATTCCGCGCAGCATTTGCGACGCCATCTCGATCCGCCGCCCAAAGCCCCCATTCGATCCTCAAAGGCCGATGGTTCAACGGACAGCGCCGTTAGTCACCAAAGCTCGCCAACCCACAGGCCGACTACTTAAGCCTCCAAACTCACGGCACACAGATCACCTTCGGCTCGCCGTTCTCACAGAGCCCGACGATGCTCATGCTCAGGCCGTTCGAGTTCCCGTACGGCAGCCAATCGCCCGCAACCGCCTGCTCCGTGGTGGCGATCAGCTGATAGTCGGGGCGCATCAAGGGCCCAACCTCTTCACTCGGAACACTTCCCCGCTTGGGATACTTCTCAAGCAGCTTCTTCGCGGCGTCCGACCGTTTCTCCAGGTACCCAACCTTGAGCTCCGAAACAGCCTCCGGGCAACTGCCACACCCGTACATATGCGCGAGCACTCCCTGCTCTCCGTTGCCCAGATCGATCGGCGGAACAAACTTGCTCGACTTGACCACGATTTCCTGGGTCGCCAAGTTGTAGTAGTAGGCTTTGGACGGGCCCGCGTAGGGGTCCTTCATCAATCGGTTGACTAAGAAATAAACCGCCAGCGCAGCAACCGCTCCAATCACGATATAACTGGTCAGCTGATTGTTATCGAGATATACGCGTAGTTTTGTCATGTCACGATCTGTAAAAAAGGGAAGACTTCCAGAAACAAACGTTATGGCGTACAGGACGCAAACAAACCCGCCGGGTGCTGCCACCAGTGATGGTAGCACCCGGTCCATCTAACGTTTCTCGGCATTCATAAGCCCTTCGCCATCGCTAAAGACCGTATTGGGGGCCTCGTTGGGATTGAGTAGAGAAGCCGCCTGTTCTGAAGACGCGTGCCCATCAGCAAAGGCAAAATTGACGTTGAGGCTGCGCGGGTCCTGCCCGGGTTCAGACGCCGGCCCGCCGTAGCCATAGAACCGACTCGGATTGGCCGCCCAGGGGCCCTGGATAATAAAGCTCCGGGCGTTACCAAACAGCTCGAAGCTATTCATCTCTGCGCCGTTGGCCCAACCACAGAAATTCAATTCCGTGAAGTTTGGCGTGTAGTCGATCGACGTCGAACTCGCCTGAACATCATCGACGCGACGCGAGAACCCCTCATCGCCCGCCACCGGGGTGAGGCTGTCGTCCTGAACAAATATCGTCACCGAGACGCCATTACGCGTACGCTTCTGGAACGGGTTGTCGGAAGGCCTTTCCGCTTGATTGATCGAGTAGCTGCGGTTGTAGGTGTTGGGCTCAAAACGGTTCGCAAGCGTATCCACCGGCGATTCCCAGATCGACATGTCCGGGATATTGTCTGCTCCCCGCCGCATGTACTGCGTGTTCCACGCCTGATCGCTGGTGTACGTGAAGCCCGACGTGTAGGAAGCCAGCTGCTCCTCAATACTGATGTTGAACTCGTTGCCGGGCTGCCCGGGGAGCCGGTAAACCACGGGGTAATAGCCGTCGTAATCATTCGTGTATGTGGCGTTTCCCACCTTGATCTGCTGGAGCTGAGTCAAATCCTGAACCAGGCGGGCCGCTTGGCGCGATGCCGACAGTGCGGGTAAGAGAATGGCAATCAGTAAAGCAATGACACTTATAACAACTAACAACTCAATCAAGGTAAAAGCGTGAGAATGTATGCGGCGGAGCGTTTTATTCATAACAAATCCTTCGAGTAATACGAGAAATGAAGCCGATAGAAGCCCCCGCGCGCGACACGGATGAATACAAAAGTTTTTTGTTTTTTGCGTACAGTCTTTAAGTCTGTTTTATGCCAGTCGAGAATCAGGGAGAATTACTTTAGATACAACACAAACCCCGTGACATGTATTCCGGACATTATGGTTCGTTAAAAACAAAGTCAACCAGATGAACTAAATAATCGCAAACCCCCTTCCGCATGACGCTATACCGCCAACTTCACGTCCTCCGGTTCATAAGTAATGCGAACCCCCCTGCTTGTAGATCGACTCCAGATCGATGGATCCGCTCATCTAGCACCCCCGGTCGGGTCTGGCTTAAACTGGATCGATGTCTCTGCCTTCCGATCTTCCGGCTCCTTCCCCTTCCATCGATCCCCAACCGAACGCCCCACCCCTGGACTTTTCTCGCATCCCGCGCGGCGCCCTCGACAATCAGGGCCGGGTCGACTGCGAGCTGCTCTGCCGCCAGTGCGGCTACAACCTGCGCACGATGGACGCCCGCGGCGACTGCCCGGAGTGTGGCACCGCGGTCCACTGGTCGCTCATCGGCGACCTGCTGCGCTTCGGCGACGCCAACTGGCTAAGAACCCTGGCCCGCGGCATGGCGTGGGTGCTGGCCGTGCTGCTCGTCAGTATCGTGACCGGTATTTTCATCGAGTTATTTGGCGTGGCCTACGACTTCTACATGTTTCTCGAAGTCTTCGTCTTGGTCTTCACCTTCCTGGCCACCCTCGCCACCGCCTACGGCTACTGGCGGCTGACCACCCCCGAACCCCAGCCCGACCCGAGCATCGTCATCCCCGGAGGCACCCGTGCCTGGGCGCGCGGCCTGCTGATGATCTACTCCGGATTCTCGCTGGTCACCGCGGGGCTCAGCTCGCTCACCCTCGGTACCTCATACGATCGATCCACCCTGGAGATCGACAACACCATCGAAGCCCTCGACAGCGTGGCGGGACTGATCGGCCTGGCCGGGCTGTTCTGCCTCGCGGTCGTCCTCCGCCGGCTGGCGCGACGCGCCCCTCACCCGGGGATCGCCCGCCAAACGACCATCCTCATCTGGGCCTGGGCGGTCACCCTGGGGCTTTTCGTGTTCTCGCTCATCGCCTTGAGCCTGGCGTCGGCCTACTCGGGCGGCAACCCCACAGCCCCAACCCCGTTGAGCAACAGATATCTGCTTTCGGCCCTCGGCTGCGGCGGAGGCCTGACGGCCGTGGTCCTGGGGATTTGGTCCATGATCCTGATGCTGCGCTACCACAACCTCTTCCGACGCCACGCCCGCTACGCCAGCTTCCGCATCCCGGACAACCGCCCGATCCCCCGGGCCGACTGGGAACACTGACCGAGGGCGAGAGTCAGATTCGTGCGCACAGTTGCTCGCATCCGAACGCAAAAAATCATCACCCCAGAAAATTTCTTACTCCTTGTCAGTACTCATCTCCGTGAATTCAGCGACCTTTCCGTGCGCACACCCGACGCGTCTCATCCCCTAATGTCGGACCACGGTGGCACTCCAGGCGTGAAGGTCGCACAGGCAAGGCACCAAGCACGCCCATACCCGTGGAACCGGGCTGACGCACACGTCGGGTGCGTGGCGACACTTGAGCTCACCACCTTGCCGGGATCGCTCAAGGTCGGAACCCGTCGTCGTTGGTCGAGGGTCCGTGTTCAAGGGGACTCGTTTCGATCCACCACGGAGAGCGCGGAGGCACGGAGAAGAACCAAGGCATTGATTATTGAAATCAAATGCTTCCTGCCTTCCTCCGTGTCTCCGTGCCTCCCAAGCTCCGTGGTGGATCGAAACGACAACCCAACCGCCCACCCCAAGCCGGCCACGGCAGCGGGTGTTGCGGGGAACACGGGTTCGCTCTTTGGCATCTCAGGGTTACACTTTCGCCGATGTTTGAACTGGTCCAACTCGGCTCGGGGCAGCGTGTCTGGAAGTCGTCACTCTTCGACGGCCTGGGCGTGCGGCACCTGTTCACCACCAACGACTGGGACGTGAAGTCGCCCGACGAGGTCGCGGACGTGATCGGGGCGGCGTGTTGGCTAGGGGACGCCCCACCGCGCATCATCATGGCCAAGCAGGTGCACGGCAACACGGTCAGTTCGCCGAACGCGCGGGCGGCCGAGGCCGACGCACACTTCACCCAAGACCCCAGCGAAGTCGTCGTCGTCCGCACCGCCGACTGTGTGCCGGTGTTGATCAGCTCGGCCGACGGCAAGCTCGTCGCGGCGGTGCACGCGGGTTGGCGAGGCTTGGACCCGACCGTGAACGTCATCGGCCGAACCCTCGCCGCGCTCGCCGAAGCGGCGCCGGGTTTGTTTGAGGCGACGAGTTGTGTCGCGGCGATCGGGCCGTGCATCTCGGCCGAACGCTACGAGGTCGGCGAAGAGGTCGCGGCGCTCTTCCGTGACGCCACGCCCCACGCGGTCCGCGACGATCTGGGCGTCAAGCCCCACCTCGATACCCGGGCGGTCGCGGTGGCCCAACTGCGCGAGTCGGGGCTGGCCGCGGAACACATCGATGTCTTCCCCGGCTGCACGTTCGACGACCCCGCCCTGCACAGCTACCGCCGGCACGGCAAGGGCGTCGGGCACCTCGCGGCCATGATTTCCCCGCGGCCTTCGGCCTGAAACGGGTGCCGCAACACGCAACCCCCGTGTTAGCGCACGATTAATCACAGCCATAAACGTAGACCCACCCGCCAATAGCCTTTACCCTATCCGGGTTATGACCCCAATCATTATCCGCCAGTTACGCAAAGAGTTCGGCAAGACCGTCGCGGTCGACAACATCAACCTCGACATCGGATCGGGCGAGCTGTTCTTCTTGTTGGGGCCCTCGGGCTGCGGCAAGACGACGCTGCTGCGGATGATCGCGGGCTTCACCGACCCGACCTCCGGCGAGATCCGCTTCGGCGACGACAACGTCACCCACCTGCCCCCCAACAAACGCAACACCGGCATGGTCTTCCAGGGCTATGCGCTCTGGCCGCACATGACCGTTCGCCAGAACGTGGCGTTCGGCCTGGAGGTCCGCAAGGTGTCCAAAGCCGAGATGGACAAGCGTGTCGACGAGGCACTCGAATCGGTGCAGCTCACCGTGCAGGCCGAACGCAAAATCAATCAGCTCTCGGGCGGACAGCAGCAACGCGTCGCGCTGGCGCGGGCGCTGGTGATCAAGCCGACGGTGCTGCTGCTCGACGAGCCGTTGTCCAACCTCGATGCGAAGCTGCGTCTGGAGATGCGTCAGTCGATCCGCAACATCTGCAAGGCCTCGGGCATCACCGGGGTGTACGTGACGCACGACCAGAAGGAAGCGTTGTCCATGGCCGATGGCGTCGCGGTGCTCAACGCGGGCAACGTGATGCAGGTCGGCCCGCCGCGTCAGCTCTACGAGCGTCCCGCCAACCGCTTCGTCGCCGACTTCCTGGGCGAGACCAACTTCGTCACCGCCGAGGTCAAGGGCCGGGAGCCCAACCCCGCGGGCGGCGAGTTCGTGGTGCTGGACACGCCGATGGGCCTGCTGCGTTCGGGCGTCTTCCCCGAGGAGCTGCCCAACGCGGGCAACGTGACCGTGTCGATCCGCCCCGAGACCGTCTCGCTCAGCTCGGACGCCGCCGACGGCTCGAACGGCCAGAACTTCAACGGCACCAACCACTTCTCCGCCGCCCGGGCCGACTCGGTCTACCTCGGCGAGATGGCCCAGTATCAGCTACAGATCAGCGACGAGCTGAGCCTCAAGGCGTTTGAGCTCAACCCCCGCCTGGTCGAGGCCGCGGGCGCGACCCTCTCCGCCACGCTGGACCCCGAGGACGTGGTGATCCTGAAGGATTGAGTAAGCTTTTTAAAACAATCGACTTACGCCCGGAACGCTGGCGGGCGGGGCCCCAAAACCACGCCCCCCGCCCCGGCGGTCAGACGCGTCGATCGAGTTTGCAACAAGCGCCTTGAACCTTGGGCGCAGATCGCTAACCTATGTGACTCGCCCTGCGTTTCCCGCGTAGCTCAACGGTAGAGTAGGTGACTGTTAATCACTTGGTTGCTGGTTCGAATCCAGCCGCGGGAGCTTCAAAACCCGATCGCACCCCACGCGACGGAACAGCGAAATAAGGACGCCACCAGCCTTGTCTGGTGGCGTTTTTCATTGCCGTCTTTTCGTGAAAGATCGAGCACTCACCTCCGGGGCCAGGGCCCGATCGGTCACTCGACGTACTCGGCGGACTCGCCCTCGGCGGGCGCCTCCCCCTCGGCAACGGGTGTCTCGGGCCCGGCGGGTTGGGGGACGAGGATCTCGCAGTCTTTCAACGCGCCGCGGAGCAGTTCGATGCCCTCGGCCGAGATGCCGGTGTCGAAGAGGAAAAGCCGACGCAGCGACTTCATCTGCGACAGGGTTTCGACGGCCGAGTCGTCGATCGCGGTGCCGTGCAGGTTGAGCGAGCGGAGCTTGTTCAGCCCGACGAGGTGCTGGAGGTCTTCGGGGGTGATGTTCGTTTGGCCGAGCTGCAGCGTTGAGAGCGCGGGGAAGGATACGATCTGTTGGACCGCCCCGGGTTCGAGTTGGCGACGCCAGAGGTTGATCGACACCAGGTGAGTCGCCACCGGCTCGAGTTCAGCCAAGACCTCCGCGCTCAACGGGGCCGAGGCGTTCTGGGTTTCGAGGAACAGCCCGTCTTCGAGGTTCTGCGAGTAGGCGAAGAGGTCGATGCCGTAGTGAGACTTGATCTGGCCCGCGACCGCAGCGAACGCCTCGGGGCTCAGCGGCTCGGGTACCTCTTCTTCGACGCCCAGCAGTTCCATCACCGCAGCTTCGATCGCTTCGGGGAATGATTGCTCGGCGAGTTGTTGGATCGTGACTGTCTCGGACGCACCGCCCTCGATCCACCAGCCGATGAGCGCGGCTTCCTGTGCGGAGAGCCGGTCCTTCTCGATGGGCGGCATGACTTTGTCGTCGTTGAGGGGCAAGGAGATGCGCGTGAAGACTTCGCTGCCCGACAGGTCGCCGTGGACCACGCCGGGGATTCCGCTCTTGCCGCCGGCGAGCAGCAGCTCGAACTCGTCCATGCGGAATCGACCCTTCTCCTTGGCTTCGCTGTGACACGAGTAGCAGTGCTGGTTGAAAATCGGCTCGATGATGCCCGCGAACACCGGCGAGGCTTCGCTCAAGGGCGGCGGCGGCGCTTCGTACACCCCCAGCGTCTGCTGGAACGACACGGGCAGCTTGGCGTAGAGGTAGTCTTCGCCGTGCACCAGCGATGCCCCGTGGTGGCTGCCCCAGGTCAGCGACGCCAGGCTCAAACCCAGCGTCGCGAGGTAGGGCACGTAAACCCCGGCACGTTTGGTCGTGGTGTACGCCAGCCGAATGACGAGCGCCGCGATCATCACCACTGTCGTGATGATCCCGCCCCAGAGGTGGTCGTCGAGCAGCTCGCCCGCATCGCCGTCGCCCCAGGCAAGCATGTAGCCCAGCACGCAGGTCGCCACCGCAAAGCAGATCGCCAAGCCCATGAGCACCGACGGCACGGGGCGCAACGCCTTGCCGAACTTCGGCAGCCCGAGCATCTCGAACACGGGCACGATCAGCAGCAAACCGATCGGGAAGTGCAGCGCCAGGATATGGAACCTCCCCGCCGCCACGACCCAGTCGGGCCCGGGCTCGCCTTCCAGCGGAAACACGAACGGCATCGCCACGAGCGCGGCCGCCACTAGCGCCCCGAGGATTCCCAAAACAATGGTGAGTGTCTTCATAAAAAACAGATCGATGCGTCGCGCTTACGACTTCAGGAGGTCCTTGATCACGTGCGCCTCTTCCACACCGGTCAGGCGCTGGTCCAGGCCCTGGTGCTTGACGCTGAACCGGCTGTGGTCGATGCCCAGCTGATGAAGGATGGTGGCGTTGAGGTCGCGGATGTGGACGGGGTTTTCGGTGATGTTGTAGCCGAAGTCGTCGGTCTCGCCGTAGACGATCCCGGGCTTCACGCCCGCGCCGGCCATCCACATGGTAAAGCAGCGCGGGTGGTGGTCACGGCCGTAGGTCTTGCTGGTCAGCGGGCCCTGGCAGTAGATCGTTCGGCCGAACTCGCCGCCCCAGACCACGAGCGTGTCTTCGAGCAGGCCGCGCTGCTTCAGGTCGGTGATCAGGGCGTAGCTGGCCTGGTCGATGTCGCGGCACTGGTTGGGCAGGTCCTGCGGGATCGCGCCGTGCTGGTCCCAGCCGCGGTGGAAGATCTGGGTGAAGCGCACGCCGCGCTCGGCCATGCGCCGTGCGAGCAGGCAGTTGTAGGCGAAGGTGCCGGGCTTCTCGACGTCGGGTCCGTAGAGCTCGAGCGTCTTCTTGGACTCGCCGGACATGTCGGTGAGTTCGGGCACGGAGGCCTGCATGCGGAAGGCCATCTCGTATTGGGCGATACGTGCGTGGACCTCGGGGTCGCCGATCTCTTCGTAGGTTTCCTGGTTGAGGTGCTCCAGGCCGTCGAGCATGATCCGGCGGGAGTGCGTGCCCACGCCGTCGGGGTTGCTGAGGTAGAGCACGGGGTCGCCCATGGACTGGAAGGCCACGCCCTGGTGCTCCGATGGCAGGAAGCCGCTGCCCCATAGGCGTGAGAACAACGCCTGGGCGCTCTGGCGTCCGGTCCAGCTGGAGTTGAGCACGACGAACGTGGGGAGGTTTTCGTTGCTCGCGCCCAGGCCGTAGCTCACCCACGCGCCGAGGCTCGGCAGGCCGGGGATCTGCCGGCCGGTCTGGATGTAGGTGATGGCCGGGTCGTGGTTGATCGCCTCGGTCCACATCGACTTGATGATCGCGATGTCGTCAACCATCTGCGAGGTGTAGGGAAGAAGTTCACTCACGAACGCGCCGGACTGGCCGTGTTGTTTGAAGTCGTAGATGGAGTGGGCGATGGGGAAGCGTGCCTGCCCGGAGGTCATGCCAGTGAGGCGTTGACCGCCGCGGATTTCTTCGGGCAGGTCCTTGTCGTGCCAGAGCTTCATGTACGGCTTGTAGTCGAACATGTCGTGCTGCGACGGCGCGCCGGACATGAACAGGTAGATCACCCGCTTGGCCTTGGGCGCGAAGTGCGGAGAGCCGAGGGCGCCGCGCCCCTCGGGCAGGATCAGCGACGCGGGGTTGGTCTCGCCCGCCGAGGCGAGCGGGTTCTTGCCGAGCATGGAGGCGAGCGCGATGCCGCCCAGGCCTTTACCCATGCGGGTAAAAAACTGTCGGCGGGTTTCGAGCTGGAGGTATTCTTCGACGGGGTAACTCATGGTTGATGCCTTTGCGGGTGCAGGATCAGGGGCGAGTCGTTGGGGCGGGTCAGTTCTTGTTGATGAACGCGTCCATGTTCATCACCTGGTTGGCGATCATGGTCCACGTGGCCAAGTCGACCGGGTCGAGTGTTTCGTCCACCGGCGAGTCGCCCACGGCCAGCAGCTTCTTCGCGCTCTCGGGGTCTTCTTGGTAGATCGCGTGGAGCTGGTTGAACGTGTCTTCGAGGACGCCGCGTGCTTTGTCCGACGGGGCCTTGCCCATCGCCTTGGTGTAGATCAGGGCGAAGCGGTCGTCGCTTTCGGTATGCATCACGACCTGCGCGAGGTGGCGGGCCGCCTCGACGAACTGCGGGTCGTTCATCAGCACCAGCGCCTGCAGCGGCGTGTTGGTGCGCTCGCGGCGGACCCGGCAGTGCTCGCGGTCGGGCGCGTCGAAGATCATCATCGCCGGCGGCGGCGAGGTGCGCTTCCACATCGTGTACAGCGAACGGCGGTAGAGCTTGTCGCCCGTGTCGGCCTTGAAGACCCCGGTGTTGCTGTTGGGGTACGCCACCGTCTTCCACAGGCCCGCTGGCTGGTACGGCTTCACCGGGGGGCCGCCCATATCCTCGACGAGCAACGTGCTCAGCCACAACGCCTGGTCGCGGATCACCTCCGCATCGAAGCGGAAGCGGGCACCACGCGCCAGGAGCCGGTTCTCCGGGTCGACCTTGAGCACTTCGGGGCGGACCTTCGACGACTGTCGATAGGTCGAGGACATCAGCATCAGCTTGTAAATGTGCTTCACGTCCCAGCCGCTGGCGACGAACTCGTGCGCCAGCCAGTCGAGCAACTCGGGGTGCGTGGGCGGGCTGCCCTGGCTGCCGAAGTCCTCGGTGGTTTCGACGAGGCCTGCGCCGAATATCTCTTGCCAGAAGCGGTTGATCGTGACGCGTGCGGTCAGCGGGTTGTCCTCGTCGACGATCCACCGGGCGAGGCCGAGGCGGTTGGCCGACTCGCCTTCGGGCAGCGGCGGCAGCGCCTCGGGGACGCCGGCCGTGACCCGCTCGCCGAGCTTGTCGTAGAGGCCGCGCTCCAGCACGTGGGCGAACGGCTCGGAGTCGGCCTTCTCTTCCATCACCATCGTGACCGGAGCGTAGGCACGCATCACCGCCAGCTCCGACTCGAGTGCACTAGCCTCGGCAAGCAACCCCGCAACGGCTTCGTGCTTAAACTCGGGTTCAGAGCCCTCGGCGTTTTCCGCCGCCACTTCAGCCGCCTCGCCCGATACCTCGGTCGGCTTGGCGGCTTCGCCCCTACGCTCTTCAGGGGTCAGCGCATTCGCCAACAACTTCAGCTCAGTCGTCGAGAGTGCCCGGTTGAACACTCGCACCTCACGCAGCCCCGCTTTCGGTCCTTCGTAGGGCTTGGCTTCTTTAGCCTCACTCTCTCCTTCAGCTTCGACTGTCGCGCTCCGATCGCCGATGACCAACGGCTTGTCGACCGCGAAATCGCCTTTGAGCATGTGTGAGCTGCCACGGTTGGGGCCGTTCGGGATATTGCCGTGGATATAGATCTGCAGGCCCGGGCTGCTGTCGTGGTTGATCACGACACGGGACTGATCGAGCGGGTGGTAGTTCAGCGCGACGTGGTTCCATTCGCCCTGCCGAATCACCCCACCCCAAGACTTGAGTTTTGCGGTCACGACGTCGTGTTGATTGTCGCCGGACGCCAGGCGGACCTCGATCCACTTGTTCCTCAAGAGGCGGACCTGCCAGCCCTGCCCGTGGTTGTCCTGGTCGTAGCGTCCGAAGAGTACCTTGTCCGCGGGGAGGCCGCCTTCCTTGGGGACGTAGGCCCAGAAGCTGATCGTGAACGCCTCATCCCGGCTGAGGTTGCCGAAGTCTCCAAGTTCGAGGTACGTGTCGGGGCCGATCTCGATCGCGTCTTGGCCCAGCACCTCGGTCGTGGCGAGGCGCGGGAGTTGCGCTTCGGGCGCAGTCGGCTCGGCCAACTCGGTGGCTTCCGACGATTCGACAGGCTCCGCAGCCGTTTCGGAGGCAACCGCTTCGGCTGGCTCGCTGCTGTCGAACAAGTCTTCCAACCGCACGCTCAAGGCATCGGCCCCGAGCCAATCGACGCCCTGCTCGAAGCGCCAGGCATCGCCAACGGTCTGCGCGACTTCCTGCCGGATATCCCCGAGCCGGGCCTCGATCTCTTTCACCCGCGGCTGATCTTCTGCTTCGAAGACGCTGATCACCGGCTTGCTGTTCGCGCGGTTGCCATCGAGCGCCGGCTGCGTGGTGTTCCGGAAAAACGCGGCGAACTGGTAGAACTCCTTCTGCGAGACCGGGTCAAACTTGTGGTCGTGGCACGATGCACAACTCGCGGTCAGCCCGAGCCAGGTCGTCGTGGTCGCCTCGACCCGGTCGAGGGCGTAGATCGCCAGGTACTCGTCGGGGATCACGCCGCCTTCGTTGGTCGTGGGGTTGTTGCGGTTGAAGCCGGTGGCGACGCGCTGCGACTGCGTGGGGTTGGGCAGCATGTCGCCGGCGATCTGCTCGACGGTGAACTGATCGAACGGCATGTTGTCGTTGTACGCCTTCACCACCCAGTCGCGGTACGGCCAGATGTTGCGGAAGTTGTCGTAGTGGAATCCGTGCGTGTCGGCGTAGCGGGCCGCGTCCAACCAGTACCGCGCCCGGTGCTCGCCGTACTTCGGCGAGGCGAGGAAGCGATCGACCATCTTCTCGTAGGCGTCTTCCGATTCGTCACCGACAAACGCGGCGATCTCTTCGGGCGTCGGCGGCAGGCCACGCAGGTCGAAGCTCACCCGCCGAACGAGCGTGTACCGGTCCACGTGGTCGTTGGGCGAGAGGCCTTCGCTGTCGAGGCGACTCAGAATGAACGCGTCGATCGGGTTCTCCACCCACTCGGGGCGCGAGACGTCCGGCAACAGCGGCTGCTCGACCGGCTCGAACGACCAGTGGTCTTCCCACTGCGCCCCTTCTTCAATCCAACGGCGGAACAGATCGATCTGCTCGGCGTTGAGATGCTTGTGAGACTTGGGCGGCGGCATGATCTCGTCCGCGTCGGTCGCGATGATGCGTTTGTACAGCTCGCTCTGCTCGGGCTTGCCGGGGACCACGGCAAAACGCCCGCCGAGGTCACGCAGGAGGTCTTCGTGTGTGTCGAGGCGCAGCCCCGCTTCGCGGGTCCCCGAGTCGGGGCCGTGGCAGTGGAAGCAGTTGTCGGAGATGAGCGGCCGGATGTCGCGGTTGAAGCGGACCTGCCCCTTCTGAGCGGGCGGCTGGTTGTTCGCCGCGGGCGTGATGGCGATGCCTTCACGGCTCGCTTCGGTTGCAGGCGATCCGCCCTTCCAACCCACCGCCGTGCGCACCTGGCTTCGTTCGCGTTGCGTGCCCCACATCACCAGCGGGACCGCCGCCACCGCCAGCAGCAAGCACAACAAACCCGCGACCTGCGCAAGACGGGCACCCCCCCGCCGCTTGTCTGACTCCCCGGATTGACCTGTTTCAGAACGGGAGCTGGACGTTTTACAAGACTTCATATCAAACTCGTTTATTCGTGCCCTTGGCGATCGCCGGGCTAATGCACCGATCCGGTTTCACATGAATCCGATTCAAACCCCAAGAAGCCCGCTTCTTCAATTAAAAAAGACCATTCATCTTAAATCAAGCCCAATCAAAATCCATGAACTTATCCGTCAAGCTCATGCCTTATTCCGCGAACGCGAAACAGTCCTCTATGTTAAATCGCAAGGCGCAATTCAGGCCAAAACTCTCATGCACGGGGTATGGAAAAAGCTATCTGAAACAAACCTCAAGACTGAAAACGCTTGAGGTGCTTAAGCCGATCGATGCCGACGGCGATGATGACGATCGAGCCGATGGTCATTTCCTGCACGTAGGTTTCTGCGCCGAGCATGGTGCAGGTGCTGCCGAGGATCGACATGATCAGCGCCCCGATGAACGTGCCCATCGCCGAGCCGGACCCGCCGTTGAGCGAGCCACCGCCGATGACGACCGCGGCGATGATGTTGAGCTCCAACCCCACGGCGATCGTAGGGTTGCCGCTGCCCAGGAACGAGTACTGCATCACGCCCGCCAGGCCGGTGAACACGCCGCAGAGCACGTAGATGAACACCTTCTGGTTTTCGACGCCGATGCCGCAGAGGCGGGCCGTGTTTTCGCTCGACCCGATCGCGTAGATGTACCGCCCCAACACCGTGCGTTTGAGCAGCACGGCCGTGACGATAATGGAGGCAATCAGCAGGTAGAACCCGATGCCGATGCCCAGCGCCCCGTCGTAGTCCATGAAGCCCTGAGCCGCGTTCTTCGGGGTGCGCACCGCCTCGCCGCCGGCGATCCACTTCGCCACCCCGCGGAAGATCAGCATGGTTCCCAACGTGACGATGAACGGCACGATGCGGAACTTCGAAGAGATCCACCCGTTGAACAGCCCGCATAACCCGCACGCCCCGATGGTAGCCAGGATCGCCAACGTCACCGCCAGGCCCGACGCGCTGTCCACCTCCGGCGGCGTGACACTCCCGCCGTTGACCACAAACGCAAACACCACTGTCGCCAGCGCGATCTGCGACCCCACGCTCAGGTCGATGCCCGCGCTGATGATCACCAGCGTCATGCCCAGCGCCGCGATCCCCACCACCACGGTCTGGATCAGCACCGTGCGGATGTTGTCGAAGCTCATGAAGTTGGCCAGGTCTTCCCCGCTGGGGTCTTTGATCTGGATCGCGATCATGCTGACCACGATCACGAAGACCAGGCCGACGAAAGGGAGCATGTTGTAGAGGAACGGCTTGAGTTTCATAACACGGTGTCACCGCTCAGGCGGTCTGGGCGTGGGCCTCGCCGGTGGTCGCAAACCCCATGATGTCTTGCAGCGTCCAATCCTCGATCGCGCGGACCGGGCTGAGCCGACCGCGGTACATCACAGCCAACGAGTCGCAGACGCCCTGGAGCTCGGGCAGATACGAACTGACGATGATGATCGACTTCCCCGCCGCGGCGAGCTCCTGGATGATCAGGTAGATCTCCGATTTGCTGCCGACGTCGATGCCGCGGGTGGGTTCATCCAAAAAGAAAATATCCGAGTCGTGGTTCATCAGCCGTCCGATGGCGACCTTCTGCTGGTTGCCGCCCGACAAGGTGCTGATCGGGTCCGTGGTGGTGTGGCACTTCACGCCCAGGCGGTCGGCCCAGCGGTCGGCGATCACTTTCTCTTGTTTGAGATCAATGAATCCGTAGCGCGACGATTTGTAGAGCGACGACAGCGTCGTGTTCGCCACGATCGTCATGCTCTGGGCCAGACCCTCCTGCTTGCGGTCTTCGCTGAGCAGGTCCAGGCCCGCGGCCAAGGACCGCCCGGGCGTGACACGACGCCGCGTGAGCTCACGCCCCTGTTCCAACGCCACCTCGCCATCGATCATCGGGTCGAGGCCGAACAGGCAGCGCAGCATTTCCGACCGCCCCGCGCCCACCAGGCCGAACACGCCGAGGATTTCGCCCCGCCGCAGCTGTAGCGAGGCGCTGGTCGGGAACTCCTGGCCGGACACGTGACCGCAGCGCAGCGCCACCTCGCCGATCTCGTGCTCAAGCCGGGGGTACATCTCGTCGAGTGATCGGCCAACCATCATCTCAATGATCTGCGGGACAGTTACGCCGTCCATCATCCCGGTGCCGACGGTCTCGCCGTCGCGTAGCACGGTGTAGCGGTCGGCGATCTCCTGCACCTCTTCGAGGAAGTGGCTGATGTAGATCACGGCGATGCCCTGGTCGCGCAGCTTGCGGATCACCTCGAACAGCCGACGCGTGTCTTCGCTGGACAGCGAGCTGGTCGGCTCGTCCATGATGATGATCTTCGCTTCGCTGACGATCGCCCGGGCGATCTCGATCAGCTGCTGGGTGCCGATCTTCAGCGAGCCCACGCGCGTCTGCGGCGACAGGTCGGGGTGCCCGAGCAGGGCCAGCGCGTCGCGGATCTTCGGGGTGTTGTTCTTGGCGAAGCCCCAGCGGTGCTGCTCCATGCCGAGCATGATGTTCTGCTCGATGCTCAGGTCGGGGGCGAGGGTGAGCTCCTGGTAGATCATCGCGACCCCCGCGCGTCGGCCGTCGTTGGGGCGGGCCGGGGTGTACGGCCGATCGTTCAGTGTGATGCGGCCTTCGGTCGCGGGGTGGGCGCCGCTGAGGATTTTCATCAGCGTGCTCTTGCCCGCGCCGTTTTCGCCGATGAGCGCGTGGACCTCGCCCTCGTAGACGTCCAGCTCCACGCCGCGCAGGGCGTGGACCGGGCCGAAGCGTTTGTGAACGCCTTCGAGGTGGAGGATGCGACGAGCCATGCGGTTACTGCCCGGCGATCCACTTCTGGTAATCCGGGAACAACACCTGCTGCATCTCCGGGGCGTCGATGTTGTCCTTGGTGACGATAGAAACGCCCGTGTCGACGAGCTTCTCGACGGGCTTGTCTTCGAGCAGGTTGATCGATGTCTTCACCGCGAGGTAGCCCATGTTGAACGGGTCCTGCGACGCGGTGGCCGCGAGCAGGCCGTTGCGCAACGATTCTTCGATGTACGGATTGAAGTCGAACCCGACGACCTTGATCTTGTCCTTGAACGGGGACTTGTCGAGCGCCAGGAGCATACCCTCGGTGGTGGTTTGGTTGCTGCAGAAGATGCCGTCGAGTTTGTCGCCCTCGGTCTGGAGCAGCCGGGCGCCGACTTCCTGGGACTTCACTTCATCGCCGCCGCGCTGCGAGTCGGAGATGACTTGGATATTGGGGTATTTCTTGATCTCGCTGAGGAAGCCCGCCTCGCGTTGCTCGGTGCTCTGCGAACCCTCGACAAAGCGGAGCAGGCCGATGCTGCCCGATTCGTTGATCGCCTCGGCCATCGCCCGGGCACAGAGCACGCCGCCCTGGAAGTTGTCGGTGGCGACGAAGGATTCGTAGGCCGACTCGTCGTCGAGGCCCGAGTCCCAGACCACGGTTTTGATGCCCTTCTTCTTGGCGTTGGACACCGACTTGACCAGGTCCACCGCGTCGATGGGCGCAAC